>JACCRY010000212.1 GCA_013813265.1 Parachlamydiaceae bacterium
AATGGAGGCTAAAATGTTCATAACTCCCATGTGGCTGAAAATTAGTGGGTTACGCGATTGGTTAAATTATTTGTATGACGAAAAAAGAGTAAATTTCTCAGAAGAGTGGTGAACTTGGGTTAAGACGATCAGTAAGACTATAGAGAAAGTTTATAATCTTTTATTGCATCAGTTAAGTTCAAACATCGAGCTTCATCAACAGTTCGGTGATTTTTACATAAGATTAGCTGAAATGAGTGAAAAAAAAGATAAAATAAATTGCCTCGAAAAAGCAAAAATGATTTTTAATACAGTCATCATTTTAAATAAAAATACTCCGGATGATGAGACAAACAGGAAATTTAACAAAATTTGCAAAGATTTGACGATTTTATGTAGCATGCCTAGCAGAGATTCTCCAAAAAAAAAATTTTCAATGGAGGCCTTTCGATTCACTAAAAAGAAAGTATCCTCCCAAAGACTGATCGAAAATAATATCGGAAAAAATGCAATTTTCAGTGACTTTGACAATAGAGTAGCCATCATTGAAGCCGCCCTATCTGAATTCTATGAGACCAGCAAACACAGCACTCTTTGTGAAGATTTATGCGAAGAAACACGGATTGCACAAACTGGAACTGCCTTGGCAACTAGGACACAAGAATGCTTAAGAAATATTAAAAAATTAATAAATCCAAATGAAATCAACAAAAATGCAGTTTCTGAAGTACTTAAAGAATTTCGAGCATTAAATTCAACAATCGAAAAATTAATAAAAGAAATTGAACAATCAAGTTCCTGTCAAGAAATGAAGCTGTTCTACGAAAAAATCAAACATATATCTATTGGCCTGTATAAGCTAACACACCTTATAGATTTAAATTTAGAGACCTTTTCAGAAATCGAAAATTTCAATTCAGTTCCGGTAACACAAGTGGTCGATACACTTAAAGAAATTAATAGTGAATATTTAAAAATTGAACATTGTCTTTCTTCTTTACTTGAAAATAGAGTAAGTAAAAGACGAAATGAAGAATCCCATTTTTCATCTCTATTTTTCCTGTTATCTACTTTTTTTCAATTCACAGAAGAAAACTATTTTCAAATATTCCAACATAAGCATAAGAAGTTAGCGGAAATTATAGCGCAAACGGAAAAAATCTATGAACCTCAAAGTACACTTTTAGATAAACATTCAGCAATTCTAGCAACATACATTAATATGTTGGTACAAAAACATCCCTTTATCTTGGAACAAGAAAAAATACAGGAAAATGATCAAAAAGTTAAATCAAATTGCCTCCGTTATAACTTTATTCACAAGGAAGATGTTCCTAATGCTAAAAAAATCGATGCAATTTTAAAATTTAACTCTGGTGATAGAAAAATTAAGACTGACAAGATTGGTCTCCTATCTGGCAGCACCCTTTCTCTTAATACTTTTGCAATTAACTCTAACATGACTATTAACCCTCATAATTTTAATATAAAATCTGATTTGATAACACCTAAGAATTCAAAGAGTTCAAACGGAGATTTCCATCGAGAAAAATTTAGAAATCTTATGAAAAAAAATATTAATTTAATTCAAGAAAAAAACTTGGATATCACGGTCCTATTAGAAGATAGTAAAAAAAAATAAGCAAAGATCCATTAGCCAATCTGATTAACTCAATCATTAAATTATTTAAAGAAATAAGCTTATGCGGCACACAAAAACACGATTTAAAACCAATGGATTTACTTAAAATTTCCTTTAAAGTTGAAGAGGGGTTTTTCTTTAATTCCTTTAATGGGTCTATCGATAAAAATTTGGCTCTATTAGAAGAAGATGATTTCTTTAATCGTTCGATCCTTATCGACACAAAAACAAGATCTTTTACTGTATTATCCCGATTACATGGAGATCTAAAAGAAAAAAACAGTGAAGATATAGAGGATGGATTTGGATATATTAAGGGAGGTGTAAAACAAATTTCTGCGGCAGCCTCCTTTTTCCGTGAAGGAGATAAACTTTTATACAAAGAAACAATCGCAGCGGAACCTCTAGAAGGTACTTTTATTGAATCAAAATCTATTGGTTATTTGTTTCTATTTGTAGAAAAAAGAGGGCTAATGGGGGCACATTACTACATGGAATATCCTAAAATGGATAATGGGTCGGGGACGGGAATTTTCGATAAAAATCAATTATTTATCCAAGATCGTGCAGATGGGGACCTTAAACATTTTCTCAAAACTCATACTCTCACTGATTTTAATACATGGAAAGTCATTTTTAACATGCTTGAAGATGTGAGCTATGGTCTCAACTACCTACATTCACATGGAATAATTCATTGGGATTTAAAACTAGAGAACATCCTATATTTTCAAGATACAGCCAAGATTAATGATTATGACACCATCTTCTGGGCTGAAAGAGGAGAGCAACCGCCATCTTGTTATCCTGGCTATGGAGCGATTGTTTATCGAGCTCCAGAATCAAAAGTGAAAGGGGGATCTGAAAATATAACAGTCGTAGAAGCGAAAGGGCGGGATATGTTTGGCTTAGGATGTATGTTTATGGATATTTTTAGCTTTGGGAAAGAAGAAAAAAAATGGAGTTCTATTTACGAAAAAGTGGCTGGGGGTGAAATTGATGAAGGAAACTTGGGAGCATTGATGCATCTCATTAAACATCCAGATAGTTATAAAGGATTTCTAAAATTCGCAGGCTACAATCTCATAAATCCTAATCCCATAAACCGTTGGACTTCCGAACGACTGATAGAGGAGTTTGACGCATTCAAAAAAACAAAATTTTAGGCAGGCACCTAAAAGATTTTGCTGTTTAAAGTTAGACCCATTGTAAGGAAAACAGAGAGCCTGACTGCTTAAAAGCATCGGCGAAGCATAGCTTCATCGTATGGTTCAATTATCAAGACGTCAAAGGCTCTTTACTTTGGAGATATTTTAAAGATCTTTTCTAATTGCGGAGCGTTCTAAGCATCAACTAGACCCGTCAAAATTTTTAATATCTTTGCGCCCTTTGCGTCTTTTGCAGCCTCTTTGCGTTAAAAAAAATCTAGTTAGTCACTGCATAGAAAGAATTAGAGGTTAAACGACTATACTAAGTTTTATTTAAAGCAAATTTTAACATTATAGTAGATAACTTTTTAACGCCAAGAAACAGAAAAAACCACAATGAGCGCTGTTCACTTAAATCTATACAGAGAATGTGTACACCCCTTTTGTAGACCTCTAAGTGCTTCAGTAGGAATAATTATCCAACATTCAACAAAAAAAATGGACAAATTTCAGGAGTTTTAGTACGCTTACTTTTCCTTTAGTTAAGGATAATTGCAATCCGATAACTATCCCATGGCAACCCCTTTTAAAGGATTATCTATGAATTGTGCTCATATCTTTTTATTTACATTTCTATTGCTGGCCTCAGCATTTACAAAAGCGCAATTACCATCCGAAAATCCTGAGTGTGGTCATATTGAAGAACAAAGACATTTTATTGATTCTTACCTAAAAGACCTTGAAGGACTGGGATATTGCATTATTCCTAAACTACTTTCAACTTCTGAAACGGAAACATTATACAAACGTGTATGGAATGAGTTTATAGAGAAGGCTTGGCCGAATTGCAAACTGGACAATCGAAGTAACTGGAAAGAAACTTTCCCAAGGCATAACACATATGGACTCTTTGCGGGCCCTGCGGGTCAAATACAAGTCATTTGGGACTTAAGGCAAAATCCACTTATAGTTGACGTTTTTGCAAAAGTTTGGAATACAAGTGATCTTATTGTAAGCATGGACGGACTATCATTAATGTGTCCTTGTGAGATAAGAGAGGCCACTTTTGCTTCATGGCCTCATGTAGATCAATTGATTTCCAGTGGTCATAATATAGAAACGCATGGCCAAAACGCTCATATTGATTTTGTTAGTGAGTCATTATTGAAGACCAAACCTTATACTATCCAAGGGCAGTTCTTGTTTGAAGATTCTTTTGATGGTGATGGAGGATTCTATTGTATTCCAAAGTCGCACCTCAGATTCGCAGAATTTGCCCCACATTTAGAAAGCATCAGCCAACTCGAACTCCCACAAGTGGAAAAATGGAAAATTCAAAACAGCTATTTACAGGACTTTTTCAGAAGAGAGACTGATGAATCCGGCAATCTTTACAGCATGAAACACATAACAGCTCCTCGTGGTTCACTTATTTTATGGGATTCACGTACAGTTCATTGGAATCAATCTTCAAGCAGGGGCAGGCCTTATAGTGATAAACCTAAGGTACGAATGGTCTGTTATATTTGTTATGTTCCAAAAGCCCGATTGACAGATAAGGCTAGAGCCATTAGGAAGGAAGCTTTTGAAAAAGGTATTTGTACTAATCATGATCCAGCAGATCCTGTACTTAAATACACTAAAGACAACCTACAGCAAGAGTATGAGCAGTATGTTGAAGATCCAAGCTATATCAAACCAAAAATCAAACTGACCTCGCTGGGAGAGTCATTGCTTGCTCTATAATAAGGTTTGGAAAAAGAGAGATTTCGAATTTAATCGCAGTTTTGACTCATATAAATGAAACGAACTTGCCATTTTACAAAAAAATTAAGAAACTAGCTTGTTCAGTGAATTAGCAAATTGCATAATATCTTTTGGGCCAAATGCTGCAGGGCCACCCGTAATTGTGCCTGCGTCGCGAAATTCTTTCAAAAAATCTCGCACTGATAAAATCGAACAAATATTATCTTCCGTATAAATTTTGCCCCGAGGATCGAGAGCAACAGCTTTTTTTTTCAAAACTTTAGCCGCTAGAGGAATATCAGCTGTAATGACAATATCGTAAATTTCAACTTGATCCACAATATGTTGATCGGCAGCATCGAATCCATCATTCACAACAATCATTTGGATAAGATCACTCTGGGGGATGTTTTGATAGGAATTTGCCACTAAAACAATCCTAATGTTCAATCGCCGACTTGTTTTAAAAACAATTTCTTTAACTGCTTTAGGGCAAGCGTCAGCATCAATCCATATTTTTTTAGGCTTATTTTTTGCCATTTATTAATCTCGCATTAAAAGCATCTAATTTGTTGGATGAATTACATATTTATTGCCACCTATTAGATATACATCAAAAACCCTCCAATAGCTCTACAAAAGGCTCTTTGAAGATAATATGAGTGCATAGGTAAGATTCTGATCGTATGTAGATAGAGAAAATAATTGATGAATATAGAAAGAGCGGAAGGCACTTAAAGATAAAATCAGAACTCACATATTCAAGAAGATAACTTGAAGGGGCACTTAGAATAACCATCTAAGTGCCCCAGATTTTTTAGAAAAATTTCATATTTCTATGAAATTCACCTAAACACTATTGTTGAACTACAAATGAAGCACAAGCGCTATGCACTTTTTTGGATACAGGAGCATCTAGGTTAACAAAATTATAAGAATTTGTTTTACCTTGACCATCTACAATCACACGCTCACCTGCGCGCCATTTACTGGTTGATAGCCTGTTTAACCAGCTAAAATCCCAAATTGACCCATCAGATAATTTAACAAATTTACCGTGATCATTGACCTCAGTAATTCTTAAACCTGATTCTGGTGATTCTGTCAAATCAAAAATAGCGTACGCCTCCACTTTTTCTTCGTGAGGACGATTGATTCTTCTAACAGACAGAACAAGCGCTTCATCTTGTAAGTGACCTGTAAAAGTCACAACATCGCCTTGACTCCATGTATTCATAACATTGTCGTCGCGTGTTTTATAGTCAACAATACGCAAAATCAGATCACTATTTAACTTAATCGATCCAACAAGCATAGAGTCTTCATAACTTAAAGAGATATCCTGAATGATGTTTTGGTAAACTGGCAATGCAGTTGACTTTGCAACTTGCTCAGTTGGATTAGTTGCTTGCACAGGGCTAAATTGGCAAACAGCTAGTAACATTGATAGGCTTGAAATAATCGCTTTCAAGTTTTTCATTAGGATTCTCCTTGGTTAGGGGTTAATCAAGAGCTTTCTTATAACAGAAAACTCCTACAGTTAATCTTAGCAAGTTCTTTAGTGAAGTTGTTTTTGGTTAGTCTGTACACTTACAATAACACATCGCGAATTTATTGCAAGAAAAAGAACGAAAAAAAATAAAAAAAAATCATCTCCCTTTGGCTACCGCCAAGATTCGGCCAGCGGCCTGAAGAGTATCCTCCAATGAATACACCGCGAATCATGCGCAGAATTTGCATCCTAACCGCTTTTTAAAACAGCTAAAACGTAGTATTATGTAAAAAGAAAATATTTTTGTTCGAAAAAGCATTTTGGCGGGATTATAAACAAGATTTAGCTCCATCTTGCCTTAAATAGAATGACAAGACACTTATTGTGTACCTAAGTCTGAAAAAATTGGATATTTGATAAATAAATAAGAGGGCACTTAGAAGAACACTTCTAAGTGCCCAAGATACTACTTAAAACAAATTTCATTTTTTTAATGAAGCTTATTTTTAGCTTTTATTGTTGAACAATAAATGAACCAGAAGCAGAGAATACTTTTTGAGATAATGGTGCATCTAAGTTGACAAACTCATAAGAATTTGTTTTGCCTCGACCACTCACTATTACGCGCTCTCCTGCTTTCCATTTTTTAGTAGAAAGTCTGTTGTACCAGCTAAAATCCCAAATTGACCCATCATTTAGTTTAACAAATTTACCTTCGTCATTGACCTCAGTAATTTTTAAACCTGAATCAGGTGATGCTGTAACATCAAAAATTGCGTACGCTTCAACCTTTTCTTTATGTGAACGAGCAACTCTTTTCACAGAAAGAACAAGCGCTTCATCTGCTAAGTGGGCTGTGAAAGTTACCACATCGCCTTTGCGCCATGTATTCATCACGTTGTCGTCACGTGTTTTATAGTCAACGATACGCAAAATCAAATCATTGCTCAATTTAATTGATCCAACAAGCAGAGAATCTTCATAACTTAAAGAGATATCCTGAATGACGTTCTTGTAAACTGGCAATGCAGTTGACTTAGCTACTTGCTCCGTTGGGTTAGTAGCTTGCACAGGGCTAAATTGGCAAACAGCTAGTAACAGTGGTAGGCTTGAAATAATCGCTTTCAAGTTTTTCATTGGGATTCTCCTTGGTTAGTGTTAACAAAAGTTTTCCTTTAATGGAAAACTCTACAGATTACCTCAAACAAATTAAAATAAAAACTTGTTTTAGACTATCTGTAAGCTTATTTTAACATATGCGGAATTTAATGCAAGCGAAAGCAAAAAAAAATAAAGTCATATAAGTCCAGTACGCCATCGCATTTAAATATTTGCTGGTTTGGACAACGCCAAAGCCCCGGGCGGAATAATTAAAAAGTGATCCCACATGTACATACTGGGTCACTTTTAATTTTTCAACCGCGAGAGCATTTCGCGCAGCCCAAACAGGCAATTTAAATGTGATGACGTATTAGCACAATTATAAAGATTAAATTAGAGAGAGTCCAGCGTCCAAGTACCCGCGTAAAGGCGATGTACAACGTCAATTTGGTCTTTTAAAATAGCTATAGGGCTCAAAGCATGAAACTGTTTTAGTAGGCTGCAGACATACCTTATTAAATCCTAGGGCTAGGGGATTATTTTTGATCAAAAAATGATGTGTTTTTTTCACATGAATCAAAGTGGATCGATCGTTCAAGGTTATGGCAAATACGTGGAAAGCTAAAGTTGCTGCTAAGGCTCGGATGGCTTCAATATATAAGCTAGGGGTTAGAGCTTAGCGAACCCCTGGAAGGTCACACAAATATCAGAGCCCCGGAGGGTCGATACAGGGGCGGACGATATTCCTACACACTTAGAGCTTTCCAGGGGTTCGCTAAGCTCTAACCCCTGACTTACATATTGAGGTCCATCCGGGGCTGAGCTGCAATTTTAACGCAAATTCGCAATAAGCCCTAACGAGTCGATCCCTAGATAGAGCATAGAGGCGTTTTCAGGCTTTAGGGCCTGTGGAATTGCGCCTAAGAAATCTTTGTTTATATGTAAGGAGACACTAATTATTGGGTTAAAGTAACATTTGACAGGCCTACGAGGCTGACAGAAAATTGCTTCGCTTAGATTTGTGTGAAATTGAAATGCCATTGGTGTCTGTCCTGATATTCTGATATTTGCTTTGACGATACCTTTAAAAATATTCGTAGTAAATGTCAGAATGTCAGGACAGACACCAAGGCCTACGTTGAGGAGGTTTAGAGTCAAGAAAAGGACTGACTTCTACACTGAAATATTACCTAATTACTAGATGCCCACACACAGACCTTGGTGTCAGGCCTGACATTCTGACATTTGCCGCAAATGCTTTTAAGAGTATGGTAGAGGCAAATATCAGAATATCAGGCCAGACACCAATGGCATATACGCCTTCACACTAATGCTTCACTAATTTACTGTCAGCCTCTACAGCCTGAAACGCCTCTTTGCTTTACCTAGGGCGATGCCAAAGGATAGGACATCCATTAGGTTTTTCATCCTGAGGACAGTATTCCTTTCAGCCTATTCAACAATGCCTAAAAGTTATGAAGAAAAGATAAGTTCAACTGTATGAACAAGTCTTCGCATTCCACAGCCACTCCACAGGATATGGCCATACTTAAGGCCTTTGAGCAGCGCTCACCCTCCAACCATCATAACCTGGATTTTCCGATGCAGCATACTCAGCCTGAGAGTCATTTTTGGCATACAACATGCTTGCAGAGTTAAAATCATGATTTTTAATGATGTGATCGATTCCTTCTGCAATCAATGCTCCGCCTTCCACACCTGGCTCAATGCTAGCAAGATATAAAGGTTTATAAGGGTTGAAAGTATTTGGTAAATCTAAAATGGGTATCTCCTCATCTTTGGCGCGTTGCAAGATAGGCTGATAAAATCGTTCCAACAGCGCATCTAGAGTTGCCATGGAGAGGTCTTCTCCGGAAAGAACTTTTGCTGTCATTCTCAGAGGAAGAATTTGATGACTCAATATTAACCCACCTATACCAATCAAAGCCAAAATAATAGCTGCAGGAGCACTGATCAAACCTGCTAATGCCGTTAAAGAAGTAATGAGAGCTGCGGCAGAAAGTAAACTGATTGTCAATGTTACCGCGCCAATGATTTTTAAAATGTTGTATATGCCATATCCATCGTTATTGGCATCCACACGGTACTGGAACATAAGAATTGGTTTAATGTCCCGATTCTCCATCCCCTTTAATTCTACCAATTCATTCAGCAGAAAATTATATCGCTCAAGAATTTCAGGAATACTTTTTAGCATCTTTATTGGAGTAGTTATTTGCACTCTAAAGTCGTTCCCACATACGCTCATGACAATATAATGTGTTGAGTCGGGATGGGCTTCTATTTCATTTTTTAATTTAGAAATAGGAGAAACAAAAAAAGAATCATCAGTTGAATTGATATCTTTGCATTTAAGGTAGCCTAGTCCACGTGCATCTACTCTTTGAGGCCTTACTCTAAGCACACTGCCGACATCATCCCCATCAATAAGGGAATTGGTTGTAAAACCATCGTAAGCATGGCTGATGACTTGATATAAATCATCATTATCTTCTTGCAGTTTAGCTTGTATTTGACCTTCAACTGATTGAGCTTTCGCTTCCTCAATATTTTTACCTTGCTCATCCAACATCCAATAGACGTTGTCTAAGGTTGAGTCACCGAGCGTGTGTACATATATGGGATTCATTTTTTTCCTTTGTCTTAAATTTCGAGTTTATTCGAATATCGAATATTTCTTTTATGTTCTAATTCCTCAAGTACTTCGAAGAATTTACATTTATCCGAATATTCAGAATATGAATTTGTGATATTTTTCAATTCATCAAATGACTTCATGGCTTTAGCTAAACAATCAACGTCATATTTCTTGTTAAATTCAGTTATATCAATATATTCAACTTTTGGAAAAAAAGCGCGATCTGTGTGAATTTGTAAATTAAAAATTCTGAAGGAAACTCTGTCTCGGTTTTTTTTAAATAAAGTTTATTGATCGATTCGAGAGGAGGTAGGTCTTGAAAGTATGCAATTCCTTTAAAATCAAGAAAATCAAGTGGAAGAACAAAGGTTAAGAAGTTAGACTCAAAATTAAAGTTTAAATGCATTTTTTGGAAATGAAGATCAGCTAGGGTGAAAAATAACGAATTATTTTTTATTGAAATATCATCTCTTGCTATATCTCTTATCCCTATTTCAACAAAGGGCCTTTTTATAGCACCCGGAATATTTACCAAAAACTGAGTCAGGAAGATGTCGACTATCTCAATTAGCTTATATTCTGTTGTTTCATCATACATTCCGCTAATTTCTTTACATATCTTCTGCTGGTTATTTTCTATATATTCGATGAGGTCTTTTTCCATTCGAGGCCAAATATGCATATCTGCAAATTTTGCAATTTCGACGATTGTATCTACCGTCATCTCCGCTGGAAAAACTCCAGATAAACTCATTTGTTCGATGGCATTCAAAGCATCCTTACTGATCTGCAATTGAATACTGTTGTCCAGTGTTTCTCCTCCTAGTTAACTTCAAGAAAAATTTATATGAAGGCAAATTCACAGAATCTTTGTAGATATCTACATCATTTTTTGGACAACTACGATCAATATTCATAACACCTCTTTAAAATTTTTAAAATGAGTGGACCCATTTCTTTATGATTGTTAGTTACAGTAACAATCCACTTAATTAAAAGCAAACATAACAAGCCTAGACGATAATACTGTATCAAGAATGAACACTGACCGTCAATGACGCCGACTGGAGAATGAATCGCGTATGGCATCGGAGATCTCGACAGTTAAGTGCGAAAAAAAGGGATACAAGTTTTTGCAAATGTACACGCCTTTTTCTTGACGACTTTTTCTTTTTTTTATTTTTGTTTTTCAAATTGAAAATGCCGGCCGGAAATTGCATCCCAATTAAATTCCATAAGCTTGCTTGTTATTACCATTCATGATAAAATAATCTCTGTGTGTTGTGACCAAAAGTCTTATCTTAACATTTTTTGGAGGATAATCGATGTCCATTTTTAAAAAATTGGCCTTTCTACCAGCTTTAAGCGCTTTCTTAATCTTTGGAACTGCAAGCGCGGAATCGATCAGCGATAAAGAAAAAATTGAAATTAAAAATCCGAGTAGCTTCGATGAGACAGTAAGTGATACTCTTTTAGAAATCTACCAATTCAGAAATTGGTTAGTTAACGATGAATTTGACAGCCTTTTACTTAAATTTAACACAGAGCGCAATGAACCTTTTAAAGCTTTATTTGATCTACATTCGTTTAAAAACGAATTTGTTTACCAAGCAAATAAAATACAATCTGTTATTCAAAAATTGGAACAAGATGGTGCTTTACCTCCTGAAGCAATTCGCGGACTACGCTCTGAATTTACATCCATGATTAAGAATGCCTATGCGCACATTCATTTACAATCATCATGGCACATCCATTTAACGAGTGAAACTATAAAAGAAAAGATTGAAGCTGGTGAAAACGATAACCCAGATTTTTATAAAATGGTTAATAAATATAAAAAATTTACCCATTTTACAGTCTCGTTTATAAACTCATTAAATCCTCTACGCGGATAGAACATTTTCCCAATCAAATGGCTTTGCAATACTGGTTCAAAAATTTTAACTAACTTGCAAAGCCTTATAGTAATCTCCATTCACACTTATGTATCATGACTCATCTATTCTTCATTTGATTTTAATGTCATAAAAATTTTGAACTGGCCTACTGTGATTTAAACAAAAAAAAAATAAAACGATCATTATAAAAATATGGCATATTCAATTTTTGACAATTTAGACTACAACAATACTTCAACTACTATGTATGTTTGTGATCTAATTTTGTCTCCTCTTAAAATTGCTGTTAATGGACAAACATCAAGAGCCAAGATTTTAATGAAAAAATTTATTCTTTTGCTACGAGGATTTTTGCGGGAATAGCTGCAATACTTATCTTTCCCTTAACTCTAACGGCATTAGCGATAAAATGGTGGAAAAGAGAAGAGTGGAGCTCTATTGCGCCCAGCATTGTTTGCTCTTAACGCTGTACATACCCTTAAAAGGGAAATAAATAAAAAAGCGAACCAGGAAAGCCTATTAATTGCATTTACCAACGAAGATCTGTTTGCAAAATCATTGACTAATTATGTGTTTGGGCTCGCTAGTCTAACAGAAGGTGTTGGCATTTGGTCAAATGCAAGATTTGGAAACCCGAAGAACAGCGTTCAATCTTTTCAAAAATGCCTTCTGCGTATGATGAAGATTTCCGCACATGAATTTGGCCACATGCGCGGCCTTCCACATTGCACCGATTTTAAATGCAACATTGGAGGCTACATGAGTACACTGGAATTAGATGAACGGCCGCTTTTGTATTGCTTGCAAGACACAGCGAAAATTTGCTTTTTATCTCAAGTTAGCTTGTCAGACTATCACCAAAATTTGTGAAATAATTTTTTGAACTTTAATGAGAAATTTGAATTAAATTGTGACTTAACCAACGATATACGCACTTAAAGAGTCGTATAACAATTTTAGAAAGTCAACCTGAAATTATTTTCTTAAGGTAATTTTGAGTTTCAAGTGGTCTCGTACTAAAAAATAAAATTTGACAAAATCCCTCTTTTTTTGGATTATGCAGAAAATGATTGTTTAAAAAAGGATTTTTCATGAATTGGACGCTCAAATTTTCTTTTGCATTGTGTGTTGTGCTTTCAACAACTAGCGCCATATTTTATTCACCTAAACCAATCGATAGTTCAACATCGGGGTTGATTGACTTATCTCGATTTGAAAAAAGAGTATATTCTCAAAATGGCGAAGATGGCATAATTAAGAAAATTTTTGAATTAGTCGGTTTTAACACTGGATATTTTGTTGAGTTTGGTGTTCAAGACGGGAAAGAATGCAATACGAGGTATATTCGAGAAGCATACGGTTGTGCTGGGCTAATCATGGATGGCGGCTATGAAGATGCATCCATTAATCTTCAAAAAGAATTTATCACTGCTGAAAACATCAATGATCTTTTTGCAAAATATGATGTCCCAAATGAATTTGACCTTTTATCTATCGACTTAGATTTTAATGATTTTCATGTCTGGAAGGCTATAAGTAATCATTATAAGCCTAGAGTCATTGTCATGGAATTTAATTCATCTCATCAACCATCTGAAGATAAGGTTGTCCCCTATGATCCAAATGGCTGCTGGGATCATTCAAACTATTTTGGGGCAAGTTTACTGGCAATGTATAACTTGGGAAGGGCCAAAGGATTTTCACTCGTTTATGTTGAAAATGCAGGTGTAAATTGTTTCTTCATACGAGATGACATACTCGAAGGAATGAGTTCCAAATTTCTAAATGTCAATGATGTAGAAGCTCTGTATAAAAAACCGAAATACGGGTGGGGTCCTAATGGCGGACATCCTGCAGATCCTTATGATCGCCCTTACTTGGATTCTGCAGGGCTTTTGGACAACAATTAGTTATCATTAAATGGCGGGCTCATAAAGATGTAATTGGACATTCCCAATGGAATGTCCAATTACATCTTCTTGATTCTTAATTTTGAGATATTGGTTTCAAAAGGAAGCCATGGCGCACCCCTTTAATTTTTCCATTCCCAATCAAGTAGCCCTTGTTATTGACATCTACGATTTCTCCTATTGAATCCCATGTATTTCCCATATCATCAACTAAATTCACTAGCTCTTTAAAATCAACTGTCTGACCATCTTTCCACATAGCTGGTTGATTTTTCTTTTGCCCATAAATGTAGGTTCCAAAGACGTCTCCTTGGTTACTGATGAGGTCTGGATCAAGATTACTGATTTCAATCACTTGCCCAGTAGGCTCAGCTAAAAAGCCTTTAATGATGTCATCATTTGGATCGTAAAAGCCTCCAACTACTTGACCGTTATCATTTATATCATACCCCCATGAAGCATCAGGAAAGTCTAGAACACGAAGAGATTCTTCTGCAAAATTATAAACGGATACGCGCTCCATTCTATTTCTATCTATTTTACTCCCTTCAAGGGTGCTACCTAAAATTTGTGAGTGATTATTGATCTTGTAACCCGCAGTAAAATTTGGGTCTTCAATTTTATGAAAACCATCTTGAAACCATAAAGCATCGTTTTTCAATTTATCGTCATACACCCATACAGAATTGTTAGACAGCTCATCTATAGCACTTGATATTGTCGGATTATTCATTACCAAAATTTGCCCTAAGTCATTGACATCCCAAACAACAGTGCTTTTAAAATTATATGGACCAGACCACTGCCCGTCGGGACGACCTATTTGATAAAAATTAAAATATTGAAAATAATTAAAAGGATTCTCCCATTTATAAACAACTTCTTCATCAAAAATCCAATCGCCTCTTTGGGTACGCGTTATTAAACTTCCAAACACTTCATTATTGTTGTTAATCAATGGTCTAGCTGTATCCATTCTCTCATATCTTTTAGCCATTTTTTTGTTTTCATCTAAAACGAAGATGTAGTTGTAGCTTCCATCATTTACAATTCCGGAAATCCATCCCTTATCGTTAACACTTGTCACACGGCTCGATTTATAATCTTGAAGGCCGAGATTGATAATTTGATATTGTTCGAAACTCATAAGACTTGTTGTATGCACCACTGAAACTGTTAAAATTAAAAAAATTGCTTTTAAAACTGCCTTCATAAAACCTTCTTGTTTATTTGTTGATTATGAGCCATTGACTAAGTATCCATAGCTGCAAAAAAGAATATTACCACAAAAGGATATGAAAGAAAAGAATATTTCCATTATAATCAAGATTTCAATTTCTAAAGGTTGAGGCTGGCTATGATTAAAACTATTGGTGGAACTCCCTACAATTCTGAGATTCGCATGCAAAAATGCACCCATTATTCCGAATGGGAAATGGCTAAAAAATTAAGAAATACATATTTTTTTGATCCTCTCGGATTAGAAGACCCCTACACATGGACTTTTAATCACAATGACCATGTTCATTTATGCCTCTATCACGGCGTTGAAATGATCGGGTATGCGCATATTCAGCTTTGGCCTGACCATAGAGCGGCTTTAAGAATTTTTGTTATCAATGAATCTCATCGAAAAAAAGGATTTGGCTCTCAATTTCTTCACCTATGTGAACGCTGGCTGAAAACACAAGGAGTTCAATGCCTTCACGATGAAGCAAGGATTGATGCCGTAAAATTCTATCGCCAAAATGGATATGTTGAAATGCCCTTTCAAGACCCCAGTGGTGAACCTCCAAGCCTTGAAGATGTGGCTATGGGAAAAAAACTATAAACCTCGGTGGCAGACACTTGCAGCACTAGCTAAATCTCTTGTAATAAATTTCATCAAAGGGAATGATTGGTCCTAGAATATATCTTCGTAATATTGAAGCTTCCTTTAAACATTCCCTCTAGACATAAAAATATATATTATTTATAATACAATATTTTTGGAGGCTGCAATGTTACAAACTTCTTTTTATAACCAACTTTTAAGTCTTTGGAAGCTCGCTCTTCCTTTAATGCTGAGTTCCTTATCTGGGGTGGCAATGGTCTTTGTTGACCGTTTAATTTTGGCGCGTCACTCTTTAGAGGCCCATAACATTTCAGTCGAGGCTACAAATATTGGATGGGCATTTATCGCTGCCATCGGAACTTTAGCTGGGATCACACAGGTTTTTGTTTCACAAAATGCTGGAGCGGGTTCGTATAAGAACATTGGGAAAGCTGTCTGGCAAATGATTTGGCTTTCACTCGCATCGTTTATTATGTTTTTTGCATTATCCTTTAAATGTCCAGAATGGATTTTCGGTGGGGATGAGTCCTGCGCATTAAAAAGAGAATATTTTTCCTATATGATTTATTTTGCCCCTTTCACTGGGATGTTCGCTGCACTAAGTGGTTTTTATATTGGCCTTAAACGCCCCTTATTTCCTACTATTCTTGTTATCGGCGGAAATTTATTAAATGGATTTCTTACTTATGCATTAGTTTTTGGCGTAGAAGGTTATGTAAAGCCCTACGGTGTAATTGGAGCAGTCATGGGGACGGGTTTAACAGTGATTGTACAAGTTGTTTTCTTTCTTTGCGGATTTTTGAGTCAGAAAAATCGACTTCAGTATGGAACGGATCAGTGGAGGCTTGACATCCCCTTATTAAAAAAAAGTTTTTCTATTGGTTTTCCCAATGCTTTCTTTACTATTTTGGAGATCACCGGATGGGCGTTATTTTATAAAATGATGGCGGCGTTAAGTGAAGAACATTTAACAGTAGCAGGAATTGTGCAAAATATTTTAATTTTGTCCTTTTTCTTTAATGAAGGCATGTCACGAGCTATTGTAGCACAAACAGGTCATGCGATTGGAGCTAAACAATTTGATAAAATAAATGATATTTTAAAAGTTGGCTTTTTTTCAGTGACTATTTTTGCTATCGTTCTAGCAATCACTTTATTTTTTACTTACGAAACTTTAATAGGACTATTTCTAAAAGACATGAGTAATGAACAGAGAAATATGATTTATTCAGCTCTAGTTTTTGGCTGCATTAATACTGTAATATATAAATATTTAGAAGGTATACGAATGATCACTGCGGGAGCTTTAATCGCTTCTGCTGATAGTAAATTTTTATTAACAGCAGGAATTGCATGCGTTTGGTTAGGCATGGTTATGCCTATTTATTTATTTGTCTATCGTACAGAAGGTTCAATTGAAAAAGCGCTTGCACTCTGTTCTTTTTACACATTTGGTGCTGCTATCATTTATCTGTGGCGTTTTTACAGTAAAGCTTGGTTACATAAAGCTCATTTAGTGGAACAAAATTGAAATGAATGACATCGTCATTACAACAAATAAACTTGCACGTTGTTACAAGACCCGCCGCAAAGAACCGGGTCTTATAGCTGCGATAAAAGGAGTATTTTCTCATATAACCGAGGTCAAACACGCTTTACTGCCGGTCGATCTAACGATTAATCGCGGGCAAATCGTGGGTCTAGTCGGGTCCAATGGCGCAGGAAAAACCACATTACTCAAACTTTTGTCAGGCCTAATTTTTCCGACTAGTGGGACGGCATCAGTCTTAGGATATAGCCCTTGGGAACGTCCGAATCCTTTTTTGAGGCAGATCAGTTTACTTTTAGGACAAAAAAATCAGCTTTGGTGGGATATCCCCGCCAGCGATAGTTTTCATCTATTAATCGCAATCTACGACCTAGATAAAGCAGCAGCCCTAAAACGTGTGGATGAACTGGCCGCTCGACTTGACTGTCTGCATGTCCTACAAGTCCCTTTGCGTCGTCTAAGTTTAGGTGAGCGAATGAAGATGGAACTTATAGGATGCCTCCTCCATTCGCCAAAAATTCTTTTTCTTGATGAACCCACTATCGGCTTAGATGTCGTTGCGCAAACAAACATTCGTCAATTCATTTTGGAAGAACTAAAAGGCACGGATGTTACGATTATCCTCACCAGCCACTACATGGACGACATCGCATTGCTAGCTGACAGACTTCTCTTAATGAGCCATGGCTCTATCGCCTATGATGGAACCGTCGACCATTTCATGTCCTTAACCCCATCGACAAAGCGTTTAGTTGCGGACTTCACAATGCCCCTAGAAGAAGAACTGGCTATCTCACCAGAACTAAAAATTCCTGCAGGAGCTCTCTCGATAAACCGTTCCTTTACTTCTGCGGAACTATTCAATGCCTTAAAAATAATTACTTCCCAGACCCCCGTTCGGGATCTAAAAATTGAAGAACCGGATTTTGAAGATGTCATTCGCCTCTTTCTTGAAAAGGAATCTAGCCTGTATAAGGCTCGGAATATCCACTAGGATTACTTATCCCATAGACTTCGTCATGGCGATCGCAATTATTCCCCTCTGCTATTTTTTGGTAGAGGCTGCGTTTTGGAGCGGACTGATAAAAGCTTCTGGAAATGATCTTTTGGCCGGTTTCCCAGCACGCTATTATTTAGGGTATTGCCTTTATCTGGTTCTACAACTAGGAAGTGTGAATTGGCGATTTGAACGTGCTATGATTTCTGAAATTAACACGGGAGCCGTAAATGCCTTATTGCTGCGGCCAAGCTCATTCTTTGAATACCATTTGGGACTGCTGTTAGGGCAGAAACTGATCACAGCTTTTGTAATGGTTCCAATCATTGTGCTCATTGCTAGATTATGGGATTTACCTTTATACATAGAAAGACTTCCAATCGTTTTATTGATGGGAGTATGCTATGTGACCCTTCTCTTTTCACTGCACTTTGCAGTTGCAGCAATGGCCTTTTTCTTTAACCATGTTTATAGCCTCAACAACACTAAAAACATGATCATTTGGTTTCTTACTGGCGAACTAATGCCTTTGGATCTGTTGCCCTCTCCGATACGTGAATGGGTTATTGCGCTACCATTTAGCTGCGGAGTTTACTTGCCTGCAGCTTATTTGTCAGGACGTATTGAATCAGATGTCTTTCTGCGTGGATTTATCAGCCTTGCTTTTGGAGGTGTTTTCTTTGGGTTAATAGCTCGTTTGGCATGGAAACAGGGTCTTAAACGGTATAGCGGCACAGGAGCATAGATCATGTGGGCGTCACTCAAAAAAATGTTAACTTTGGAATGGGCACTTTTTAAATTAAGCGCAATTGCTGATTTGCAGGTTCCATTTAACTTAGGGCTGCAGTTTTTAAACGACATTCTATGGTATTCATTGCAGATTGTCCTGTTTGAATCCCTTTATTTGCATGTCGACAAATTAGGCGGATGGGGCCTTCCTGAAATGCGCGTCTTTCTAGGGATGTTATTTATTGTTGATGCTTTCCAGATGATCTTGTTCGCACATAATTTCGATGTTTTTTCCGAAAAAATTGTACACCGTGACCTTGACCTTCTTTTGTTAAGGCCTGTAAGCTCGCAGCAATTGATGACATCACAAAAGCTGCAATGCGGCTATATCTTAAATGCAATCTTTGCCTTAACATGGTTATTATGGAGCCTCACTTTATTACCTGGCGGCTTCCCTTGGATGAGGTCTTTGCTGATTTTCCTTGTGGTACCCGCAGCTCTTTCCATCTTTTACGCAACGCGGCTAATTTTCTCTACCGTTGCCCTTTTAATCACCAGAGCTGAACACTTCCATGAACTATATTTTACCTTTTTTAAAATGGGTCAGAGGCCTGACCGCCTCTACGGGCCAAGCCTCCGTTACTTTATATTGCTTGTTATCCCTGTAGGCATGATCGCTAGCTTCCCGACCAGAGTCCTTGTTGACACCGCAGACAGTTGGGCATTGCCTATTCTCTTAACTGTAGCTGCAGGCTTCCTTTGTTTTGCCAACTGCTTTTGGCGCTGGTCTGTAAAGCGTTATATGACAATTGGCTAGAAAGAGTATTTCAAGCTTCCCGATTCGTATGTTTCAGGACCTACTTTATCTTGTGTTGAATTAAGCTTTCTGCTCGATTTGCACAACGTTACTTATAGAATATAGCCTGCACGCCTAAAATTTATGCTTAGATCTAAGCAAATATTTAGGTAGAAAAAAGTACTTTTCTTCTATCGCGGAAGCGTAAGCGTAAATTTTTCCATCTACATTTTCTTTGCGCTCTTTGCGCCTTTTGCTGCTTCTTTGCGTTAAAAAAATTAATCTAGTATACTATCCGTTAAATCTGATTCCAATAAAACTTCTTCAACGTAGTTTAGCCTCTAATCTATGTGGAAAACTAAATCGTTTTTTTTAACGCAAAGAAGCAGCAAAAGGCGCAAAAGGCGCAAAAGGCGCAAAGATAATTGAAAGCTCGGAGGGATAGAATAGACCCTTACGCTTCCGCGATCGAAAACAGGTCCTAAATATGAAACACCCTTGGATCGTGGAAGCGATTTAACATAAAAGCCCCGTGTGTGGCGGTAGCGGAACGTGTTGTTTGTAGATACACCTTTTCAGCGCCGCGGTAGTTGGCTGCAGAAGTTAAATGTGATCGAAAGATTCAATCAACAGAAATGACATAATAGGCAGGGAAGGCGAAATTGTAATTTGGCCTTTTTACAGCATGCAACAAAACTGCCTGCCCTTGATTTTTTTGTAAATCTACTCGTGTACTGTAGATGTAGGCAATGGGCAATTTTGTAGAAGGGTTGACCAAAAGGAAATCTCCCGGCTTTGTTTTAATTGTATGGATGTAAGGTTCAATCACCCCTTTTAACTCTATTGTTTCTCCAAATTGTTCTTCGTAAAATTCTCTTGGACTTCCTTTTTGACGCCTTTGTCTCCATCCTTCATAAAGTGAGCGTTCTTGAGGGATCCAAATCGCCATTCTTGAGGTCATTTTATCAGGGTCAAAAGGTTCCCAATTAGAAATAATTTTTTCAGACGTTTGTGGAAAGCTATCATCACGCGGAAGATTTTTTTCTTTTCTTATTGGCATTTGTTCCGCATTGACCGGTTTGGAGTCGTTTTCCTTTTTAACTGCTGCTTCTCGAGTCTCCATGGCAATTGTTTTGGCTTCTAAGTAAGTGATTTTCTTTTGGATAAAGGCGTCTTGAATACTATTTAAAAGAATTTTAGCGCGATCCACATATTTAGGAAAATCAGAATATTGTGTTATCAAAGTATTTAGATCGGCATACACGCCATCTAAATTCATCTCTTGATAATTTTTTTGGAGCTCAATTTTACTGTTCAATTGAGCGGAATTTAGTAAAGCGCTTGCTTCTGTGCGTCGTTTTTCAATCTGCTGCATCATTGCTGCTGTACCGATATTTTCGACGTATTCTTTGCAGACATAGAATCTTGTTGTAGAGGGAGGAGCGATTTCAAGCCATTTACTACTTAAAGCACTCACAACGCCATCAATCGAATCTCCGCTGTTCAATTGTGCGATTACCGGAGATTCAAGAGCCGGCTCTAAACGAACATTGACCCTATTGCCTTCCACAGTTCCATCTAATACGAAAGTTCGAAAAATGTAAGCCCTTGTGTCTTTCGGTGGGAGGATAGCATAAAACTCACCGCTTTCTCCAACGACATTTAAAAGATCATCCTTTAAAAATTCAGATAGAATGGGTGCATCTAAGCTTGGCTGTAACCGCATTCTTACTTTATTTCTGATAATTTTCCCTGTGAAAGGCTCAATATTTAATGCAATTTTCTGTTTAAAGAAATTTTCTGAAGAATTATTTTTTTCAATAGACGAGTTATTGCCCATGATGGGACACGTGACTAGTGAAAAAAGAGAAATTAGCATCATAGATGTAAAGATATAATTATACATAAGAGTCTCTCGGTGTGTGAGGATCAAAACTGAAGCTTAGGAACTTTTTTCATTTAAAACAAGGTGATTTTTAAGTTTACAAATAAGAAAATATCCCTATGATAGATTCTCTGGAGTTTGGACAAAATATCACCACAACTCAGCCTACTCAAAGAATGCACTGTGTTTGTCAAGAGGGCTAGGCCATAGCGATATTTTTATCCAAACATAAACTTGCGTTTACAAACACTGAAATTTGGTAGAAGGAATGGAGAAGCAATCGCACAAATCTTTCAAGAAAATTAATGATTCCTCAGATGTATTGGATCAGCATCCTTTTATCGCCTGGATTATGGAGCATGGAGAAAATATTCTCTATACTCTTTTAGGGGCTATTATCCTTCTATTTGCGGCTTATATGTGGTTTTCAGGAAGTTCTACAAGAGATGTAGGGGATTTTAAAAGTGCACACGAAGAATTTCAAGCTTTTCAAAAACTTTCTGCATCTGGAGATTCCCTAAATGAATCAGAAACTCTCGCAAAACTGACTCAAATCCTAAAACAACAGCCAAGCTTGCAAGCTAAGTATGATGGGTTGATTGCACAGACTCTTATCGAACGCAATGAAGTTGCAAAGGCCTTGCCTTTTGCAGATTCAACTTTCCGCAGAATAGGTAAAGACAACCTTCCATTCTATATCGATTATTCTGAAATTACTCTACTAATTGGTCAAAATCGATATAACGATGCGATTAAGAGATCGATTGCGCTAAAAGAAAATATGCTTAAAATTCTTTCGAGCGAGAAACCTGCAGAGAATCAAGTTGTTAATCAGAGTACAAAAGAATCTTCTTTTGGAGAATTTTTATATGCTTTTAATCTACTAAGAATTGCTTTTTTGCAACAGTATGCTGGATCTCCTAACGAAGAGATTCAGAGCTGGAAAGAATGGAAAGAGTATACAAGCCCCATTAGTATGCAATATTTAGGATCTTCGTTTGATACAAAAGCATTTTTTACGGCTGCTCAACTGTTTAATGAAGGCCCGCTTTCTTTAGATTACTATATTGATGAAAGATTGCAAATATTAGCATTGCAAGAAAAGAAGTGATCGGATACGAAGAGATAGAGAGAAAAAGTTTAGTTTTTTTGTTATTTTGAATTCTTTTTTTGTTACGCGCTTTGGTAACAGATGTTTATAAGTGATTAAGGGGTGTGCCGAATTTTGCAAGCCATTGTGGAATTTGGAGCCCAACAACCTGGAGATAGTGGAGCAACAGAGCCAAAAGGGAGGTGACATTAGGCTATTAGCGCGCTCGCAGCCACGACATTTAGGGTTTTAGAGAAGTATAGTTATTAAAATTTGCTTACGGTGCGACTCTGCCCGTCTGCAATAATAGAAACATAGAGCTGTCTTTGCAAAAAAGGCAGATGGAGAATTCTTGTGAGTTCAAACTTTTGCTCACTTGCGCTTGATGTTGAAGAGGTTTGTTTTGAACAACAAAACGAAGTGCCTCTATCCCTTCTCGTCAATGAGCGCTTTAGCACATTTAAAAATGAGCTTCTAAATTTCGAATTTGCATCTCAGGATGTTGTCGAACTTGGTGGCACCATTACAGTTTCTTTCTAAAGTTAGAAAGGAAAAAAAATATAAAAGCGCTGTTTGAAGATTCTTCAAACAGCGCTTTTATTTTGATTTATTTTGTCAATATTTCTAGATCGTTATCTTTACTGTATGAAATGGCCTTCATGTTGCATGTTTTTAATTCCTGCTTTTAACCGTTCATAACCTTTTTCATCACTCATATTTCCTTCATCAATCATCTAAGAATCGATTTTAATAAAATGACCACTACAAGTACCGTCAGTCCATGAGTCCATTCCGGAAAATCTTTCGAAAAATGTTTGACACTTCAGATTTTGACCATCTTTATCTCCAAAACGTATTGTGAAGAAATTACGTCCAAAACGATCAGTACCTCGCATTATGGGAGCGCTCATATCTTGAGGTTTAACATAATCAATATAGCCCCCCTTCATTCTTGTTTCGGCTAATAATAATACTGGCAATGCTTCATATTGGCTTTTTCCACCAAATAGAGGGTATATGAACTTTTCTGAAGTTGCTTCTTTTTTAATTAAGATCTTTAGAAGTGCTTCTCCGGAATAGATTTGATTTGTTAGTTCACTACGTTCGGCCACAAGTTGATTTCTTAAAGCGGTTCTATCGCCCAAATTAAAATTTTTAATCCCCCCGATTTGCGAAGATAAATGACTTATTTGCAAAGATAAATCACTGATTTGAAGCGTTAAACCATTCGTTATATCAATTTCTTCTTTTATGGAGGGAAATAAAGAGGAGAAAATTTCAGTAATAAATGAGAAGCATCCAGGTTCAAAAGTGATCACGGACACAAAATAGCCAAACCAACTCTCGTTATGTTCAGCCATTTGGTTCGTCAGCTGTATTCTTTGATCTGTTAGCACTGTTCTTTGATCTTTGAAAAGTGTTTTACCCTTTTCAAGCACAGCCTCTTCTGCTGTAACTTCATTATTTTTAATAGAGAATTCAATTTGTTTGTTGTTTTGAGCTATAAATGCAGCCTTTAATTTAACATGATAAGACGAGTATAATTCAGGTGAGTCCGCAAAATCTCGATATGTTTTATTTAATGCTCTTAAGCAGTTAAAGTCATGATGAGTGAAAAAACTAAAGACAAAACTTACTATATTCATATCTAAAAGGCTATTAAACGGAGAAAGAACACTCATTTTTTCGAATAGTGGATTGACAAACTTTTTGCTGTCTGCAGGAATTTCATTTTTTAAAAGAGGGCCTGCGAGTGCTTCTTGGGGTGTGCTTAAAGAAATAGGTAGCATGATTTTTCCTGATTTTTATTTTCAATTAAATAACAGTAAGACGTAAACTGTTTATGGCTGTGTGTAAAAGTATACTATCCGAGTGATTTAATGTAAAGTTATATTTAACAATATATTTAACAATAGAAAAGTTTCTAGTTCATCCTGCCTTATTCTGTCCCATTCTGTCCTGAAAGCAAATGCAGTTAGAGTAGAATGTAGAAACCTCACCCTACTGCAACAGATTAATTTTTTTTAAGATGGGGCAGGATAAGGCAGGATGGATGGAGGCAGATCGGGAATTCTTGTGAGTGTGCAAAATCATTAGCGTTGATGTTGAAGAAGCCTCTTTTGAACAACAAAATAAAGTGCTACAAAGCCAACGCTTTAGCACATTTAAAAATGAGCTTTAATGGCATGGTTCAAAATAGGCAAAAAATGGGTAACAAATGACAATCAGAATCCTGTCTACATTCAGACCGGTTTAAAAAATATTAATATAGAAGCAGGTAAGTTTTTTAAGCGACTTTCTTAAACAG
>JACCRY010000232.1 GCA_013813265.1 Parachlamydiaceae bacterium
ATATAAATTCTGAACAACTTCCAACAGGTCTCCCCGACGACATATTCGATTCTTTGCCAGAATCTGTTCGTTACTATATTCGCTTTCTTGAAGCCAGCATCCAACGATTAGAAAAGCAAGTTCAGGAAAAAGCCCAAAAAATTCAAGAACAAGCTGTAAAAATTCAAGACCAAGCCGAAAAACTTCATGAACTTGAAGCCCGCCTTTCTAAAAACAGCTCGAATAGTAGTAAACCACCTGGTAGTGATGGACTAAAAAAAGATCCTATTTACAAACAATTTAGGGGAACGAGACATCAGAATGAATAAGGTTAAGCAGAAAATGTCGGGTTGTATCCGAACGTCGGAGGGAGGCAAAATTTTTTGTCGGATACGCAGCTATATTTCGACCGCGCGGAAACAGAGGTGGCGAATATGGGATTCACTTGTCGATGACGTCAAGGGAGTTCCGCGATTGCTTCCAATTTCAGCCATCTGAATCTTTTCACTTTTTTCACCACTATTCACGTCCCCATTTGCAGCAAACGTGAAGAAGCGCGTAAGCGCGACTTCACGTTTGCAAATGGGGACGTGAATAGTTACTAATTTTTTAACCTAGCAAGAGAATTGGCAAATTACGAATAAACAAAAACAAGTTGTTTGGAGCTTAAAAATGAAAAAAAGCATTTTATTTTGTGTTTTATTTGCAAACTTCACATTAAATATAATTAATCTTAATGCTGATGAATTATTTTCAATTTCGCTTGAAGGTAGATATCGTATTTTTATCGAAATTGGAAGCTATGGAAACGATTGTCTTTCAGCATATGCATTTATTTTGCCTTCAGAAAGCGATCCTATCAAAAAAAGCATCCATCCCTGCAATAATAGAGCAAATACGACTATTCTTGAAAACATCAACCCAAACCTAGATCTAGATACTAGACGATATCAATTAGATAAGGGTTTTGTGTTCTTTAGATCGAGTAAAGACACTATTTACTGTAGCGATGCTAGTGATATGAAAGTCACTGAAAACATCGTTTTTCTATTAAATAATGAATCTAACTGTCACTCCGTGTATTTTTATGATTACGAAAATAAAATTTCTTATATTAACGCCTTAGAGGTTTCGTGCGAAGGAAAAATTTTTTCACCAAAAAAAACTAAGAACAACGGATTTTTTTTCTTTAGAAAGTTAAAGCCTCCCTATTATAGCGGCCAAAATTGCTATTTGATCTATTATGATTTTACTTCAGAATATGACGCAGCCAAATTTGAGTTTCAACGATTGTGTTCATATATTTATCTTATTCCAAATGATGGTGCACAATAATTCTGCCATAGTGGCACGGTGCAATGGCGGTGCAATGACTGACCAAAACAACCATTACAAACCAAAAAAATCGGCATGGTTCAAAATTAACTAAAAACGGGTAACACAAAGCGATCAGGATCCTGCCCACTTTTAAGCCTATTTATTTTAAAAAATGAATTAATTAATAAGATTGTTTATGCAGCTTTCTTGAACATCTTTAAGCCGAGCATTTCTAGCCAGTGCTTATGTTGTTCACCAATGAGCAGCTCAGTCGGGCTTTTTCCAATCCTTTCCTTGTGCTCACTTCTCATAAACCGCCGATGATTTAAAAAAAATTGAAGAAAGTGTAAATATTCACCACCCAGTTCTCTTCTTAAAGTAAAATACGTCCTTAATCGACTATTATGGTTTTCTACAAGAGAATTTGCCCGCACAGTATTACCTAAAACTTCGTCAATTGACGACTCAATCCAATAAAATTTTTCTCCTAATCGAGTACGTAATTCAACATATTTTTGCCAAAGTCTCTTACTTGGTAAAGGCAAGCCTTTCAAATGATATAGGGATAAAACATCTGATAAAGACACTTCGAATTCTCGGGCTATCTCATTAAAATGCATTTCCATCAAAGGCACAAACTCAAGGAGGTTATCTCTATGATTCTCAAGATATTTTCGTACGGGTTCAATTTTATGTTTTAACTCATCAACTATTTTGAGAGCATCCATTGCTCGGTTTTCTAAATAACAGACAAGCTCGAGAAATGGTTTTAAAGCATGAACGGCATCTCCGTGTACGGGTATGTCAGGCCAAGCTTCTTTTTGACCGCATCTTGCAGCTTTACCACCATCTATAACTGTAAAATTCGGAGCCAGTCTTTGCTTTTCTTGAAGATCAAGAAGATGTATGCCCCAACTATTGGCATCACATGATTCCTCCAGGCTGAGAAGGTAGCAGTAAGTGGAACGGGCGCAGCAACCAACCAAGACCGGTTCACCGGCTTGATAAATTTCATCATGAAGACCGGCTCGTACCCTGGAAAGGTCTTGCAGCTGATTGATCTCTTTAGCTTTCTGAAGATGCTCATGTTGAACGCTTCCTTTAGAAATTTTACAATCGAAGATGTCTCGGAAAAATTCAATAACCCCTTGATATGAAGCCAGACATATGAAAATTAATGCCAGAACTACCTGAATAAGCCACTTTTTTGTTACCGGGATATAAAAAAGAACTTTATCCGGTTCAGAAGATTGCTCGGAAAAAGCTTCATGGATAGCTTCTTCAGCTTTGACTTTTTGTTCGTATACGAATTTTCTACTGACAGCATAGCGTTCAGCAATGTGCGAGATAGGAGTCTTACCACCTATAGCGTGTTTGGCTATAACTTGGCGTTGTGTGGAATTTAGGAAATGAGCTGTATGAGAGACTTTCAAATTAATTGGATTTGAGTTATCAATGGTAGAAGTTGACATAGCATTTGATCCTGTAATTGTTTGGGTTTAGATACAAACGTTATACAGTTAAGTTGATTGCTATGTCACTTTTTTTTTATCTTAGCGGGCTGTCCCCACATGGAAACAATCGCTTTCTTGAGACTTCCATGTCATTTTCTATGTTTAGCAAGAACAAATACTTTTGGAGGGTCTTTCAGGCTTGTCGATATATCTACAAGTAATCCCTGATTACACATTTCCTTAAGTCGGGTCGTAGTTGTACGGCACGTGACTTGCCAAATCTCTTGGGCCACTTTTGCACTGATATTATCATGTTGGTTGAGATAGTCAAAAATTGGCTTTTGCCAAGATGCAGTAGGTATGCTTTTTGCTGAATTTGGATAGAGAATGATACGAAAAAAATATCCAATTCTTCAAATTTGGGGGGAGAATATTTTCTCCTCACATGCCTCTAGCATTCTTTTTAGACCCGACCCCCAATGTTCGGTTAGCTTGAGTTCCCGAAAAGTTCTTTCTAAAACTTTATTGCGAAGTTGAGATACTCCCGAAATAGCAGTATCAAGACTTAAGCCAAAAGGTAATGCGCCCGGATTTGTTATTTCTAACCGATCATCAAAAATCGCAATCTGAATAGGTGACCGATGATTAACATAATCTGCATGAACCAAGGAGTTCATTGTAGCCTCACGAAGAATCATCGGAGAATATTGTGGAATCTCTTGATGCTTTATTCCTTTAATAGAAGCACTTAGTCAAGTCGCATTTGAATCATAAATGCCTTAACATCACCCTTAAAGTTGCGGGATTTGGATTTAATTGGATCGCTTGGATTACTCCTGCGTTCGTAATTCGCAGGCCGGAATCTCGGCTCCCTTCTTGAACTTCAAACCGCAGAGGCTGTGAAAAAATTCGAAATAATGCAGCAGTTAGGCGAAAGTTGCAGCTGATGCAATTCTTGACGACGTCGTAGCCATAGCTACGACCGAGGAGAGAAGTGCGTCAGATGCAACTTTTC
>JACCRY010000254.1 GCA_013813265.1 Parachlamydiaceae bacterium
AGTATAAAAAAGAGAAACTTTGCTATAGTATAGATAACCTCTTAGCCCAAGTGGTGAAATTGGTAGACACGCCAGATTTAGGTTCTGGTGCCGTAAGGTGTGTAGGTTCGAGTCCTATCTTGGGCAATCTAGCCGAACGTTTTTCTGAAAAGACAAGACGTTCGGTCTTTTTATGTCTCAATTCTTATAAATTTACCTCGTCTTTATCCATTTCTTAACTTGCTCAAGATCCCCATTTACGTTAAATATTTGTCTGCAAAAAATAAATCTAATTGCATATACATTCTAACAACAAGAGGAGCTATTTATGATCTTAGTGTACCAAATGAAAAAATGGGTAATTTTTTGTTTATTTTTTACATTTTTAACGAGTTTTAACCACCTAAAAGAGAAAAAATTTACTTCTGAACTTTAGAAAGCAAGGGAACCTTTTCCACGAAAAACGGCGGGCAGTTATTTCGATGCAGCCTAATTTTTAATGAATTCCCCACAGATTTAGCTGCAGGGAATTAGACGGAGCTAAATATTTACTAGTATTTATAAAGTTGATTATAAATGTGATCCACATCTTCATTTTCTAGAAATAAAATCATATTTTCATATGTTTTATTAAACATTTCAATAATAGCGGGAACTTTAGAAACATCTGGCGCATCTTTGTAAAAGTATGTTCCTGCAAAATACCGCTGACCCCCTTCTTCGATGAGGCTGTTGATTGCTGCAAAGCTTCCGGGATGTATAACCTCATTGGTATCCATCACCCATTCTTCTATGAAAATAACTTGCATAGAATTTTGATCTACAAGAACATGCTCTTGTACGGTAGGTCCATTATTTTCTATTTTTATATTTCGAATAAAGCCCATGTGACTGGGAGCGATAAACTGGCTGAAAGTAATAACGGGTACGAATCGATGAGCTTCTTGAGCTTTAATTTGCATGACTTTTGCAAAGGTGTTTGCATGAACACCGTCTTTAAGAGTATTTAAACTGGAATCGATGGCAAAAAGGGATATTGCTTCTAAGGTAGGATTCTATGCTTGCAAAAGATTCTTCCTCGTTACTGCTTTGAAGGATGAGCTTCGAAAAAAAATGCTCGTCCACCGCAATTTCAAGAGGCGCTGCATAATAGCATCGATCTGCTGTATTAGTGGCAGCCAATTCCGTAGGTTCACTTAAAACGAAACTAAAAGCATAGAGACAAAAAAGTAGTTTTTTCATAAAAATTATCCTTGTTGATTTGTCGTTGAATATCCCTTCTGCATCCATTCTTCAAGCCCTTCATGATATTCATAAACGCTATGATATCCCATAGAATGAAGCTTGTCATATAGCCATCCGCTAGCAGGGCATTTAACTCCAGCGCAATACACCACAATACGGCTATCTTTATCGGGAATAGTGGCTAAAATCTCTTTTTCCGAAGATTCGAAGGAAGCCATTTTGCATTGGGAAGCAATCTTCCATCAAAATAGTTTTCGGATCGTGCATCTAAAACAACCATTGTTTTTTGGTATTATACCATGACTTTAGCTCTTCAGCTTTAACCGTTATGTGGTGGTTTTGTTGTGTTGTAGCAGCAGATGTTTGAAGTGCCGCTACTAAAGGTGTGGTAATTAAGATTGCACCTAACATTTTGTAAAACATTTGTGCTCCTTTTGATTTATAAAATTTTTTCTAACTCTCTAAGATATTGTGAGGCTACATCTTTATATTCCGGTTTGATACATTCACTATGAAAAAATGAATTTGTTTTTCCAGTAAATGTATAGCCTAATTTTTGGTAATACTTTTCAAGTCCCTTTGCAAAAACAAACACTTCAATTTTCATCGAGTTTTTGGATAATTTTTTTGCCACTTTTTCCACATAATCAATTAAAATGTGGCCTAGTTTTTTGCCTTGATAAGCCTTTGCAACAGCAAAAATACCAAATTTTCCGTAATCCTTTTGTGGAGGAATTTCAAGGACCACTACGCCAACGATCTGCTTTGTGACTTTTTGTTGCATTGCATAGGCCTTCTGATGCGGATCAGAAAGAATTTTATTCCATTCGTGCCGATGCATTCTTTCACGTGAAGCAGGACAGTCAATAAAATATGGTTTTTGCTCCAACCAATAGGAATCATTTACTAATTTAATGATCTCACTAGTGTGCTGAGAATCAGCGTTGATGACTTCAAATATTGAAGTTTCAATAAATTTTTTGTTGATAATTCTATCCCCTTAATTGAACTTTTACAAATATCTTCAGCAATTAGAACGCTGTTTTAACTTTAGAACATCGTTCTGTTTTTTGTCAACAACTTAAATTCTATGAGGTTGTCTGCTTTTGCATATCAAACGAAATGTGAGACGATTTTAAGAATCGTAAACCCTAGATGTCCCCTTTAGGGATCATCTAAGATTTAGAAGGAATGCTGAAAGTAAACCTTAAGTATCCTTTCGAAGGAAATTATCTAACTTGAAGATTGTTTACAACTTGTCTAACACCTGGAAGGTTTTGACTTGTATTAAGTATAACATCGCGAACTTCGTTATTTGGTACAGTTCCAGATAATGTCACAATCCCATTACGTGTTGTAACTTGAATATTTTGCAATTGAGATCCACTTACATTTTGCTCAATTAATGCGTTTCTTAAGTCAGACGATATAGTACGATCAGCTTGAGTCTCTCCCATCGTTTGGTCACGAGAAGTTGTCGTTGTATTCGTTGTTTCATTTCCAGTAGGAGCAAGAAAATAGGCAAGCAACAATAATGGAATACCAATACCCAAAAGCCATTTGAAAAGAGACGAGTTATCTTCTTTTACATTATCTTGAGGATGATATTTTTCTTCATGAACTGTCGTACTTCTTTGTGGAGTCGCAAATCTGTCAAAATTCCAGCTTTTGATTCTTTCTTCAGCTTCTTCTCTAGAATAGCCATATTTTTGCTGTAATTTCGCAACTAGTTGATCATAACGACCATTAATTTGTTTGATATCTTCTTCTGTTAAGTTACTGAATTTCTCGCGTAACATATCGCGAATTTGTGGCCATTGGGATTCTAGTGTATCTCTATTCATAAAAAACCTCCTTAAAAAACCATTAAGAAACAATAAGCTCCTGTTCCGAAACTTAAATGTAAAATAATCTTTTGTCAATCGTTAAATCCATGATTTCACGTCCAAAGCGAATTTCTAACTCATCAATGTTTCTTTTTAAAACACAATTTTTTTCATCCAACATAATTCTTTTTTATAAATCATTTAATTTTCGATGCATTACATAACCATTTTGATAACTTCCATCTGTATTGCGGACAGCATCTGGGATAGTCCCAACAATATTAAATCCAAGCCTTTCATAGATCTGGACAGCAAGGTTATTTTGACTTAGCACCATATTGAATTGCATAGCTTGCAGCCCGAGGTTTTTAGCGAGATGTAGTGACGCCTTGATTAGAAGAGATCCCACACCTTTGCCTCGATACGTATTGCGGATCATATAGGCCGCATTGGCAATGTGGCTTGACCTACCAGAATAATTTGCTCTTAGGTAAAACCCGCCAATCACTTCTCCATCCAAAGAATGACAAACATAAACCTGTCCTTTGGGGATTAAAAATTGTCGACGAAATTCCTCAATCGAACTACACGCGTAAGGGAATTGAGAACCTGAATCAACAACATCTCGATATATATCATAGAGCCCTACTTCGTCCTTTTCATCAAATAATTCTAAAGTAAAACCCATCTGATTCAAACTTTTATATATTTCAAGTAAATTTTCTATTTTTTTACCAACCTCAGCACAGCAGTTTGCTCTATTTTGCAATGCTAAATGCTTTATATCATCTCTATTTTGGATTCGTAATCTTTTTAGTCCCTTTGCATAGAGTGCAACACCTTTATGGACAGTTTTGATCTCTTCGTTAGTTAAAGTTAAAAGAGCTTCTTTGGTCTGATTAAATGCTATAGGTTCAAATGCATCAAGAGTCGTTTTCCCTTTCTCAGTAATTTTAAGAAAGCGTTTTCTCCTATCTTTTTCATCGGTGAAACATTCAATATACCCTTTTTTGACCGCATTCGAAATCAAACGGCTAACAGTTGACTTATCTATCAGCAAACATTCAGCGATTTCTCCCATTGTAGGAGATTGGCATGTAGTCAGTTCAATCAGAAGGTGGCGCTCAGCCAAAGTAACCCCAATCTCAAAATAAGCATCGTTGAGAAGGCCAAGCTCCCGCACGACGTTTCGTGCACTGCGCCTTAATTCATCAATTGCTTCTACAGAAAGATGTTTCATCTTGATCCTCTAAATAGTTGTGTTATACAACTACTTTAGCGAATCAAGCTTTTTTTGCAAAGGGATTTGATAAGTTTTACACATGCTTACGCCTCAACTGGCAGTTGCAAATTGCGAGTCGAAAAGTTTAGGCCTCGAATGTAATCGGTCTATTCTATATTGCTCTAAAACAATAATTCGATCATAATACACCTAAAATCAAGAACCAAAAGTCTTTTTTATGAATAAAGGAATTTTTTCCAAAATTACTGGAATTTTTATTTTTTTTGCGCTGGTTCTACCGTCTTTAACACTATTCCTAAGTTCGTCGGAGAATAAAAATATGAAATATATTGCTCATACACAAATTGGAACAGGAAAAGAAAAAGTACTGGTCATGCATCATTGGATGGGTGACTCGACAAGTTATGATTTCATGCTTCCATATCTTAATACAAAATACTTTACCTACGTTTTTGTGGACTTGCGGGGCTATGGTCGCTCCAAAGAGATGCAGGGAACATTCTCGGTTGAAGAAGCAAGTTCAGATGCTATTAAACTTATTGATTTTTTAGATTGGGATAAATTTCATCTGATTGGACACTCTATGTCTGGTATGATTGTTCAAAAAATGGCTTTAAATAACCCTACAAGAGTTAAAAGCGTCGTAGCGATAACACCTGTACCTGCTTGTGGCTCGCCTGGGCCTAAAGAGATGATGGACTTTTTTGAAAGTGCAGCCCTGGACAACGATGTGGCCGCTATGGATTGCGTCAATATTCTGACGAGTAATCGTTATACTAAAGCTTTTGCTGAGAAAATGATTAATGACTTACGCAAACACTCAACAAGTCAAGCTCGCCTCGGCTACATGAACATGTTTTTTCATACTGACTTTTCTGCTTCTATAGAAGGATTACGCACTCCCATTTTAGTCTTGATTGGTGAGCATGACTTTGAAGGAAGTGAAACATTCATGCGCAATACATTCTTGAAATGGTATCCAAATGCTCAGTTAGAATGTTGCAAAGCATCTGGTCATTATCCTATGATTGAAACTCCAGTCGCTTTAGTTGCGGCCATAGAGAAGTTTATAACATCTCATTCTTCAGACTTGGATCAATGAAAAAAAACTCATGACTGTTCACCAGAACCTCATAATAAGCATCGTGAGAAGGCCAAGCTCACCCAATATTTAACTCCTCATAAAATGAGGATAATAGCTAAGGATTTGCAGGAAGGAATGCGAAAGGCTTTGCTTCTACAAAATTTGTTGCCACATTGCCAGAGTATATCTTTCCTCCAGCTGTAGTAAGCTTTTTCACCGGAGCATTTTCTTTAAAATCGAGATCTGCTAAGGGCACCCATAAGGTATTTGGGCTTGTGGCTGAGTCAAAGAAAAGAATCTTGTTCTTTTGATCGGATACAGTACGCCAAAGTGTGGATGAAATATTAGGTTCACCCGGCGTTGTAATCCCTAAAGGTACGCTAACATTGCGCATAACTCCCATAACACTTGCCACCGCTTGGTTGGTAAAATCATGCTTTGGAACAGCTGTAATATAATGAGGGGCAGCCTCTTTAGGAATTGCTCCGATAAGAAATGAAGCGCGCGCAAATCGATCTGCCGCTCTGTTTGTACCAGGAATGAATGTTAGGCCCCCAATACCCTGCCAATACGAATTCAAAGCAAGTTGTTTGGAAAAAATCGGAGAATTAGTCATCACCTGATACTGTTTTCCATGATGGATGCTAAGTTTTCCGTCAATATATTCAAAAATAGCCGAGTCACCTTTCTCATCAGAAATTGCTAGGTGCAGCATTGCGGGCGAACCATCTGGTATTACGGGTGCCAGTACAATAAAAGGTTCATTTTTTAATGCATCCACAGCTTCGGCGACTAATGCAAAATTATCTAAAACATATTGAGCCCAGAGGCTGATGGATAACAAAGGAGTTTCATTATTAGGCTTGCCGTAATCGGACTCAGCGAGATACAACAAATTCGCTACAAGCCCTTTTTCATTCATACCATCAGCGGTGCCCGCATTGTAACCAGAGACAATAAGACTGCCATATTTTGATGTCCAAGCAATTGATTTAGCTCCTGCAGCACCATCGCGTTTAATTCCGCTAGGAAATGCCCATAAATCTGAATACATATCCTGACCCCAATCCATTGATCTGCCTGTAATGACTACTGCATCAGTTCCGACAAATAATGCCCTAGTGCATGCCTCAGTGGATTGGGTCAAAGTTGTGGCAATGCAAAATACCGTCATTGCAATGCTGTGCTTGATTTTAATTTTTTTCATTTTTCTCGCCTTCTTTATATTTACAATTATTTTTTTCAGGCTCGGATTATTAAAATCCTCAAGAAGATCAAAAACATTCCTTCTGAAGCTTGGAATGCTATTAAAGCCTAGTGCAAAGTAAAATTTTTATTGACCTTTCTGGCCAATTCTTTTTCCGTCTCTTGCCTCTTCATCCTTGCGCCTACAAGCATATATGTTACGAAGATGTAGAGGTAATATCCAAAAAAAATAATTCGCCATAAAAGAACAATAAACTTTACTGTGTACTAACCTATGAATTAAAAACTTCATCCACTAAATGATAGAGAGGACCATTTTTGTTAAACATAGCTGCTGGGCCCAGAACAGGCAGCACTTTTATTGACATGGCAATCTAGTTAAGTTTGCTTTTGCTATTGTGTAGTTCAACTAGAAACACTCGAAAATGCATTTTCTTTCTAAAATTTGATATAATTTTATGTGTAGTCAAAAGAACTATTAAAATCAACCTTCGCTTACCTGCTTTAGTAAAATAATTTTCAGCACATATCACATAAAAAAAATTCCGCATCCTGTAATTTAAAATCTTTACTTTCAGACTTAGATCGCAATTCGGAGTAAAATAAACTAGCGTCAACAGCTTAACGGAACATTCCGATCATGCTTTTCTCTCAATTTTTTTCGAAGAAATAGGTATGTTAAGGTCGAAGAAGAGGAACCGCTGATATGCGGCAACATATATCTACACGCTAATGCTAATGGAATAGAGTAAGCATCTAAAATGACCAAAACAGGTACTATACTTGGCAAAGACAATTCCTGCTAAAATGTCTCCTTCATCTTAAAAAGGGGTCCTTAATTTCAAAAATTTTTTTGCAAATTTTTATGGCTTCTACCCATCAGAGGCTTATTCTTCCAAAACTGCCCTTTATATTCATCCCCGTTAGGCCATTTTAATATCCCATAACCGGTTCGTTTACCTTCAACATAGTCACCCACATACACTTTCTTGTCCGGGCAAATGAATTCCCCTTTACCGTGGAATTGGAAACCAACAACATCACCTTTATATATGCCTCCATCTGCCTCAAAGAATGTTCCATGACCTGTGCCATCGACAAAAATGCCTACAAATTTTCCTTTATTGTCAGGTAGAGTGATTGTTTCTTCAGTGAAAACCCCATTGAGAAAGAAACCCTCATATATAACGCCATTCGGCTCAAAAAAAGCGCCTTTGCCGACTTCTTCATTATTTAAAAACTCTCCCACATATTTAGCCCCACCTGGCCAAGTGATTGTTCGTTGTAATCGTCTGGTTATTTTTGGGATGCTATCGGGATCAACTTTACGAATATTTTTTTCGGATAGGTGTGAAACGGGTGAAGATTCACTGTCATTGCTTGACATAGAATAATTTAAGACTTTCTGATCAATGAGTATGTTCATTTTCTCAGATTTTGGCTGTTCTTTTAATTGGATCTGGTCAGAAGAGGCTGTAAGTTTATAATGCAATTAGCTTATTTCCATAAATTGACCCATAATGTTATGTGATTAACGAATTATGATATTATATTGCATAAAATCATTAAAATTGACAATAATATTCCTGTCAGATTTTTTTTTGTTAATTTTAATTGAGACAGTCTTTTTCATCAATAAGCAAATATCGATTGATTAAACCAAGTTTTTTTTTAAAAAAACTTATTGTTTTTTGAAAAATAATTTTTCTTTGTAATATAATTAAGTTGTTAACGCATTACAAAAATTTAGAACTAAATAATTAAAATAATTTAATTTGGGGGATGATATGTCTACATTAAGCAATGATAATGCTTTCTTCAGAAGGGAAACAGCAAGTGAAATCAATACTAAGACATTTGGAAAGAGCGAAGGGAAAAAAAAATTACGCTGTGATCTCGTTGATTGGGTTTATCAAGAAAGTAATAATTTAAATGACAGAATTCAAGTTATCTCCAATCAGTTTTGTGTTGCTATGGAAGAAGATCATTTTGTTGATGCTGAAGTTGCAAAAGAAAAAACCGGATGGTTTAGAGTTGCTGTTAAAGTAGACAAAACTAATCGATATGCAATATTCAATTTGGCCAGTTTATCCAAGCGACTCGAAGTACCTCAAGCAGAACTAAAAGCTCAAGAGAAAAATGGAGGTTTAAACGATAGTTATATTAAAAACATGTTAAACATTCAGTTATAAAAGCAAAAGAAAGTATTATTAAATATTGAAAAATTTATTTCCACACCATATAGTACAGATCACAACAGTCCTCTTTGTTGCAAAGAGATAGAGTCATTTATTAAAGAAGAATTTTCAGGAGATAGTTCTTTACACAAGAAATTAGACGCATGGAAAAACAGTCTAAAATTAGTAGAACTTTCAAAAGATCAAAATAAAAAGGCCATGAATTCCCGCAATCATCAAATGTTTAAATCAATTTGCAATGAATTAAAATCAAAATTGTGCATTGTCCTACCAAATTATACTCCAACAAAAAAAGTAGTTAATAAGACTACCTTTAAAGATGCAGATTGGACTGCAACCAGTAAGGGGGCAGAAAAAATTTTACTTATGAGGGGGAAAGGGCTTGATAAAACAAAAGATCCCCATGGAAAATTTTCTATAGAAATCAAACCCATTGTGTACGTATCTTACCCCTCACCTACATCATCAAAGGAAGTTCCTATAAAGATACCGAATCAAGATGGATGGGTATTGGCTAAGGTCAATAGTTTAAAATGGCTAGACCTGACTGAAGACACTATTAGAAAACTTTCGAGATGTAATGCAGATGACATTCAAAGCATCGATATGTCAAAATTGGATCTTGAAATTGAGAAGAAACTTGGAGAAATTTCAAAAGAAATTGAAAACGGAATAAAAATGAAACAGCAGCTTGCCGATATATATACTGAAAGTATAGGTAACCAAAAGTATCAGATTCCAAACGCCATAAAATTAATAGATGATATTTACATTAGCATAACCTCTGCTGATAGTAGAATAAAATCCATTACGTTTGATTCAATTAAGCAGATGTGTGAAAAGACCATGGTGGGGCGTGTTGGGTCTGAAAATTCTGTCATATCAATCCTAATTATTGCGGCAACAGATAGTGACCACCGAAAATTCGGCATTGTTATGAACCGATTTATAGAAGTCGCAAACGAAAAATTAAACAGCCTTTCAAAACAAGAAAAATCGATCGCAAATCTAAAGAAAATTTCCGATATTAAGGATTTAAAGATTATGACCTCGTTAGATTTAATAGTTGCAGGAAGAAATTTGAAAGAACAATGTAAAAAGTATGAAAATACGGTAAGAGGTTTTGATAGCGCAGCAGAATTCAGCAACATTCAATATATAAACAGGGTTGATAAATTCAAACATGCTTCAGAAAAATGCATCAAAAATATATATGAGTTTGTGATACACCGTGAAAACAATATGCAATCCCGTTTTAATATACGTTCATTCGAAACCGCGATGGAACTGGCCAAAAAAGAGGTTCGAGATATTTCTACTCAAGAGCTTCTAAGGCTTGTGATCAAAGCTGTTATTTTGGAAGCTGCAAATAACTACGAGGACGAAAAGCTAGGACTTATTAAGAACTGGTTTTATAGCAATGATTTCAAAATCTTGTTAAGGAGCTTAAGTGAAAGTCCTTATGTAAGTTCTAATCTTTATAGTCAAGAGAATATATTTTCTACTTTTATGGATGCCCTTGATGAAATAGCAGAGACCGAGCTATTGAATTTTAGTGACGATCTAGACGAGACGAATGAAGACATAGAATTTTAAAGAAATAGATGAAAATGATTCCTTCAATGACAAAAATTCAAATTTTTAAGTTACTTATTGTTTAACTTAAGCCTCCTCATCTCCAAGCGCTATTAACTGCCGTATTTTCTTTCCTGGAGTATATTTTACAGCCTTACGTGCAGGAATAATAATGGGTTCTGCAGCACGTTTAGGGTTTCGCCCAATCTTTTGTTTGCGCTCCACTATTTCAAAAACACCAAAATCCCTAAACTCCAGTCGATGCCCTTCAGATAGGTGTTCAACCATTTTATCCAAAAAAGCTTGGATAACATGACGAACATCTTGGGGATTAATTTCATTTTCTTGGGAAATTGAATAGATCAGCTTTTTCTTGGTAATCGTGTTCTTTTCCAGTTCCTTTGCCATAGATGTCATAACTCCTTGAGATTAAGTATGTTTGCATTTTCGCCTTTCATTGTCTTTTTAAGCAAGCCTTTTGCTGATTGCTTTTCCTTCCATTGATCATTTAGACTCTTGCTAGCAGCTTTTAAATTAATCTTTAATGGGTATCAAAATGTTTCGTACACGTCAAAAAAAAATCTTTCCTCCAGGCACATTCATTGCAACGCCCGCCCGCATGGCAGCGATCATCCAGCTCTGTTTCGCGTTTAGTTTACTGCTCTGGATTATATCTCAGCCATTTATGGGCGATCTTTTTGCTGTCAAATCCGAGCGACTTCTTTCTCAGGAGCTTATTGGGAAAACTGCATTAATGGAATTACTACCTGCTTCTGAACAAGAATCCATCAAGCTATATGATGAAAAATTGCAACAAAAATTACAACACTCCTTTTTAGAAAAATTTAAAGCTTCAATGCAGCTATTATTCATTCAAACTGCTCCTTTTAAACAAGCGTGGCTGCTTTTTTCTTTTCTGTTACCTCTTTTCCTTCTTTTGCGCATTGAGGGGGCTATACAAGCCTGCTGGTTACTTCCAATTCTTACTCTAGCATACGCTGTGGATAATCAATTTAATGCCCAATTACCAAAAAAAAATCCAGATACATATCTCTTTCCAAGTGAATCTGTCCTTATCCAAAACCATCTGAGAGCCCCTTTAAGTAATTCAATTTCTAAGCAGCAAAAACAACTAACAGAAGGATGGAAAAATTATCTTATCAGTGAATGGGCAAAAGAAGGTATTAGCAGTGATTTAAGTCTCTACGAGGAACAAGTCGAGAAAGGCGAATTTGCTTTCAATGTCGCACGACTTAAAACACGCAGCTTATTTGGGTTGCTTGCCATGGAAAAGGGACCTGAACGCCAATCTTTAGCCATTCTGGGGCTTTATCTAGCTTGGAACAGTCTCTTTGCATGGCTAGCTCGGAAAGCTATCATAATTGGACATCCTGATGGCACCCTCCTAACAACTAACTTATCAAGGTGACACCACTTTTGCTTCTGCGTTGAAAACAGGTCTCCTTATCCAATATGACTGGCTTGAATCACGGAAGCGATTAGCATAAAAATTCGTGTGCAACGATAGCGGAACCCGGGGTAGGAGATACGATCAGCAAAGCCGCGGTAGCCGTAAGCGTAAATTTTGTCCATCTACATTTTTTTTGTGCTCTTTGCATCTTTTGTTGCTTCTTTGCGTTTAAAAAATTAATTTAGTACACTGTCCGTTAAATCTGATTCAAATAAACTTCTTCAACGTAGTTTAAACTCTAATTCTATCTATATGAAACTAGATTGTTTTTTTTTAACGCAAAGAAGCAGCAAAAGACGCAAAGGGCGCAAAGATCATTAGAGAAGCTTGGATGGGTGAAATTGACGCTTGGTAGCCGGTGGCAAACACGTGACTCAAAAAACGTTACATGAATAGCATGATCGGGATGTCCAGTTACAAATGACTAGGCGAAGTTATTCAAATATGTACTTATTTAATATTATAATGTTAGTCTTATAGTAAGGGGTTTCTTTAAACCTCTTAACTTTTTTAATGACGAGGTGGGTTATGGGACCTTATACCGTAGCACTTTTCGGAGAAGCAGAAAAAGGAGAATACCACACGGCGTATTACTGCAATAATCTCGAACAACTGGCTGATAATTTTGGTAATGCACCATTACACAGTATGGGCTTGTATTATGCCATACAAGCCGTACTTTACCATCGAGATATTCTTTTTTTTCGTGTTAGAGAAGAGGGATTTAGCATCCAGGACTATTATTATGGTGTAAAATTATTGGAAACACAGAGAAGTTTCCCCAACATTTCTGCTATCTGTATGCCAGGGGTCGGGAACAGTAAGATTATTGAAGCAGCCGCTCCGCTTTGTGCCGTACACCACAGCCTTTTGATCATTTCCGAAGCAGATCTTTACGACTACTTGACGCTTCGGGCTGCATAACAAAAAAACCAGCAAATCGGCCGATTTGCTGGTTTTATAACTTTAATCCACAATCTTAAGCGAAGTAAGCTTCAAGCCCGGCTTTTGTAGGTGTCATCCGCTTTTTGCCAACTTGCCAATTTGCAGGACAAACTTCCCCATGTTGATCATAACTGATTAGCGCATCGAGTGTTCTCAAAACTTCATCAACTGAACGTCCAAGAGGCAAATCATTGACGACTTGATGTCGAATGACATTGTCTTTGTCCAAAATATAAAGACCTCGCATCGCAATGCCTTCGTCTGGAATTAAAACTCCATAGTCTTCAGCAATCGACCTTGTCAAATCAGAAACCAGCGGATAGCTAATTCCTTCAATGCCACCCTTGCTTTTTGGCGTACGCAACCATGCGAGATGGGAGTAACAACTATCAACGGAGCATGCGACTAGCTCTGCATTGCGCTTTTTAAAATCTTCATATTTCTCCTGAAAAGCATGCAATTCTGTAGGGCATACGTAAGTAAAATCTAAGGGATAGAAGAAAAAAACAACATATTTCCCCTGGAAACTCTCAAGGGAAAAATTTGAGACAATTTCTCCCGAAACAACAGCTTTTGCCTGGAATTTTGGCGCTTTATTGCCAATTAACAATTTCATAATAATTTCCTTTTTTTAAAAATATGCCCATTTTGACAGAAAATTGCATTTTTCTCGGCAATCAGCCAAAAAATTCTTTTGCACGTGGGAGCCAATCTTCTTGCCCAATCGTCGTACTAGATCCATGCCCCGGATAAACGGAAGTCTCAGGAGGAAGTTTTGCCAGCTTTTCCAAAGATTTCCACATAAGTTCAGGTTGCGCAGTCGGTAAAGATAAAGTTCCAATAGTTCCTTGAAAAAGAGTATCTCCAGAAAACAAGGCCCTTTCTTGAGAAGAGTAAAAGCAAACACCGCCAGGAGTATGCCCTGGTGTGTGTATAGTCGAGAATTGAATTTCGCCTATAACAAACGATTCACCTTCTTCCAGAAGATGGTCAGCCGAGGCAGCCTCTATAGCAACCCAAAAAGGAAGTCCATCAGCGCCAGGGGACTCTAAATTAGCACGATCTAAAGGATGCACCCAAATGGGTATATTATATTCGTTTTTACATTTCGCAGCGTCTGCAATATGATCCCAATGAGAATGAGTCAAAAGAATTTTTTCCGGAATCAATTGATTTTGTGCAATATATGCGGTAATAGACTTAAAACTTTTTGGAGACGGATCGACGATTGCCGCTTTCTTTGTGTTTTTACAAGCTACGACATACGCATTTGTTTGAAATGGTCCCGAAGGAAAATGCTGGAAAATCATTGCACCGGAGAGGGTTCGAACCTCTAAACCTCCCGGTTCGTAGCCGGGTGCTCTATCCAATTGAGCTACCGGTGCAGGCATTCAAAACACAAGTCTACAGGAACCTCACTTTTTACATCAATGACAATTTTCAGAAATTTTAATTTTGCCCGCACTTAGAAATATACCCATTGACGATGGAAGTTTTATTATGTAAACTGCTTTTATCAATGGAAGGAGTTTTGAAATGAGCGCTGCAGCAAGACTAATAAGGCAAGTTATCACAGAGCAACGTCAGCCAAAAATCCCAAAAGATTTTGTGAAAAGAGACGCATATGAAAAACTGAAAAAATACTCTAAATTATCTGAAATTGTTGTAATCACTGGGCTTCGTCGGGTTGGAAAATCAACTCTGCTTCAGCAATTGCGGAGTGAATCCTCTGAATCGGATTATTACATCAATTTTGATGATGATCGTCTTGTCCATTTTGATCTCGAAGATTTTCAAGTGCTATTAGAACTATTTATAGAATTATATGGGGTTCAGAAAACTTTTTATTTTGATGAAATTCAAAACATCGTAGGCTGGGAAACGTTCGTGCGTCGACTTCATGATCAAGACAATAAAATTTACTTGACAGGCTCCAATGCTACACTTTTTAGCCAGGAATTAGGAACCCGTCTTACAGGACGATATCTTCAATTGGAATTATATCCATACTCTTTTGCCGAATTACTGAATAATAAGCTTCAATTTGCGGGATTAGCTGAAATCATCACGACCGAAGAGAGGGGATTGGTCGCAAGAGCTTATGCAAATTATTATGAAATAGGAGGTATACCAGCGTATGTTCACTCAAAAGAAATAGAAGTATTGCAATCTCTCTACGAAAGTGTTCTTTATCGAGATATCATTACCCGCTATAAGCTTTCAAATGATCGACCAATTAAGGAGCTTGTCTATTATTTTGCGAGCAATGTTGGTAAAGAATTCAGCTACAGCGGATTGGCCAAATTAATTGGTCTGGGAAGCCCTACTACTGTATCAGATTACTGCCATTACCTGTCAATGAGTTATCTTTGCTATACTATTTCTCGCTTCAGTCATTCTTTGAACAAGCAGCAGTTACACAATAAAAAAGTCTACTTTATTGATCATGCAATGGCTAGAGCTTTGGGTTTCCGTTCAACTGAAGACAAAGGACGACTTCTTGAAAACCTTGTTTATATCGAGCTAAGAAGGCGAGGAGGAGAAATCTATTTCCATAAAGACCAAAAAGAGTGTGATTTTCTTGTGCGAAGACAGGGAAAAGTGTGTGAGGTATTTCAGGTCTGCTTAGATTTGCATGATCCCGAAACCAGAGAAAGAGAACTACAGGGTTTATGTGAAGCGATGGAGGTTCATGGAATCATTACCGGGATAATCCTAACAGGCAGCCAAGAAGAGGAGCTTCAGATTCAAGTTAATGAAGTTACATCCACTATCTCTATTCTTCCTATCTGGAAGTGGGCGGGTACCAAATAATGCAAACTTTAATCTTACGCCATCAGCGCGAAAATCTCAAAAAATGCAGTCTTCGCGGACTTGAAGGGAATTCTGATTTTAGATTCTTGACATATCCACGAGCGGACTTACCTGATTTGTCAAATTATGTTTTATTGGCCCTTGACGGGGAACCTTTATCATCCAAAGATAAGGATCAAGGCATCTTTTTGCTGGATGCAACTTGGCGCTATGCTCTCAAGATGCGCTCATTTGTTGAGAAGATGGCCGGAACAACATTAAAAACACGTAGCATTCCTTCTGGTTTCCTAACAGCATATCCTCGAAGTCAAATGGATTGCCCAGATCCTGAAGCAGGCCTTGCTTCCATTGAAGCGCTTTATATCGCTTTTTGGCTCACTGGACGAGATCCAGCAACTCTTCTTGATCACTATCACTGGAAAGAATCTTTTTTAGCAAAAAATAGCTTTCCGAGGCTCCCAAACCCCTAAATCAGGATATCATAAAAAAAATAAAATAAGGTTTTTACACATCTTTAACCTTATCGGGTAATGCTTTATTTCTATTTACAATTACGTTTAACCAAGATGAGTTGAGACCCGTTCCTTTAAGTACGACAACTCAATACACTGTCGTGTCGTCCATTTTACTTTTGAGTTTTATTTCTAATCGTTATTTAGGTGAAGGAGTTATTACGAAAGGTACCCTCACAGCTGTAGCAGCCTATGGGATGCCTAAAATTTTAAAAATTCCTTTTATTCCTCCAGTTCTCAGTGCAGCAGCTGCTACAGGGCTGACATATGGTGTCTATTATGGAGGCCAAACGATCATTGATAAAGTCTCTCCTTTGCTATCTTTGGGTGTCCGCATTATTTTACAGTCTGAAGCTTCTATTTATCTTAAGTTCCTTCCTGTGATAGGCATTACTTTATGCGCCTTACTTTACAAGCGAGGGGGAAAAGTTTTTTCTAAAGGAGGGTTTGCCTCTTTAAAAGAGTATCTTATTCCTGTTGGGGTAAAAGAAGAAAGTCTGATTAGCTTTAAGAATAGAGCCTTCACATGGATGAGTTGTTGTACAAAGTCTAGAGAAGGAACTGACGAAAACCAACTAACAAGCTTTCTTGAGGACTTACAGGACGATCAAAAGAAGGAAGTGAAGGTCATGGTGAGTTTGGGAAATAAATATTTTAAAGATAGAATTACAGGAAAGCGGCCAAAGAATGACAACTTCTATGAAATACCTTTATGTATTCAAAAAATTGCCAAAAAGTATTTTTTCTTTCAACCAGATGCATTGATGATTCGTGAGCATCCCATGAAGCCTATCTTAGAGGATGAGAAAGGCAAATTAACGCTTACGTTTAATGCAAGTGACATTCATGAGGAGAATGAAGACCGTGAAATTCAAGCTAAAGTCAAATTTGAATCAGAAAAGTTTTCAGGGAAATATGTAAAATTGACCAATAAAGATCTCAAAAAGATGCATCTAGCTCGTCTCAAAGGAGAGAAAATCGGCAAGTGGGCAGAAATTGCTTTTATCTCTTGCGGAGTAGTCGCGACTTTTGTAGCTTCCTATTCTACAAAACAGATTCAATTGATGAATGTCACACATTCTGTTCAAATTCCTACAGAAAAGTTAGGAGAAGGTGTTGTTACGAGTATTTTTAATTCGGTGCTCGCAACTCAAATGAAACAGATGGGTAAACAAATCCCTCCCGTTTTACGTTATGGGGGTGGAGGGCTTGCTTGGATCGCTGCTGTTACTTTGGAAAGGTCATTATTAATACATGATATGCTTCCATTCTTATTCGCTGGAGTTTTTGCCTCTGCATTTATGGGTCCCATGGGTAAGCATTCCAAAGATTGGGTTTTTAGGAAGGTTTACGGAAAAACTCCAGGGTACATCACGACAAACTGGCCGACGGACAAAGGTATAGGGGAGCAAAAAAATAAGATTTTTGGTCTTTGTGGATCTGAAGACGACTTGATAGAGGAACAAGCCACAGAAATTTTGGAAGAAGTCATTTAAGAAAAAAACAACCACTGAGGTTAGAGGTTCGACTTCATGGTTTTGTATCCTAACATTGAGATCCACTAGTTGGGCTATAGGTTACGTTTTTTACAAATCACAATGGGTTGATGAGAAGTGATAATCTGTCCAAATATTTCGAAAGATTTGTTTTAGCGTCGTGTATATTTATAACTTGCATGCTCTCCTCCTTGTAAGAGGGGAATCGATGTGCTCTTTACTCAAAGTTTAGTATAGTTTAAGTGTCAATTCTCAAGTGTTAGCTTTAAATTGATCACTATGCAAGATCTATTTCAGTTTTTTTTTCGACAATTAGCTTCATAAAGTTTTAAGTATTTATAATATGCTGTATGGCCATTATAGGCAGAAATAAGATATCCTTCATAACCCCCTAAAATCCCCCTTTTCAAAATATAACTTTTGAAAAATGCAAAAAAACCATGAGAGATTGCTTTAAGAGGAGATGAAGAGCGTTTTCCAACATATTGTTGTGCAAACAAATTTGAATACGATTGCATTTTTGACAAAAATTCAGCAATGGAATCGTAAGAATAGTGGACGATAGGGCCTTCTAATTTAATTTGATGCATCTTACTCACATTAACCGCTTCATGAACTTGAGCTTCAGTAAATTGCGTTGTTGTTCGATTAAAAAGCCTCACTTGCCTATCTGGATACCATCCACACCATTTGATAAAACGTCCATTGAAATAATTATGACGGGGAAATGAATAGACAGATTCTTTATCTAAATTTAAATGTAAAATTGCTTCCTTCATCTCTTTTGTTACAATTTCATCACTATCAATCGACAAAATCCAATCATTTTGAGCCAAATTTGAAGCTTTATTGTGAGTGATGCCAAATCCTTCAAAAGTTCCTTCATGGATTGTTACGTTAGAATACCTAGAGGCTATTTTTAACGTTTGGTCTGTAGAACCGTTATCAAAAATGAGAACTTCTTGAAAGTCACTTAAAGCGTCCAAAACTTGTTTCAAATATTTTTCACTATTTTTCGTTAAAATTGTTACGCTAATGAGCATATATTTATCCGTTAATTCTTAAGCTAAACAGCATAATAGCCTTTTTTGCCGTTTCTAGGAATTGCTTTTTTCCCACATAGCCTACTAAAGAATAGGTCTTATATAAAGCTTTTTTCTTCCTCTTCTTACGCTGTGGGAATGTTTACATAATGCTATAATTGAGTGTCTGGATCTTTGTTGATAGTCTGTGTGTTTGAGGTTTACAAGATGCCGGTTATGTACAATTTAATAGCTGCGAACAATTGTACGAACAAGAAAAAAAGCGTAATCTGAAGAGTTGTGAACGAAGTTTTAGGATTTCAAGATTACGAAACATACGTTTGACTTGGAATTATGTGAGGATTTGTACTCCAGATATCATTGCTCACATCGACATATATTTCACTCATATTGCCAATATAAGTTTGAACAAAATATCGCATGCCCAGCCTTTTGATAAGGCCCTTTGCACTCTTTGAGTGAGCGGGGTAGGCGGTATTTTGTTCAACTCCAAAAATTACATCAGCTCAGAAAGTGAGTTATAAGCTTCTTGTGGGCTCATTTCCAAAAATTTTGGTGAGTGAAGTGCCTGCATAAATCTCTGAGGATCTCTTGAGTATAATGTTTTAAAATCAAAAGTGCGTATTGCAGCATCATTTAACAAAGCAGGTTTGCTAATATAAATTTCGAACATGATCTTAGCATCTTCTGGAGACATAAAGGCGAGCCATTCAGCTGCTGCTCTGGAAGGCTGAAAATGCTGCCAATCTACTGGATCATTCCATTTACCACCCCATACATAAAATCCATTTTGCTTAAAGAGTTCGACTACTCTAAGTCCTCTTATAGGTTCTAAAACCTGTTCAACCATACCCGCTCGAACATTCGTTCGATTCAAGTACCCTTGTCCCTCAGCAGGTTGAACAGGTATTAAAACTTCTTCCGAATCGATAATCGTTTTCGGCTCAAGGCATGGATTTTGAATAGGATTAATATCAATTGCAACTCCATAAGAGTGGACTGAAAGAAATGTTTTACCTGCAACGGGTCTATAATTAAAAGCCGAACTATTGTTAGCAGCCATAGAAGGCTTATCTTGTCCTAAATACTCTTCCATTGTCTTAGCTTGTGCGATAGGGAATTGATAGTGGTGTAATGCTTTAAAAATATTTAATACTCTTTCTGCAACTGCTTCTAAAACTACCATTTGCCCTTGTTGTTGGTGGCCTGAAAAATCGTAATGAGTAAATTGAACAAGGCGCAAACGATCGATTTCAACAGGACAACTTGGTTTCCAAGTTTCGACCTCAATCATTCGAGTTTTGAGTGCAATTGGTAAAGGTTGTATTTCAAACGAGGATGCTATCAAAGGAAAAGTTATAATTGAAGTTAATGAAAGCATCATAACCCATAATTTCTTTTTCATACTGCCTTGTGCAAAATGAGAAACCATATTTTACTCCTAATAAAATTTTTTATGATTCATAAAGCAACTCTAATGAGTCGCAAACTGCAAATCAATTGTACAATACAGTATAGCCCATGTGAGAAATAATCCAGAAAAATGATCTGTTAAAGTGGAAGTTATTGATTATTTCCCACAGCCCCTTTTAAAGAAGAGTTTTTGTATAAGTCTTTTCTCTTCTTCTTCTTGCGTTGTGGGCTTGTTCGCAGGTCCTTCTTTTACCACTGCGTGCTATTGTTCATAACCGCTAGGTGGTCTGTTGATAAGGACGTTGTTGTGAACAGAAACGCGTTTGCGAACATGTTTATAAACACACTAAAAGAGCTATTTTGTTGGGTTATGAACAAGGATTCTCAATTGTGAAATAATGTTGAGCTTGGTAAGTTAGAGGCCACATTTATGGCTTTTTGTATAGGAATTGAAAGTGCAAAATAACGAATTGGCTCAGCTAAGAATATGGTTTAATGCTCAAAAGCGAGATCTTCCTTGGAGGCAACAAGCAAGTCCCTATGCTGTTTGGATTTCTGAAATCATGCTCCAACAGACACAAGTTGCTGTAGTCATTCCTTATTTTGAGCGTTGGATGCGTTTATTTCCCACCATTGAAGCTTTGGCAGTCGCTCCAATTGAAGCAGCTATCAAGGCTTGGGAAGGCCTTGGGTATTACTCCAGAGTACGCAATCTACATGAAGGTGCTCGCTATATACTTAAAGAGCATGGTGGGCTGCTTCCTATCGAAGCTGAGGCTTTAGCAAAAATTAAGGGAATAGGACCTTATACCGTGGGGGCAATTCGTAGTTTTGCTTTTAATCAAAAAGCAGCAGCTGTAGATGGCAACGTCATGCGTGTGATGACCCGTTACTTTTACATGGAAGATGATTTGAGCCTTCCTAGAACTGTGGGGAAGATCCGATCTTTGGTTGAAAAATTTCTCCCTGAGGAAGAGCCATGGACCGTAATGGAAGCCTTAATTGAACTAGGAGCCACGGTTTGCACGAAAAAGCCAAAATGCAACCTTTGTCCTGTTAAACGCAAATGTCAAGCTTATGTACAAGGCGATCCGGAGAGGTTACCTGTTAAGTCCGGTAAGGTGAAGATAGAAAAACTTTATCGCATTGTTGCTGTTGTGATTTCAGATGAGGGAAGATATTTAGTAAAGAAAGTTGAAAAAGGAAAAGTGATGTCGGATCTATATGAATTTCCTTATTTCGAAACTTCTGAAACGAGTATGAAACTTGAAGATATACTGGTAAATATTAAAAATGAGCTGAATTTATCAGTTTCCTATAAACGGCATCTACCGGTAATTAAACATGGTTTTACTAAATATTCTGTAACACTTATACCTGCACAATTTGAGTGTGCCCAGGCGAAGTGCAATTTGAATTACCTTTGGTTGCTTCCTGAAGAGCTTAAACAACTTGCTTTTTCATCAGGGCATCGCCGTTTGTACTCGATGTTAATAGAACTGTAAATGGACGATGTCGCGCTGAGCTGGTGCTAGTCCTATGAAAAGAGTGGCGTTACTTTACCCGCCCGAGTTTTTATGATGTTTGCGCCCTTTGCTGCTTCTTCTAAATAATATGTTTTATGCCATACTAAATGAATTAATAAAAATTTATTCAACCCCAAAATTATGAAAAAGCATGAGCTGCAAGGGCCTCTATGACTCTATTTACATGACCTTCTACCACAACAGGTTTTTCGATCCAGCGAATGATGCCTTTGGCATCTACGATAAATGTTGTTCGTTCAATTTGTGGCTTGGCTCCACTTCTATCTTCTTTTGCATTTAAAACATCAAATTTTTTACACACTTCAAGTTGCTCGTCGCTCAACAGGGTAAAGTTTAAGTTGTGTTTCTCGACAAATTTTTGATGAGATTGCAAACCATCAGGACTAATCCCTACGACACGACAATCAAGGTCTTGTAAAGATCTTTGATAGTCGCGGAAAGCGCATGCCTCTGTTGTACATCCAGGTGTGTCATCCATCGGATAGAAATAAATGACTAAAGAACTACCGAGAAGATCTGAAGCTAGGATGCGATTTCCTTCCTGATCCTTACTTGTAAAGTCGGGAATTTTATCTCCAATTTTGAGTTGATTGCCCATAAGATCTCCTAAGGTGTTTCGGTCGATGGCCAACTAGATTAAAAATTACTATAGAAGATTTAAATAAAAATGGGGGATTTTTTTGATTTTTACGTGAAATTTTTAAGATAAAAAAAATTTGCAAAGTTTTGAGGCGTGGTCTTGCTAAATGGCATGAAAAATGCATTGTTAGTGAAAGAATTAACCAAAATTATAGAAATTATTTTTATCATCTCACGAAGTAATGGCGGTAAGAGAAAACGCAAGCTTTGAACTGCCCTCCGATTCCTTCGCGTTCTTCATACAGCTTGCAAAAATGAACTTATAGCATGCAATCGGAGGAATATATGGAAATTACACTTTTATCAGCTTCAAATCTACTTCCTAAAGATCGAGATAAACTGAAATCACAGACTAATGAGATTATTATCATTGATCAAGATTTAGTGACAAATGAAGTTGGAATGCTTGCAAACATTAGCAACTCATTTAAAGAAATTCTTAATCAAACAGTGAATTACATCGATCGAAATATAGATGCTAGGGCGGTTACAAATAATGCCGATAAAATCGTGGCATCGTTAGCTAATGAACGTGACCAATTTATGCCAGAAGAAAAAGAGTGGAATGAAAGAATCGAAAATTTTGTTGTCCAGTATCAAAATGAAAAAACAAATAGAGAACAAGTCTTGACAACTTTTTTGGATAAAATGGAGAAATCCTACAATCTGGAAATTAAGATCCTTGATGGTGTGCAAAATGTAGCTGAAAAAACATTGGCATTTGAAAAATGTGCGATGAAATTTACAGCAATTGGGCAAAATATTGCGAAAACTATTCAGTTACTAGATACTGGGACTCTTAGCCTAATTGAAAACATCACGGATAGTTCAGACTTGGTTGTTCCGTGGATTAAAGTGGGACTTTTAAGCCATAAAATTTCTTTGTTTGGTAAAAAAATTGAATTTTTGGAAAAAGAGCTAAGCAATGCTATCGCTTTAATAGAGTCTGGTGCCTTATCACGCTTGGAAAGGCAAGAATGCGAATCTAAAATCGAATCTATCCATCATCAGATTTTTAATTTCAAGGCAGAGAAAGCTCAGATCATTAACGAAGTTGTACAAGCAGGTATGGAAGGTTCTGTCGTTCTTTTAGACAAGACACAAAAAGCTTTATCCGACACATCTACGACAACTTTGATCAAAGAGGGAGCCCAAATGCTAATGGATGTTTCTGTAGCAGCAGAGGGTGCAGTATTGGCCGGATCGGTTATCGCGTTGGGGGTAAAATTCTACAAAGTTGCAGAGTCCTCTGATAAATTTATCACCCTGAAACAAAACATTGAATCTCTAAAAAAGGAACATCATCAAGAACGCAATCCAATAAAAGGCGTAATTTTAAAAGCGAAATTGGATCGATTAACTGTGTTGGAAAAAGATATCTCTATTGCTCTAGTAAGAAATATTTTAGAAAGTGTTGTAGGTAGTATGGCAATTTGCAGTTCCGTTCAATCACTCTTGGTCGCTGCAGGCGTTACAATGACAGCCACAACTACTCTCTGTCTTAATGCTACAGGTGTCGGCGCTATCGTTATGGGGACAGGTCTTAGCGTTGGAGGAATGGCTTATGCTGCCTATGTTCATCGTCATGAGATAAAACACACAGCTGCAACAATTGATATTCCTGCACGACGATTATTTCTGAATTATCAGTTAAATAAAGAGATGCAATTATACGAAATGGCTAAAAATAGTTTCGAAGAGGCTAGCAGAACTTTAGAGGAATTACAAACGATACTACCGGTTGTCTGGGAAGGGAAATTGGAAATCGATACTCGTCAGGGATTGGGGGCATTAGAGCAACAAAAGCAAATTACGCGGGTATACCTTCACATTACTCAAACTGTTAATGAAGGTATTGATAAAGCTACAACAGCTTCATCAACAATGTCTGTTGCTATACCTCGTTTGAAGCAACTTAGGCGTGAACTTCAAGTTTTAGAGAGAAGGCAAGAAATCGAAGATTTGCAACTAATATGGAAAAAGCTTGAGTCGAAGTTTTCCACTTTTGATATCTATACTTTGATAGCAGTGAAATCAATGGTCAATACATCTTTAGAAGATACTGAAGATGCTAATAGGGAAGAAATTAAAAATTTAATGTTGTCTCATAAATATCCCTGCAGCACTCCCATTACCTCCGAACAAGTTTTTGACTTTATTATGGAAGATAAGCAAGTGTTTGCCTACAGAATTTGATCATTTCTCCCTTTAATTTCACGAGACTGCCGCTCAAGCCGGTTTTTTCCCCATGTTTCGAAGTTACGAAGCAAAGCTCCTTGTCCAGTATGCGGGCGTTTCGATGTCATTGAAATGATATCATTTAACATTGCATCTATTTCATTTCTCTCAGTTTCTTCGAAATAAGGGCGGCCGTAAGCATTCTTTTTGTCTCTATATTCCAAAAAGAAATCAGTAAAGATGTTTACAGCTGCGTAAACACAATTTTTCGCGATATAGTCTGTTTTCCAATTAAGAGTAGTCTTTTCCGTTGCATTATTAATTAGTGTGTTCAATGTCGAACTATTCTTGATGCCCCTTTTTATTTTTTTGCCTAGGTGGTTTTTGGAAATCAATTTTCCTTCCTTCTTTGATAATTCTATGAATCGAACGATCGGATCGCCTTCTTTATCAACTTGAAACCTATGTTTATCCACACAATACGTTATGTACTGATACTCCCCACTTTTGATTAAAACCACAGCCTTACCTTGGATTTTGGTAGGATTGATATCCTCAAATCTTTCGAATATGTAGATATTGGCCTCTGTTGCTTCTGACGCTGTCATAGAGAAATTGTCTAGATCCCCGGATATTTTCTCATTTGGGTGAACCGGTTGTTAAAAGGTCATCAGACCTACATACTAGCGATAGGCATTCAAAATGATTGTGTTTTGGTGTGTGGCCAATTGCGAATTCTAACACTAAAGGGTGATGCCAATGCAGTTTTGAGGAGAGAAACAGACCGCGATTTTTCTTTTTTCTATGAAGGATTTTGAAGTTTGACTCGAAATAAAACTAATCATAATCATAATCATAATCATCTTATTAATTAAGATGGCGTATTCTAATTATACAATGCATCTTATTATTTAAGGTATTAATTTACATCTGTTGTTTTAATTCCAACTAACCGGAGATAGGTGTATATTTGTAAAGTAAATAGTCGTTAAACTTTATCCCCATTAGGACTAATTCTGTTCTCTTTTCGATCGTTCAACCCAGGGGCTTTCGCGCCACTATCGGGGAAGGCCTCCTGACTTCCAGATGTCCAGAAATGCAGTCATTCATTTTATGCTTGCTTCTCTAAAGTCATTTTATGTATACTTTGGCTTTTGCGGTGAGCTCTAAAGAATCTATGAGGTATTAGCTCAGTTGGTTAGAGCGCCACGTTGACATCGTGGAGGTCAGCTGTTCGAGTCAGCTATGCCTCATTTTCTGTAGTTCACCGCATGTTTAACTTATTAGGGACTGTTCGTTTTTCATAAAATATATGAAAACGACGTTAGAATGGATGAATATCACTATTAATTGCCTACTTTCCTTCTCTTGTACTTCCTCTTCTGTTGTTGAGTTGTAGTCATGGAACCCACTTTACAAGCTATACGTCATACTGCTGCTGAATTACTTGCATTTATCGTCTGCAAATTTTTTCCTGACACAAAACTACTTTCCGGTGGAGCTGATGAACTAGGGTTTCATTACGATTTTGTTGTTAATTTTCCAGAAGATCCATATTTCATCACTAAGATCGAAGAGGCCATGCGTGGCCTTGTAAAAGATGAGTATCCTTTTACAAAACGCGAAATGATGCGGGAAAATGCCGCAGAATTATTTGCGCATCGTAATCAGCCTTTGAAAGGCGATCTCGTAGCTGCCCAACCCTATAATATCGTTCAGCTGATCGAATTTGGTGGTTTTCTTGATATAGCCCCTCCTGAATACACAGAGTTCACAAGGGAAGTTGCGGCTTTTAAAATCTTTGATGTTGAAAATATTACTTACTACACCCCTGAGCATGGTCATTTCCCTGCTATACGCATTTCTGGGATCGCTTTTCACGATAAACAGCAACTTAAGAAATTTACGAAGCAACTCAAAATCGAAACTGAAGGCGATCATCGTGTATTAGCGCATTCCATGGAACTTTTTGTGTGCGATGAAAACATGAGTAAGCTTTCATGTTCATGGCTCCCAAAAGGATGTTTGATGCGTGAGGCCCTGTTAGGGTGGCGTCAAAAAGCCATAAATAAAATGGGTGTTCTTCCTGTTATTACCCCTCTCTTTCTAAAAGAAGATTTTTTAAAGAAATGTGAAGCCCTTCCTGTGCAGAATTTTACCGTAGAAATAGGGTGCGATGATAGCGATTATGCTCTGTCTTCAACAGTGTCTGAAACCCATGCCGCCCTCTTTGCTTCTAAAACACGTTATGAAGCAGAACTTCCTATTCGTTTTAGTGAAGTTAAAGAAATTTATAATGAACAAGTAATAAAAACACGTCTTTTGGGAATGTTAAAGACACCTTCTCAATTGATTGATTTCATCCATTCTTTTTGCTCTCCAGAGCAAATTTATGACGAGCTTATTTATTGGTTGCAATTTATCGACAAAATGGTTAACATCATGAGTTTTAGGTGTCAATGGCATCTTTTCTCACGAGGAGAGAAGTCTGTCGGCACCCAAAGGCAATGGGATCAAACCCTTGATTTAATGCGAAAGGCCTTGGATTCCTGTGGATTATCTTATGTGCAAGAATCGCACGAAACAGCTTTTGCCGGCCCTCGAATTGAAGGAAAACTTCTTGATCTTCTAGGGCGTAGTTGGAATGGTCCTGAGCTAGCTATTGACTTTCAGATTCCGACACGATTGGGATTGAAGTATAGCAAAGGACTTGATCAAAAAATTCAGCCCTTTATGGTGAGATGTTCTGTTTTTGGACCTTTAGAGCGATTGATAGCATTGCTGATTGAAAAAGATGCAGGAGTTTTGCCTTTATGGCTTGCACCTGAACAAGTGCGAATCATTGCTGTGGGACAAAACCAGCATTCATATGCGAAAGAACTTCTTGTTGCACTGCAGCAGGTCGGAATAAAGGCGACATGCGATTTGAGAAGTGGACCCGGCGCGGGTGCTTTGGGACCAAGAATCCATGAAGTTGAGTGTGCTAAAGTCTCTTATGCATTGGTTATTGGGGACAATGAAGAAAGAGAAAAAGTAGTGAATGTGCGCAAATGCGGCCAAAAAGCGACTCTATTGCGAATGAAACTAGATGATTTCATTCAGCAGTTGCGTGGTGACCCTACATTTTCGGGTCCCATGATCGAAAAGTCGACGATTGAATGTTAACGTATGTTTATGGCGGTAGTGTGTTGCTAAAACTAAATAGGAGCAAGTAGCGGGTTGAAAGCTAATAGAGAAATACGCGCTCCACGCGTGCGTGTTATAAGCCAAACTGGTGAACAAATAGGCGTTATCCCGCTATATGAAGCATTGGCAATGGCCGAAGAAGCAGGTCTGGACCTTGTTGAGATCGTGCCAGGGGCAAATCCCCCGGTTTGTAAAATTATCGATTATGGCAAATATCGCTATGACCAGACGAAGCGGGAAAAGGAAAGTAAAAAGTCCCAACACCAAGTGAAAGTCAAAGAAATTAAGATAAGGCCGAATATCGGTGAGCATGATTTAGTTACGAAAATTAATCATGCACGCGATTTTCTCGAAGATGGAAACAAAGTAAAAGTGACCTGTACCTTTAAAGGACGGGAAATGGCTCACCCAGAAGTGGGTCATAAGCACATAAATAGAATTTGCGATGTATTGGAAGATATTGCCACTCCCGAATCGCCGGCAAAGATGCTTGGACGTATGTTAAGTACGATCTTAGCACCGGGAGCCAAAAAGAAAAAAGAAACTGCCAAGCAAGAGGCATCGCTTGAATAAAAAAACCCCAGTGCACGTTTGTGCAATGGAGGTTTTCATCAAACTGTTGTTTCTTTGAAGGTGTAAACCAATTAAAGAAGTGGTTTGGTGTAATTACTAGGAGAATATCTGTGCCAAAGATGAAAACAAAAAGGGCCTTATTTGCAAGGTTCAGGGTGACTGCCACTGGCAAGCTTAAACGAGCTCGTGCAGGAAAGCGCCATATTCTGACAAAGAAAACCCCTAAGCGTAAGCGTCAGCTGTCGCGACCCGGACTTGTTTCCGGTACGCAACTAAAGATGTATAAGCGTATGATGGGTGTATAAATGAAAATTGTCTGACTGTTAAAGTCAGACGCAACATAGTGGAGATTAGCCATGGTTCGTGTAACCAACGCTGTAGCTTCACATCGTCGCAAAAAAAGGATTTTTAAAAGAGCAAAAGGTTTTGTTGGAGATCGTAAAAACCATTTACGTCTCTCTAGCGAAAGTGTTATGCGTGCTCTTGCCTATAATTATAGGCACCGGAAGATCAAAAAGCGTGAATTCCGCAGATTGTGGATTCAGCGTATTAGCGCTGCCGCTAAGATTCATGGGATATCCTATAGCAAGTTTATTAATGGACTGCTGAAAGCGAGATGTGAGCTCAACAGAAAAATGCTAGCCGATATGGCAGTGCGTGACCCTAACAGTTTTGCTGTTGTTGTCGCTCAGGCCAAAAAGGCTCTTGCCTGAAGAATTAGTATGTACTTAAGCGAAGTGTTTTGAAAGCACTTCGCTTTTTTTATACAGTATATTTACTCAACCCGAGGTATTAGGCATATGGATCCATCGATTCAATCTCTTCGTCAAGAATTCTCAAAAGAACTACAAGCTGCTAAAAATTCTAATGACCTCGAAAATATGCGAATTCGCTATTTAGGTAAAAAAGGTCCCATTCAAGCACTCATGAAAACTTTAAAGACGGTAAGTGATGAAGAACGTCGTAACCTGGGAAGAGCAATCAATGACCTTAAAGAAGCGGTTACTGTAAGTTTGACTGAAGCTCAAGAGGCTATTTCAGGAGAAGAGCTCAAAAAGCAACTTGAAACAGAAAAACTTGACGTATCTCTTCCCGGAAGACGCTACTTTCCCGGCCGTAAGCATCCGGTTACTGAACAAATGGACGAAATGATCTCAATTCTGATAGGAATGGGATTTTCTGTCCAATATGGTCCCGATATCGATAGTGATTATTACAATTTTGAAGCCTTAAATTTTGCTGAAGATCATCCAGCTCGCGATATGCAAGACACGTTTTATATCACAGACAAATTGCTTTTGCGCACGCATACCAGCAATGTTCAGATGCACGTGATGGAGCAACATAAACCACCTATTCGGATTATAGCACCGGGAAAAGCTTACCGCAATGAAACAATTACAGCTCGTTCTCATGTTTTTTTCCATCAAATCGAGGGTGTCTACATCGATAAAGGGGTGACATTTGCAGATCTATTAGCTACCCTCAAAGAGTTTTTTAGTAAATTGTTTTATCCCACCATTGAAGTGCGCTACAGGCCAAGTTATTTTCCTTTTGTAGAGCCAGGTATGGAAGTCGATATAAGCTGTCTGAACTGCAAAGGCAGTGGTTGTGGGCTTTGTAAGCACACTGGATGGTTAGAGGTGGCCGGAGCAGGCATGGTGCATCCAGAGGTTCTTAAAAATGGCGGGATAGATCCTGAAATCTATTCCGGCTATGCTTGGGGAATGGGCGTCGAAAGAATACTGATGCTCAAAAGAGGAGTTAAAGACATTCGTCACTTTACAGAGAACGATACCCGCCTTCTTCGGCAGTTCAATGGCATCTGATGATGGTTCGAAAAGCTGGCGAGTCGAGAAGGAAGAATCAGGCACAAAACTGTTAAATTTTTTGCAGAATAAGTTGGGAAAAGAAATTTCTTTGCGGAAATTAAAACAAGCTTTAGAACAAAATCTTTGTCACGTGAATAGACGGGTCGAGCATTTTGCTTCAACTGTTGTCGGATGGGGAGATGAAGTTGAATTTGCCCTGGATAAAATGGTTTTTAAAACTTCTAGGAAATCTCTTATTCCTCCAGCAATTTTGTATGAAGATGAAGATTTTTTACTCATCGATAAGCCTTCAGGTATCTCTTCAGAGGATAAGGCTCTTTTAGAAATTTTAAAATCTATGGGAACGCGACCCGAATTAGCTTTAGCGCATCGACTTGATAAAGAAACTTCAGGCGTTCTGGCATTCACGAAAACAGCGTGCGCAAAAGAAGCTCTATACAAACTGTTTAAAGAGCGTAAAGTCTCCAAACGCTACAACGCAATCGTTGCAGGCATTCCGGGAAAAATGTACGGTCGAATCGACAATTTTTTAGGAAAAATCGCTGATTATGAAGGTCAAAATCTTTGGGGCGCTGTTGAACCAGAAAAGGGTATGCGTGCCGTAACTGACTGGAAATGTATAAATCGAGGCAAAAATTCAACGTTTATTGCCTGTTCACCGCTTACCGGTCGCACGCATCAAATCCGGGTCCACCTAGCGAGCATTGGTCATCCAATTTTGGGGGATATGCTTTATAACAAACTGAAAAATCCTCCTTACCTTCCAAGTCGATGCCTTCTTCATGCAGCAGAAATGGGCTTTGAACATCCATTTACAGGCAATCAACTTGTTACAATCTCTGCCCTGCCGGCAGATTTTGGGGAAGCGGCTGCCGTACTCGGATTGAAAATAGGTTTGTCATGAGGATCTTAATTGTTAAAAGCTCAGCTTTAGGTGACATTGTCCAAGCGTTTCCCGTTTTAGATTTTATTAAAATGAAATTTCCGAATGCAGCTATTGATTGGGTCGTGGAAAAGCCTTTTTCTAAGCTTGTGGAGGCTCATCCTTTCATTGATCGGGTTATGTGCATAGATACAAAGGCGTGGAGAAAAGGTTTGTTCTCTTCGAAAACGCGTCGTGAAGTAGCTGACTTTTTTAGAGCGCTCCGAAAAGCACCCTATGATGTGATTTTCGATCTGCAGGGCAACAGTAAATCCGGGCTTATTACAGCCTTGGCAAAAAGTTCAGTAAAAGTAGGATACTCCAAAGAATGTGTAAGTGAATGGCCAAATTTACTGTCCACAAATCAAAAAGTTTCTATCCCAAAAGGAAAATCAATCCGTCACAACTACTTGCACGTCGTGCAAAGCTATTTTAAGGACAACCAGAAATTTTCAAATGCTCCGATGATCCTGAAGCTTAGTGAAGAAGAAGAGCAGCAATTTAAAACAATTCTTGTGCCCTTAGAGCTAAAAGAAAAGCCACTAGTCATGGTCTGTCATGGTTCAAACTGGAAAAATAAACAGCTCCCAATGGAATCACTGCTAGAATTTTTAAAGCTTTTGCAATCAGGCTTAAACTGTTTTTTTGTTTTTGGATGGGGAACGGATGCTGAAAAAGTTGAAGCGCTTCTTCTTCAAAGTCATTTTAGGGACTCGTCTCTTCTTGAAAAGGTTAGTTTGCCGCTGTTGCAGAGGCTTATGTCAAAGGTAAAGTTGGTTGTCGCGATGGATTCATTGCCTTTGCACCTCGCTGCAACGACTTCGACTGCAACATTTAGCATTTTTGGTGCATCCTCTGCTTTTAGGTATGCACCTGAAGGAGCACAGCATGTTGCAGTGCAAGGGCTTTGTCCTTATGGGCGCATATTCGAAAAACGCTGTCCTATTTTGCGCTCCTGTTCAACCGGAGCCTGTATGAGTGCTTTTTCAGGTAAAGAGCTCTTTAAGCGTTACATAGCGGGGCATACACAGATGCACAGAGAACGGAACCTGTAACTGGACATTCCGATGCATGCGCATCAGGTTGAGCTACTAAATTTTCCTATTAGTTTGTATTAGTTTAGAATTGTTTCACCGCTACCGCGGCTAACTAATTTTAATTGTTTTCGACCCCACGTTTCGCTAACGCTTCACGCGGGGCTATTACGTCAAATCGCTTCCGCGATCAAAACAGACTCTGAGGCAATATTAACTGCCTTGGATCGCGGAAGCGATTAAACGTAATAGCCCCGCGTGAGACGATTGCATAAGTGACAATAAAATATTTTGAAAATCACCTTAACTATCTGATTTTCAGAAAGTTAAGGCCCTAAACTGGAAACTTGTCTTAAAAAAATAAATCGGGCTGACA
>JACCRY010000025.1 GCA_013813265.1 Parachlamydiaceae bacterium
ACATTTGGCCTCATTTGTTTCTTTGTTGTAAATCACACTTAGAATACATTGTGAGGCCTTTTTTTGTAAACATAAATAAAAAAATAATTTCTTGTCACTTATGCAATCGTCTCACACGGGGCTTTTATGTTAAATCGCTCCCGCGATCCAAGGCAGCTCATATTGTAAGGAACTATTTTCTATCGCGGAAGCATTTAACGTAGTAGCCCCGCGTGCAGCGTTAGCGGAACGTGAGGTTAGGGTAGTTTGAATAACAGAGCTGCGGTAGCAGTGAAAGGTGTGCGCGATTCAAAAGCGTTTACTTGAATCGCATACCAATGCCGAGCTGGCTAAGGTCATCGCATTTACAGTCAATTTAATCGCGATGACGTAAGGGTATGCCATGTCAATTAAATTGTCGGTTTGGGCAGAGCGAAAGCTTTCTCGGTTATGCGTTGTCCAAACAAACAATTTAAATGACTTGACGTACTAAGCACCTCATCTAACTTGGTATCAGATGTCCAGTTTCAGGTTGCATGAGGGCAGAAGATAGTGAGTCATCTCCATGACACTTTTGCCTAGAATCAATACAGGAAAATAGCTCAAGCAAAGCGTGGGCATCTCTTCGAACAACAATCGCCAATTTACCTTGCAATGGAGTCGTTTCACCAGGCAGATAAAAGCGATTCAAGTGCGTAAGGTTTAAACGGATAAGTGCTGCTTCGGCTATCACGACTCCATCGACCTTACCGGATTCCAATAAATCAAGCCGCTGCCCAATTGTTCCACGCAAGTCGGCAAATACAAGGTCATCTCTTATACTTCTGATGATTTCTTCTCGACGTTCAGAAGAAGTGGCAATTAGAGATCCGGGAGGGAGTGTTTCGAGAGTAAACCCATCTCGCAAAACTAAGGAGTCTCTATGGTCTTTGCCTTCAGTGATTGCTGCGACTGTCAAACCTTCATCTAGTGGTACAGGAAGGTCTTTGGCTGAGTGAATTGCAATACTGCATCGTCTTTGTAAGAGTGCCGCATCGATTTGTTGAGTAAAAAAATCACTTCTCCCGAGACCACGCAAGGATGTCTTTAAGTCCTTGTCTCCTGTAGTATCAATGAATAATGGTTGGAGTGATAGGTCAGGATGATGTTTGTTAATTTCTTCCTGTACTTCGACTAACTGAACTTGTGATAGCGGTGATGAACGTGCTGCGGCGATTAATATCATAATATTACCTCCCATGTTTTTTTCTTACCTTCACAGTACCTGTAATTCTTTTTTAAAATCCAATCTTTTTAAATAAAAAATTTTTCTTTTACTTGTTGTGCCCGTAGCTGCAACCTCAAGCCTATAAACTCTTTACATTATTTCGCGTAGGTGAGTGAGAAAAAACAGTTTCTTTATTAATTCTAATCTATAGCATATTATCTAAATATTGTGTGAAAGATAATCAAATGTCCATATAATTTATGATATATCGCTGGTTTACTTACAATTTGGAATTGATTGTATGTTGGTTACTCTCCTTTGAGAGAGTTAACGACGCATTATGAATCTGAAAGAGAAATTCACTTAAAATTTCATTAGCTGATAATTTTACTGTTTTTTTGGATAGTGATGATTTAGTGATTCAACTATTAATATTTTTTTTGGTTTGCTTTATTTCTGTTTTTTTTTGTACAGTAACAACTTGATGCTAGGAAAAGAAAAACAAACAATATAAGGAGAAGTATATGGATCCTGTAAGCAATTTTAAAGAATGTCTAGTTAATGTGGTTAATGAAACTACTCTCAATGAAACAAATTGGCGTTCAGAAAATTGGAAAAAACCTTGGGCTTTCTTGAATCAAAATGTATTGAACGATGCTTTTGAAAAACATAATCTCATAGAATCACTTTTTCAAGAAATTGGAAATATCATTCCACGTAATTGCAAATCAATATCCAGGGTTGAGAAAAAAAAGATAGAACAACGAACAGGAAGTGAAAATTATTTTAAAGTGGTTTCTGACCTAGTGGCAGCTCGTATCTTTTGTAATGTGAATGAAATTCAACCAAAGATTGATCAATTTCGTAAAATTGTTTTAGAGAACCATGGGCAGATGCATGTTAGGGGAGCATCAGATGAGAGGCCTTATGGATTTTTTATGAATTCAGAAAAAGAATATACAGACATAACTCAATATATTTATATTTTTCTAGAAAAAGTAGGATATCCAATTGAAATCCAAATTGGTCATGAGTTTGCAGCTTATACATTTTCAATTGACTCTGCTTTAAGAGATAATCCTACATGTGGAAAAGTTGATTTGTGGGATAAAAATTTTTACGGATTGGTAAAAAAATACATCTTGAATGAAGCGAATAACCAAATATCTGGATCCAAAGATGACATCAATGCCGTGTGTGAAGAAATTCATAAGGGTGATGTCCCGTTAGAACTGCAAAAAATCCTGAGTAACATTTAATAAATAGACATCAAATTTCTCCTTTCTAACATGTTAGAGAGGAGGAAAGAGGTTAAAAAATGCAGTATGACGCTCTTGCATCTGTTCCTATAAATAAGTTTTTTCTAAAGATTTATCAAGAAGAACCAACTGTCTCTCCGTATAGGAAAGGAATACGGTATGGAGCTCCTGATGCTTCAATTAACATAACGCCTGATCCTTATGGAGGATGCCATATTGATGTAATGGCTGCCTTTTCAAAAAAACAAGGTGAATTAATCAAGGAAGCTATTGAAGATTTATCGAAGATTTTTAAGGAAACGAAGGCATTTAATTCCATCTGGTTAAATTTTTCTTTGCCGTGTCCTCTAAGCACTATAGGAATGATTGCTCCAGATAGCTTTGTGATAGGAACGCCTGGGAAGTGTGATTTGATTTATGACCGTCAAGAGAATAAAATGCGGGTATGGTCATGGCTTACTGATAAAGTTTGTACCATCCCCTCCGGAGCCACCCATAGTGTTGGCGGGGCTGCACTTATCATTGATGAAATTGAAAGAAAAATTTTGTTAGTTGTTAACAAAGATCGCATTCATAGTTGGAACTTACCAGGAGGGAGCTTTGATCCAAGTGATTTATCGCCTTCCTTTACTGCATTACGAGAAGCCCAGGAAGAAGGGGGATTTCAAATAGAAAAAAGCAGCAATATAGAACCTCGTTTAATTGGACAAATGCAATTCCCACAAAATCAATTTGCCGCAGCGATCTCTCAAATATGGGCATTTTTTCTAGATAATATAAGTTTAAAGACACTAAATCCACCACAGGATGAAATCGAGCGTGCGGAATGGATAACTTTTGATGAAGTTCTGAGAAGCGATGGGACATTGAAAGGCTATAAGTTAGGCTTAGAGATAATTGAAAGCCTTAAAGCTGCAACTGAAGGACGAGGATGTCAAGAGCAAAAACAGAAAAATGATGGGATGATAATCCATGTTTAGACTTAGAAAATAAAGGAAATAATTGTGTTTATAAAAAAAATAGATCCCCTATGTATATGGCCCTTCTAATCTTTGGTGCTGCTGCCGATCCAGGAAACGTTGATTTTTGTAGTGAAGGAGAAGACTCAGTGCGTAACTTTAAAGATCTCTGACTTATGAATTCTGATAACAAATATACAGACATCACTCAGTACGTTTTTAGAAGAAATGGGATATCCGATCGAGATCCAAATCGGTCATGAATTTGCGGCCCATACATTTACAATTGGCTCTGGTTTGAGAGATAATTCTAATTGGAAAAATCGATTTGTGGAGTAAAAATTTTTATGGATTAGTTAAAAAATACCTCTTAGATAAAGTAAATGATAAAAAGATGAATTAACGAGATTTGTGAAGAAATTCATAAAGGAGATGTGACACTTGATTTACAAATAATTTTGAATAATCTTTGATAAAGATTTAATATGTTGAATATAAATAAGTTTTGCTGTGCTGTATCAAGGTGGTCGTTAGATTAGAATATTGAATCTGACCAAAATTTTATATTACCATTGAATTAAGAGGGGCTATGATGATTAGATTAAGTAGTTTTAAAGATTTGCAAATTAGTGTTGAGAATCAACCTGAACCTCAAATGATCTCACAAAAAAATTTGGCTTTTAGGGATATCACTTTAAATATTTTTCCATAATGTTGCTTAAAAAATGATTTTACCAGTTTTTTGGCCGTCTCCGTAGAGAAGACATACCGAGTTATGATGGCAAATGGCTTTCTTAACAATACCTTTTTTGTCGGTACCCCAAATGAGAAAGAATGTAATATCCTTCCAACAATTCAAGAATTGCTTGCTTCTGAGATTTGGCGAACCATTTCTGGTGCAAAACGAAAAATTGTGCATGAAACCAAAGAGTTTCATATAGCTACTTCAAGTGTTGAGTCTAGACCGAACTGTGCTACACTTCCACTATTTATGATGCAGGGTAAAGGGAATGCGTTATTTATTACGAACGGAGACCTGCACACCTCTAATAAGATAAGGGCATGTTGCAAGTTTTTAATATTTGTGAAATACACGTGTGAAAAAAGTTAAACTATTTACCCTATTTATTTAATATGCTCTACAGCTACTTTAAAACAAGATAGCTGTAGAACATAGATTTTAAAAGTTTAGTGCAGCATCCGGACAGCTTCTTCTACGCCCTCAATACCTACAATGTTGATCTTACTTCTAATGTCTTCTGCAATGCCTTTAACATTACGTTTAGGGACCAAACAATGCTTAAAGCCCATGTGAATGACTTCTTTGAGGCGACTTTCAATCCTGTAAACACTTCGAAGTTCTCCTCCTAGACCTACTTCTCCGATGACTGCCATTTCTGCGTGCAGTTTTTTATTGTCCAATGAGGAAGCAACAGCTAGTAAAATACCTAGGTCGATGCCTGGCTCTGCGATACGCAGGCCTCCTGCAATCGAAACAAAGACATCACATTTATGCATTTGGTAGCCCATTCGTTTTTCTAGTACAGCTAGAAGCAAGGCCATGCGATTCGGATCAAATCCAGCGCAGCGCCGTGAAGGAGTTGGAAAAAAGGTCGGGGTAACAAGTGCTTGAACTTCAATCAGGAGGGCTCTTGTTCCTTCAAGTGTCGGAATGACGACTGAACCAATAGCATCTCTGACCCTTTCTTCAAGAAAGATCTGCGAGGGATTCGGAACTTCGATGAGCCCCCCTGTTTGCATCTGGAAAACAGCCATTTCGTCAGTAGGCCCAAAACGATTTTTGATGACTTTGATCATGCGGTAGTTGTGTTGCCGATCTCCTTCAAAGTACAATACGGTGTCTACAAGGTGTTCAAGAACACGCGGTCCTGCAATTTCACCAGATTTAGTAACATGTCCAATAAGGAACGTCGCAATATTCTTGCGCTTTGCAATATGCATGCATTCTGTAGCTGTTTCACGGACCTGTGAAACAGATCCTGGAGCGGATGAGATCTCGCTTTTATAGACAATTTGAATTGAATCGATAATCAATACCTGAGGATTGATCGCTTCAATCTGTGCTTTAATTAAACCGAAGTTCGTTTCACTGAAAAGAAAAAGATTATCACTGTCTAGATTAAGACGACGAGCCCGCATAGAAGTTTGTTCAACCGATTCTTCTCCGCACACATAGAGGACGACCAATCCTTGTTTCGCAAGTGCATTGGAAAGCTGCAAAGTGAGGGTAGATTTCCCGACACCCGGATCCCCCCCAATAAGAGTTAAGGATCCGGCTACAAGGCCGCCGCCAAAAAGGCGATCACACTCCTTGCTGCCTGTGGTCATGCGTGGAATTTCGGTATGCGTAACGTCCTTTAGTTTAGTGGGGCGGCTAGTCGGTGAAGTTATGGATTGAAATCTATTTGAGCTTTCGGCAATTTCAACTTCTTCATTAAGACTGTTCCAAGTGCTGCATTGAGGGCATTGACCCGTCCATTTGAATTGTTTATGACCGCACTCGTTACAATACCAGACGTTTTTCTGTTTAACAGGCATGAAAAATTCCCTTAGATAAATTAGATTAGAAGAGTTTGGGTGCATCACAAAGATTCAGTATAGCGTGGCTGACTATTATACTATACAAGCTTGGATGACATCAGCCTTTATGTCAGCAAAAGAACGCTTATCTCCGAAAGTATAATGCCACATTTCCTTTCGTTGCACACTGAATTTTTCACGATCATTAGGCAAACTTGCTTCAATAATTTTAAATAGGTCGCCATATTGATCGGGTGTGATCTCTGTGCCGCAGCGAAACAGAAAAAGACCACGATCAGTTGTATGATCTCTTTTTTGCTTATTTAAAAAGAAGAGGGGTTTATCAAAAGCTAAGAAGTCATAGCCAATTGAAGACATGTCTCCGATATAAATGTCTGTATTAGCAAGAATAGGGAAAATAAGGGGGAAGTTAGTTAGAAAGAGCACATTTTTTTTCTTTTCATAACGTCCCATGATCTGATAACAGCTCGCAACATCATCGAGCTCCAATCGAGGATGTAATTTGACCACAATGTTATAATCTTCGGGCAACTGATCTAAAAGAAAACTAGTCGCTTCAAAAAAGGTACTTGAAGCTTCTTGATCTAGCCACGTAGGTGCATAAAGGATTAACGGCCGCTTTTTATCAAAGTGTGCTTGAATTTCTTCTTGAAAAATTTTTTCATAAAATTCTTGGTAGTATTTGAAGTGGGTATAACGATAGTTTCCTGTTACCACAAAGTTTTTTATTTGATCCCAAACCTTCCTTTCATGCAATAAATCGATCATGTTGTCACCGTAGATCAAAGTAATGTCTTCCAAAACGCACAATTCAAAGTGAAATGCCTTGTCGGAAAATCCATGAGGACAGAAAACACTCCGCCATTTTTTTTGATGCTTCAAAGCTGCAGTCTCAAAAAAAGAACGTCCCTTTTTTCCTAAAAGCTCTGTGGTAAACAAAACGTCATATTCTTGAGTCAAATCTTCCAAAGAAAATACAGAGTCATCTTTTAGATATACCTGAAGCCCAGGATAGTATTTTTTGGCCAATAAAAAGCAGTTTTCATCAAATAAAAACAAAGGAATATCCATTATCAATGCAATAATCGCAAGATGATCGATGAAATGTGCTTCTGATGAGGCATTTAGTGCGATGCCTTTTTTATTCCATCCTGTTTGCATGAGTCCCGATTAGCTTTCTCTAAACCAAGAGTTTGACGTTATTAAGCGCCTTATGGATATATTCTGCACGCTTATGAAGAATTTCATCTTGACTTATCTTTTCTGTAAACTGACTTAAAAGATGGGCCCGTCGGCTGTTAAAAAATACTCGATTCAGCTCCTCTTCGGTAATCCCGGAAATCCATTCTAAATTTATGCCAAGTTTAAAAAGACTCAGAGCATTTAAAGCTTCTATAGGTTCAAAGTAATAAGAATAGAGCAGAATTCCGAATGCGCGGCTGACTTTGTCAATAATCATAGGATTTTTTGAATGTCTAATTTGGTCTCGTGTACTTCTTTCCTCTCGAATAAGCTTCGAAGTTAAAGAATAAACAGAGGAGATAATTTTTTCTTCTGTAAGTCCAAGAGTATAGTTGTTTTGAATGGCAAAAACGTCACCGATAATTTCTGTCGGACTTCCTTGCATGCCCATGACCAAGAAGCTGTCGTCTGCTTCTTGCTCTAGAATGGAATCGATTTTTTCAAGATGCAATAGTGCAGATAATTGAAGAAAAGTTGTGACTTCAAGACCTGTGCCACATTGCTCTAAGGAAGAAGTTAGAAAACCGAATTTTTGTGAGGCAGAGTAGGTTAAATTTTCACCTAAACTGTTTTCAAGTCTGACGACTCTATTCCATGCTGCTTCAAGGTCTCCCTTAGTATCAATGGTGTAAAAAGTCAAATGGTCGACAAGATTGAAAATTGTAATTACTTCACCAGTGTCGTCAATAATAAAAGCTTCTCCAGCACCAGCTTGGTAAAAATTGGCAGTTGTGAGAAAATGCTCTGTTAAAAATTCTTTATCATTTGAGCTAAGTTCTTCGGCTTTTAATAATTTTGGATTGGATAGTTGAGGTGGTGAGAGATGATCCTTTCCAACTAAGTTTATAATTTGTTTTTTTCGTTCAACGTCCAATTTATTAGGAAATTTGAATTTTTCTATATTTCTTTTTATTGAAACAGTAGATGCAAGCCATATTGGATTGGTACTGTTAAAACAAGGCTTTCTTAGAGAAAGGAATGAATCAGAGGCGGAATTATTCTCCATCTGCACCCCCATTACTTGACTGTTGATTTTTTGTAAGCGCCTTGATTTGATCTCTTAACTTTGCGGCCTGTTCATAATCTTCGCGTTTTAATGTTTCATTTAGCTCTTCACTCAGAGCTAAAAGGCGCATAGAGGAAGAGATTTCCTGCGTTTGACCTTGACTGCGGCCAATATGAAGAGGTTGTGATTTTTTGGTAGTTGCAATACGTGGAGGAACCTTTGCTGTAGCTATAAGTTCTCGAATAATCATTTCTTCAAAAACGTCATAACAGGCGCTACATCCCAAGGGGGCGCCAACGCGCAAAGCCTCAAGGGTCATTCCACAATTTCCACAGGCAAGTCCTGTTGTCCCTTCGGTCTTCTGCTCTCCGCCTGTAGCCCTCAGGCCAAAAAGATGCCTCTCCAAAACAGGGCAATCGGCGCACATATCTGTATGTGTTATTCCGGCTCCAACAATCTCACTGTAGTGAACGGATATTGGCTTTTTGCAATCCGAGCACTCAAGCGGACGCTCCGGTTCTCTCTCAGGATGAGAAGATCCATAAATTTCAAATTTTGATGGCATAAGTCCCTCTTACAGCTTTTTTCACTATAGGAAGGTCGTTTAAAAAGGGCAAGCGATAAAAATACGTAGCAAGTTAATCGCTTAATGTATAAAATTTCTGATAAAACCTATTGTTTTTTAAACTAAAAGAATGTACAATGGAAGTTCAAAGATTTGAATGGGTTTGATTTTCAGATCCAAAGTCCGACACGGGCTTACATATAACAAAAACAATACTTTATATCAGGAGATATTATGTCGAAAGAAATAGAGCAAGAATTTACTGGTTGGCGCAAGATGCTGTGGCCGATCCATAATTTTGAGCTTAAAAAGTTCCTTCCTATGGGACTAATGATGTTTTGCATTCTATTTATTTATACTCTTTTACGCGATACGAAAGATGCGATTCTTGTGAATGCACCCGGAGCTGGAGCTGAGAGTCTTTCCTTTGCTAAAGGAATTGGGGTGACTATTTCAGCAGTTATCTTTATGCTCCTCTACACAAAAGGTGCAAACCTTTTCAAACGTGAAGGGCTTTTTTATGTTACAGCTCTTCCTTTTATTATTTTCTTCTCCGTATTTCCTTACTTGATCTATCCATTTAAAGATTCTCTGCACATGAGTTTATCGACGATTGAAATGCATCAACTTAACTATCCCTATTTGCGCTGGATTATCCCTCTAGTCGGTAACTGGACTTATACACTGTTCTTTATCTTATCTGAACTTTGGGGAAGCGCTGTTCTTTCTCTACTTTTCTGGCAGTTTGCCAACGCAATTACTCCTGTTAAAGAAGCTCGTCGATTCTACGGTATGTTCGGATTCGTAGGTAACTTCGGCCTACTCTTTTCAGGTCCTGCTATCATGCTGATTTCGAACTATGTTCAAAGCTTAGGATTGTCTCGCGACGTTTCTCTAGGTCTTGGTCTTCAATATCTAATGGGAATGGTAACTGTTGCTGGTACCTTTTTGTTAGCAATTTTTTATTGGATGAATCGTAATGTTCTAACAGACAAGCGTTTTTATGATCCTGAAGCAATGGGTGAAGGCAAAAAAAAGAAAGAGAAGCTATCTCTCATGGACAGCATCAAGTATATCCTTGCTTCTCCTTACCTTGGCTTAATTGCCATGTTGATTCTAGCTTACGGCGTTTCAATTAACGTTTTTGAGGGTGTTTGGAAAGGCCAAATTAAGATTGCTTATCCTAACGAACTTGACTACAACCATGTAATGGGTGGCTTGTCGACTGTAACAGGTGGTATCGCCCTAGTACTCATGTTAGTTGGAAGTAACCTTCTACGCCGTTTCTCATGGAGAACTTGCGCATTGATTACACCGTGTGTTCTGCTTGTCGGAATTTTGATTTTCTTTGGCGTTATTTATCATAACAACACAATGTTGCCAGATGGCATGAAAATCACAGAAGCTATTTCTAGCGGTGTCATTCAAAGAGAGCTTATCGTGTTTGTTGTAATGCTCGGATTAGCTGTTAATGCGTTCGGTAAAGCAGTTAAATACTCTTTATTTGATCCTACCAAAGAAATGGCATACATTCCGTTGGATCCTGAATTGAAAGTTAAAGGAAAAGCTGCAGTGGACGTTATTGGCGGACGTGGCGGTAAATCTGGAGGCTCTTACATTCAAATGGGTCTTCTAACGATTTTTATGGGTGCTCCACTGTACCAACTAGTGCCAATCATTGCACCGATTGTAGTCGGGGTGGTAGCTCTTTGGATTCTTTCAGTCTTTGGCTTAAGCAAGAAATTCATTAAGATGACAGATGAGAAGTCATCTGCTGAAAAACCTGCTTTAGTTATTGCTGATACAGCAGAAGTTGCAGCTAAGTAATTAGCTCATATACCTCATTTCTCTTGGCAAGAGGAATGAGGTAAATTCTTTAGATACAAGCCCTTTCAAAATTTTCTTTGCTGTTGTCTGCCCCTCCAAAGAACACGCAGTTTCTAAAAGCGGATAACTACAAGTCTTCATTGCTTCCGCAATCGAGCCTGGCAATAAAATTCTTTTCAAAAAATCATCTGATGGTAGCTGTAAGGATATTGATCCTTGATGCAAAAAACCCAGTTTTGTTCGGCGTTGTGCCGCTCCTGCTAACTTTCTCCCATTGCTAACTACATCGTACACTGTTGGAATAGCCATACAGAAATTACGAAGTTCTTTGCTTTGGCTTGTGCTTTGATTTGGTATTTTTTGGCAGCAAAGCAGTTCCAGCGGCTTTTCTATGTGTAGGTACTTTTGAATGGCATTTGCAACGATCTGATTGACAAGTCGATAGTTCTCTAGTGTATTTAAAGAGAAAAGCGGATGAGTAGCGGGTAGCAAAAACGAAAATGTGAAATCGAATTCATGGAATAGAAGTCCGCCCCCTGTAGGTCTCCTAGCGAGCTGCAGTCCATACTCTTTTGCAGCTTGCACGTTTAAAAGAGATTCAGGGGAACTAAAATAGCCAAAAGTTGCGCTAGGCTGCTTCCAGTCATAAAATCGTAAAATGGGTTTGGTGTGCTGATATAGAGAGAGAAGCAATTGCTGATCGATTTCCATATTTCTTTCAGCTGATTCATGTCCGCTATCTATTATTGTTAACATAATTGCCTTTTGTAAGGGTGATGAACGATAATTGCTACCAATATCCAATCTAAATTTTGTCTCTGTTTATAAAAGTAAGGAGTTTTGGTAAGCCATTGGTGTCTGGCCTGATATTCTGACATTTGTCGCACACATACCTCTAAAAATAAAAGTGAGGGCAAATATCAGAATATCAGGCCAGACATCAATGGCAAATCCATAGCTCAATGCGTTTCTAGACTAAGATTTTGTGTCATGCTTTCCTTGGGATCTGCTCGTAAGGATACAAGTTTCGAGTTTTCAATCATTTGTAAAATATCTTCAGAAGGATACTCTTTTGAAAATTTACGTGCAAAAAGGGCTCCTCCATTGTAGGCTTCATCAAGTAATGCATCATTGAAATTGCTCACATCTGTGAAGGAATAAGGGCTAGCGCCACCATTAGTTGCATTATTCCAGTTTACATACGTATAGCTATGAGCACACAAATCATCAAAAAGGCATCCATGAATCGCAAAAAGAGTCGCAAAATAAGACTCCTGATCGTTCTCGTGACGGGAAACAAGTCGAATGACAGCTCTATCTGACGCAACTAGCTCTGCATGCTTGCGATTGAGCACCATCCATTCAGCATTGCCCCATCGAAATTCCTTATCAATTGTGTGCAGTTCTCTAGGGTTGTTGGAATCCCACCAGGGTCTTGCAAAAGCTATATGCGTGCGAGGGTCACGTGTGATGATGGAGTAAATATGCTTGAGCGAGTGGAGAGGAATACACGCCTCCGAAAGAAAAGCAAATTGAACATTATCCTTGTCCTTAACAGCTTCTTGTAAAAGAGCCTGCCAAGCTTTAACATGTATTGACCATGTGGTTGAAACAATGTTTGAGATGCGACGCTTTTGAAAAAAAGCATCACCCATTGGTTCTTTGGAATGGACATAGACGTTATATTTGCCGGGAGCTTCTTTCAGAAGTTTTTTCCAAACGTCTGCATGGTTTGGTGTTGATCTCGTTAGAAAAAGGAGGGCAATTTTATCTTCAGCAATGCACTGAAAGGAGCAAGAAATAAAAATGCAAAATATGAATATTCTGAAAGTCATTTTTGGACAGTTCCTAAGCTTAAAAGTCATAGTCGATTCCTCCTAAAATTGCCCATGATGAGACTTGTACTGACGATTTTGCTTTTATCCGGTTTGATCCTTGAGAAAAAAGGCGTTCATCAGGTGTATATGCAAGCTCTTGATATTTTATTGATGCGTTTTCCGTTTGCTTGAAAAACTGTTCGTAGTATCCACGAAGGGATATCTTCCAATGTGATGTTAAGTCTTTGACTACGCCTGCTTTGACTTTGATTTCAGGAGCTGTACCCTTATGTGAAATGGAGCCATTAGTATCAAAATGAAAATTGTCTGAAAGATGTTCTTGTGCTTTCCAATGAATGTGGCTATTAAAATTAACATAATGATATTCACCCTCTAAAAATAAGCTAAGGTCTGAGCAAGGTAAGTAATTGAGCCTGCAACCAATCCAGGGTCCCTTCCAGATGTTAAAGCACTTTAAATTTGAAAGATCAATTTTGTGTTGTTCTCTTGCTGAATCGGTTTGCAGAGGTATTTTTCCAGAATGACCATGGAGATTACTTCTTTGTTCGGAATAACCAACGAGTGTTGTGAGGGTAACATTCGGGGTCACTTCGCCAAAATAGCCTATAGCAACAGAGAATTGATTTCCGGAAATATTTTTATTGCATCTGCCAATCTTAAGAGATCTAGAAGAAGTTTCCTGTCGATAGGTACTGGAGAGATTTACTGAATCAGTTTTTAGCAGCACTGCACCTTCGGCTTCTATAGAAAAGCATGAAAGAAATTGATAGATGGCTCCGATTCGTATTTCCGAAGTTATCCAATTATTCCACTCTAATTTTTCAAAGCTATTTTCGACATTCCTGTTTTGATCTTCAAGTTTTAATTTGAAGCTTTCATTGTGCACGCCTATTTCCAAGTAAGTGTTTAGGTTGGAGGCGTAACATTGGTGAGAACTTAATAGAAATAAGCAAAGGAGTAAAAATAAATGCATAATGATGAGTCCGCTTGTGAACAGTTGTGGGTAGTTTGCAAAAAAAGCGAATGGATTGCAAGTGCAACTTAATTCTGCGATGATCTGCAATTCCAAATTATGTGGAGGAGAAAAGTGGACGAAAATTAAAATGTCTACCATGTCCACTTTATCCACACGCCCAGGACGTCCTTTCCTGAAAAAATTTATAATTGTGGACCCTTTAAGGCTAATTTTAAATTATATTAAAATGTCTCGCAGAAATGTATTGAATTTAAGTAGTTGTTTGTGTACTATTGCATTTAGTAAAACTAAATTTTTAAATAAAAGGGTCTAATATGGAATTTAGTCATTGCCTACAAGCAAGTTTGTTCGGGGAAACACTTAAAGAGGAAATGTATAAAGGTTTTGTTGTTGCAGATTTTTCTACAAACGGAAAGCGTGCCTGCGGAATAATTTTGGCTGGTGCTTCTGCTCTCATTACTTTAGGTACAAAAGTAGCTACTCTTGGAGAAACAATCATTAAAGGTGTTGGAAATGTAATAATGGGCATAGGTACACTTAATGGGCATCGTATCTTGAAAGGACTAGAACAATTGACAGTCAAATTGGTAGTCGCTGCGGGCTATCTACTTGTTGTTGCTCCTATTTACATTCTTATTAGTAGTGTTGTAACATTAGTCGCAACTATATTTATACCAATCGAGTATGCAGAAAAAAGAGCTAAGGTTCATTTCGAAGAATACAGAGCACAATTAATGAAGACAGGGCCTGATGCTATGTTATAAGGGTAGAAGATTATCATTAGCGTGCAAATGTAGCAAACTGTGTCAGGTCATCGTTTTGTATAAACCGATGGCCTGAATACTTCCCAGTTAACAGAGCTTCCTTTTTCAAAGGACTTAGCTACCGGGTTTGTGTTTTTTGAAAATCCCCAACCCATTCGCATTAAATGCTTCCAGCAGAAACTGATTCGCTATTCCTGTCTCATCGATAGTAAAAAGTACTGGCGACATACCATTGATCGTTTCCTTATTCGATTCAAAGGAAAAAACATCTCTATTTAAAGGATTTAGAGGAAAGGATTCCTCCATAGGGCGGACAGTTAGATATAGCTTCCCGTTCTTTTCTGTAACGTTTGCCTCACCGTAGTATTCATTTGCATAACTCCCTACATAAGCGTTGTTGGGCAAAGGTTCAGACCTAATCTTGATTGGGTTAAAAGATTTTTTTTCATGTCCAAAAAGTGCTTGTACGCGCTCTTCCCAAATAGGGACCCAATCTTTTTCAATTTGGCCTGTTCTCTGAAGATCCATGAAAATATCGATAATTGCCTCGGGAAGTCCAGTAACAGCAGCATTTGCAAATACAGCTATGCCAAATCCCTTACTAGGAATAATTTTTACAGTTGTAATTGCCCCTAGGCTAAACATGCCCGCATGCGAAAGAATGGCTTCATCTTTTGTGTTGTAACTGATATTCCAGCCTAGTCCATAAAATGAGTTAGGACCTCTAGTGATGTAAGGTAAATGTGTTTGTTTGAGTGTATCCGCAGGAATCAGTTGCTTGCCATTAAATTTTCCTTCTGAAATTTGCAATAGCATCCATTTACAGAAATCGTTCATACTCATGCTGAATCCACCGGCAGGTGTTTGTGCATCGGGATTACGCTGAAATAGGGCCTTCGGTATGCCCTCTTCCATGACGTGCAAATCTGCATGATTAGGATTGTTAATAAATGTATCAAAGTTGGTACTGGTTGAAGCCATTCCAAGAGGGTTAAGCATTTTTTGATGAACAAGAGTATCCCATGAAACGCCTGCAATTTTAGCTGCGGCTAACGCAGCTTCTGTAAAGCCAAAATTCGTGTATTTGTAATTTTTTCGAAATTCGGTTATGGGTTCAAGGCGTAGCTGATGAAGAATTGTTTTTTGGTCGAATCCGAGATCTTCCAAGATATCACCTGCATGATCTGGTAGCCCTGATCTATGGCTTAAGAGATCTTCAATCGTGACTTCACTTGATACCCAAGGGTCTTTTAGCAGAAATTGGGGATCGAGCTGATTGATTTTGCTATTCCATTGGAGAACATTTTCTCCGACTAGAGCTGCAATGACCGTTGAAGTTAATGGTTTTGAAACAGAAGCAACTTGAAAAACTGTGTCAGCAGTGATAGGAGCATTTTCTCCAATTTTTCTCTCACCAAATCCTTTGGAGTAGACGACTTTGTTATTGATGATAATGCCTACTGCTATGCCTGGAACCCGGGTTCTTTTCATGCCGGCTTCAATTTGTTTTTCTAATTCAGGGAGGATGACGTGCGTCTGTTCTATGCTAAAAGGTGCTGCATTCGTAAAAGACGAGAAAAGCAATGGAAAAATCAGCGCAAGAAAGCAGAGTTTTGGAGTACCATGATTTGTTTTCTTGGGTTGTCGAAGGGCGTGATTTAACAGGCTCATGGGTCTCCTTAAGGGTAAATAGGTTTCAGTAATAAACTTTTTTACTTTAAGTGTCAAGACTTAGGTTAAGCTTAGAGTGCGGAGACTCATCTCCTTTTGAGGGCACTTAAAAGGTCGTTTTCTTTTTAATCGAAGGGGATGTGAGGTTATAAAGTGTAGAGTGCGGAGACTCTTCTCCGCTTTGTACGCTCTCGACTCGTCGACTCGTCGAGGGCGCGTAGAAGTTAAAGATAGAAGTTGCAGAACACCATTTATATTGTTTCGCCTCCTCCACGAGTCCCTGGTTAACAGGATTTTGAATCACATAATTCAATCTAGCTAGGTATGAAGCTTGAAATGTTAATTTTGAATCCCATATTGATGCCAGATTTTGGTTCCCGAAGTTTGATTAATAGTATTTAACTTACTGGCTGATGAGGCGTGGAGATGAGTGATAAATATTTACAAGATTTTCTGTTTTGTCAGGTGAACGAGATAAATGGTCGTGATTAGATGCTTCTACCTTCCATCTGTACTAATCTGCTAACTCTAATAATAGATCATGCAATAAATTTAACTTTTCCTCTGAATTATTTAGTAATAGCTTGTGAAGAGTAGTGCCTGTTACCATGTATATTCCCTCTCCGTGTAAGAAGTGAAGCGGAGCATGGGGCCTGTGTTTCATGATTCTCCAGGGACTAAAAAAAATTTACACAATTCTAACTTTTTGTTTTTTTTACATCAGAAAACTTTTGAATATTTTTTTTTTGACCTCCCCTTGCGCATTTCTAGGCCTCGAATCGCGCCCTCGACAAGTCGAGTTCGAAAGATGAGAGTGTCTATTTCCGATACTTTATAATTTTCTATCATTAGGGTTGCAATAATTTCGTTTTATTGTTATAATATCTTTTTAACTTTAATTAAAGTGAGATAATATGAGTGCGTCAGTTGAAGGAGTTGGATTCTTTAGCCCTATTAGCTCTCCCGGGTTGCCTCATCCTAATGAAAATAAGGTGTGGTTAGGTCGGATTGTAGAGTGGTACTTTGATTGGGGCCAACAAGCATACGCAATTGTTCCAAGTTTTGAGGATGACCAAACGATTCCCATTGAAAAAATATCTTCCGAAAAATCCTCTTTGTTTTTTCAGGCAATTCACATAGTCATCATCGGCTTAAAAATTTTGAGTTGTATTACTGTGATCTTGCCTTTAGCTATGTTGATCGGTAAATATATTTATAGAGAAGATAATCATTTTTCTGTTCATGAAAGGCCTAGTCCTGAGGAGGTGGCCACATTTATAGAGAGAGCTCAAGAGGTCATTAGCGAAGATTCACTTTTAGTTGAACTCAGTAAAATTCCCATTGAGGAAGTGGATGGTTTGAGAGATCTAATGGATTTAACAAGAAATATCGAGAATCAAAAAACAGAATTTCAAGATATTTTAGATCAATTTTCTCCATTTTTTAACCAAGAGCAACTCCAAACGATGTGCGGTGCAATCCCAGCTCTTGAAAAACAGATTTCTCACATCGAAGAGTTGATTGAGAAAAATAAAAGAGTTATACGCATTAATATTTTTCACTTTCACACTGAATTACAGCAGGTTGTTAAAAATAAGAATCTCGAAGATAGGTTCACTTCCGATATAGAGGTTTGGAAAGAGCTTCAGTCACTTGAAAAATTTATTGACCAGTTTCAGATCGCTCTCGGTGTAATTAAGAATGAAGAGGGGGGGAATTGGAAAATACCAGAATTAGAGACAGATAGGGAAAGTAAAATTCTTTTTAAAAATGAATGCTCGGTAATGCTTGCAAAAAGGTTAACTCCAAAAGGAATCATTAATCTCGGCGCCACTTGCTTTATGAATGCATCCGTTCAAGCCATCATCTCAAATCCTGTTTTTCGAGCTAAACTAAAAGAGGAGGATCAGCCAATTTATGGTTCTATTCAAGAAAAATTAAGAATAAAACTGGAGAAGTTCGGAATATTCGATAATAAAGCTTCTAGTATTATAGAGAATCTATTTGCAGCATGGAAACAGAGGAAAGTACCTTTTCTGATAAATGATTTAAGAAAATTAAATCGAAAAGCATTTACAAACAGTATTGATGAAGTTATTAAAGAAAAGCACGATAATTCTTTAAATCAAGAAGCTAGCCAAGTTAGTCAAGAGAAAACTAAGGAATCTCGAATGATAAGTTATATTGAGAGAACATTTAAAGATGAAAGTTCGATGCTTTTGGGTTTGGGTGAAAACATTGACTGGGAAAGGGTTAAAAAAATGCTAATCCCCCTCACCATGGAGCTTAGTGAGTATATACGATGTAAGCAAGTGATGATTATTTTGAAAACGTTTGTAATGAAATATGAAGAAGCTGAAGTCAAACCCGCAGGTTTAAAAGCCCTTGCTATAGAACTACGTTCAGCTTTTCATTTTGCTTTTCCAGGTGAAGGAAGTTTAACAGCACAACATGATGCCGCTGTATTTGTCGAATTTGTTCTTCAAGCAATAGGGTGTACGTTTCCTTTTACACTAACCCGAGAAGGTGGAGAATTTGGAGATAGCCATGTTCAGAAAACGACAGACCCCATTTCCTTGCTTCAAGTGCCAATCACGGGATCTAATGTTTCTTTGCAAAAATTGATGAATGACTATATGTCGGTTTCTATCGAAGGGTCTAAAACTGATAAATGGACTTCTACAGATGATGAAGGGACAGTGATAAAATCCTTTTCTGAATGGACAGAGAAAAAATCAATAGAAGGAGAGCCTCCGAAAAACATACAAATCCAACTAAAACGCTTTAAAGTTGGAAATCAAAAAATCCGGGATAATATTGATCTAAGCAATAATGAAGTTGATTTAAGTGAATTATTCGATTTGAAGTCTAATGATAAAGCGATATATCAAATTAAAGCAGTTGTTGTTCATGCCGGTTCATGCACTGGAGGTCATTATTATTCTGTTGTGGAGCTTGCAGGAAAGCGGTTTAAGTGTAATGATTCTGTAGTTACAGTAGAAAAGAACCCAGATCTAGAACACGCAAAGGGATACATCTATTTTTTAGAAAGAAAGCTTGATTAACCTTGCTAGAAATGCCCTTAACAAGATATGCTTAGTTTCTTTGCAAATTACGGAGATTTGATGATTCAGACAAAAATCATGGGCATTATCAATGCTACCCCAGATTCATTTTTTCCAGAATCAAGACGCGGGAGATCAGAAGATACTCTTATGGCTGCTTGTTCCTATGGTAAGTTTCTTGAAAAATCTGGAGCAGATCTTGTTGATATTGGAGGCGAGTCGACACGTCCAGGAGCAAGTTCTGTTCCTTTAGCTGAAGAGCTACAGCGTGTCATTCCTTTAATTAAAGAGCTTAAGAATCACCTAAAGATCCCTTTATCTATAGACACGATGAAACCGGAAGTTGCTGCTGCTGCTGTAGAAGCGGGGGTTACGTTTATTAATGATGTTTCCGGATTTATCTCACCTGAAATGCGAGCCTTGGCGGCAAGTTTTAGCGTGCAGGTTTGTGCAGTACATGGATCCTCACTTTTGACGGTTGAAAAAAATGCGGTGCCTAAAGAAGGAATTGTTCAATCTATTCTCCGCTGGTTTGAAGAAGTTGTGACAGCGTTAATTCAAAGTGGCGTTAAAGAAAAATTTATTATTTTGGATCCTGGTATTGGTTTCGGCGGAAAAACAGTCGCTGATAATTTTGAAATTTTACGGAATTTACCCCAATTAAAAGCGTTTGGATTTCCAATTCTTCTCGGAATTTCCCGTAAGTCTTTTATGGGTCGGTTTCTTGATCTTCCGCCTTCAGAGCTGCTGCCTGCAACACTTGCGCTGAATAGTCTTGCAATTGAAGCTGGGGTTGACTATATTCGCGTTCACGACGTCAAAGAACATAAAGAGGCCGCTGTATTGCTTCACGAGTTATTTAGTACACGAGAATTAATAGACTCGCTGCAAAAAATATAGTTAAATCCAGAGTAGAGCCCATTTAGACTTATGCAAATTTTGCAATTTACAATTCCCTTTATAGAAATTTTCATCATTACATTGGTGATCTACTATTTCCTTTCCTTTTTTTGGAACACACGTGCGATGGATCTTGTGTTTGGATTGATCGCATTTCTAGGTTTCTATGCTATTACAACATGGTTACATCTACCTGTTCTTGAAAAATTGATGTACTATTTTATTAATGTTGCTGTCATTGCATTGCTGATCATATTTCAACCTGAATTGCGAGTAGCTCTTTCGCGGTTGAGTGTGAAGGGAAAGAAATATCGTGAAGTCACAGAGTTCGATAAATTTTTAGATAGTATAGCACAATCAATCTACAAATTTTCAGAGCGCCGTATTGGAGCGTTAGTGGTCCTTGAAAATCAAGATTCCCTCGATGAATATGCAAACAAAGCAGTGTTGCTTAATGCCAGTTTCTCATCGGAACTGTTGGAATCTCTATTTACAACAACCACTCCTCTTCATGATGGTGCCGTCATTATTCGAGGAACCACTCTCTTATCTGCAGCGACAATTCTTCCCTTGGCAGATGATCCAACGCAGCTCTCAAAGTCGATGGGCACAAGGCATCGCGCCGGTCTCGGGTTTAGTCAAGTCACGGATGCGTTGGTCATCGTGGTGTCTGAAGAAACAGGAAAAGTGTCGATTGCACGGGAGGGTATTATGACTCGAGGCATTAAAATCGATCGCTTTAAGGGGATAATTCGCAGCGTGTTCACTCCACCTAAAACGGCTATGGAGACAAGTATCGATGCGTTAGGATGGGTTAAAGAGTCAACAGGGTGGTTCAAGAAATGGAATCGCTAATACACTCTCTTTTTTACAAGAACTGGCAGCGGAAGCTCTTGGCTCTCCTTTCAGCTCTGATCATCTGGTTTTTTGTAAGCCATTCAATCACAGAAACTAAGATGATTAGGAATGTTCCAATTCGGATTTCAAACCTGCCCGCTGAAAAAACTATTGTAGGCTTATTACCAAATGGCATTCTCAATAAGCGGATTAATTTGAGCTTAACTGGTAGTAGAGATGTAATTGAAGAAATAGAGCCGGGGGATCTAGAAGTGAATATAGATGCTTCTACGATTGATCATGCGGATTGGATCGTCCAAATTAATAAGAAAAATCTTTTGAGCCTGAATCCTTCAATTGATCTTAGCAACAATATCAATGACGTCACTCATTCGGAATTTGTCATTAAATTAAATCGGCTAATGACTTCAAAAATAACTATTAACGTTTTGCTACCTGAGGGAGATGCTCCTGAAGGCTATGAATTTTTAGATATTTGGCCACAAAAATTAATGCAAAGTATTAGCGGCCCTGAAGAGGAAATTAATCGTTTAAAATCGAAGGGGTTAGAGCTCAAAGTCGACTTAAACAGGATCACAAAAGCGGACCTTGATTCCTTAAAGAGTCAGCAGTTAAGCGGCAGTAACAACGAAATTAGCTTTCTTATTCCTTACAATTGGAAACAAGTTACCATACCTTATCGGAATTACACGATCGAAGAAATAAATGATCCCGACGCACAAAATCTGAGAATTGATTTTCTACGGCACGAGTTTATTCCTGTAGAACGAAAACTTCCAGTGCAAGTATTTTATCCGACAAGAACTTTAGACGCAATTAACCCGGAAAAAGTTTTCCTTTCTACTTCCGAGTTTATCATTAATAAAGAAGGTGTTGATCTCTTTACTCGTCCATTGTATGCAAAAAATGTAAGTCGACTTTTTTTAGATGTTATTCGCGATTATCTAGCAATTACGATTGTAGCCGGAGCAAAAACTGAACATGAAGTTCTACCATGGAGCCTTGAAGTTGTTACCCCAAGTGATCTAGAAGAGACCTACGTAGCATATCAAATGGCAAGTGGTCATAAACAGTTGGGCAATATCCTTTCTAAATCACGAGAAGAGCTCTACCGCAAACGATTCAGGCGTTACCAGCAGGATTTGATGTTCTACCTTTCTCCGGACCATAAACTAAATATCGAAAGTGCGGTCACAGACGATAAAATTGTAATCACTGACTATTAATCTATTGTAAAATGCCAAAAGAACGCCATTACATTCCTCGAAATTTAGCATTATCTCAAGAAGTTTTTCTTGAAGGGACTGAATTTCATCACCTTGTCAATGTGATGCGTAGTACTGTCGGTGCGCAAATCGAACTCATTAATGGCCTCGGTGTTTGCGCTAAGGCTAAAATCGCTAAAATTGAAAAAAAAAGAGCCCTACTAGTTGTGGAATCTCTTTTTTCTGAACAAAAAGCTGCGGATTGTTTAATCCTTGCTCAAGCAATACCGAAACTCAATCGCTTAGATTTCATTATCGAAAAAGGAACAGAGTTAGGGTTGAGCGCACTTTGGCTTTTTCCGGGAGATCATTGCGAAAAACGAGAGCTTTCAGTAAATCAATTAGAGCGTCTTAATCACTTGGCGATTGCTGCTATGAAACAGAGTGGCAGACTTTACTTACCTGAGATTCTTATGCTCCCGCCACTCTCTGCCTGGAAACCCTTGGATTTCCCATTCTTTTTTGGATCCCTTTCACCGGAGGCACCAGCGTTGAACCGACTTCTGCAAAATGAACCAGCTACCACAGCAATTTTTTGTGTTGGACCAGAAGGTGGATTGAGTGCTTCAGAGGAGAAAATTCTTTGTGAGCTTGGGGCCATTGGAACAAAGTTAGGTAAGCACATTTTGCGTACAGAAACCGCTGCAATTGCGGCAATAACTCTCATGGCACAAAGAGAACTTTAATGGAAATTCCTGGGTATATTATAGAGTTTTTGAAAAACTTACGTGATGAAATTATTGGTTCATTCGAAACCCTTGAGCCTAAAAGCCGCTTTGCTCGACAATCATGGGAACATGGTTCTGGTGGCGGAGGAGAAATCTCTTTGTTAAGAGGAGAAATCTTTGAAAAAGCAGCTGTTAACTGGTCGCATGTGTGGGGGGATCATTTTCCTCTAGACAATAAGCAAGGGCCTTTCGCAGCTACAGGTATCAGCCTTATCACACATATGGCAAATCCACATGCCCCGACAGTGCATATGAATATACGTTATATCACGACCGAAACATCTTCTTGGTTTGGAGGGGGCTACGATCTAACACCCATGGGATTTCCTTATGAGGAAGATTGTATACATTTTCATCAAACGGCAAAAGACACCTTATTGCCGTTTGGAGCTGAACTTTATGAGCAGTTTTCTCAAAATGCTAAGGAGTATTTTTATATTCCGCATCGGAATAAAGAGCGTGGAGTGGGAGGTATTTTCTTTGATCATTTTAAAAGTGATAATTCAGAAAAAGACCTTGCTATGTGGAAAGCAATAGGTAAAAGCTTAACGCTTTCTGTGATGCCAATCTATGCGATTAGGACCAAAATACCGTTTTCATCAGAAGAACGTAGCATTCAATTAAAAATGCGCGGCCATTATGTCGAATTTAATCTTCTTTATGACAGAGGAACAAAATTTGGTTTTCTTTCTAAAGGCAATCCTGAAGCAATTCTTTGTTCTATGCCACCACTCGTCAAGTGGTAACTTTATCCTTTAAATAAAAGTTGGATGTGCGATGTAAATCATTCATAGCACACCCAATACCCAGCCTTATGTTACGCTCCTGGCCCTTGAACTGGAGGAAGAGATGGGGGGGGTGAATTGCTCATAGTACTGATTTTTTCCATCAAAAGGCTAAATGTCTCTTTGATGAAATTAACGAGCGATTGAGCCCATGAAACAAGAGTTTGAAACGGCTCAGGAAAATATGTGGCAATCAAAAAAAATAGAATGCCAAAAAATATAAAGTTGAAAATGAATTTCATGTGAAGCTCCTGTGCATTGTTTTGGTATCCCTAATTTGATTGTAACAAATATTGCATTATTTGAAACTCTAAATTTTATAGGCTGTATCGCTAGTCTAAAAAAATTAGATATATTGATCTCCTATAAAGATTTTTAATAATTACACGCATGTCGTTAAATTAGCTACATTCATAACGTTTAAAAAATCAATAGGTTGAAGAAAGCATGTACTAATCCTAGCCAACTAAAGGAATGGTAAGCGCATTTAAATTGCCTGTTTGGGGATCGCAGAAGCTTCCGCGGATGAAGGATTAAAAGTGACCCAAAGGAGGAGGCAATGAGTGTAAATGTGCTCAATAGAAGTTTTGAAGGCATGTCCTATTAAAATGAAAGGAAAAAGGACAGATGCAAATAGGCGTGCTATTGTTACAGCTGCACGTTTCCATGGATTTCCTATGACTTCAAAATCTAGGTCAAAGATTTCTGAATTTTCATGAATTGAAGCCATGACAGCGTGTGCAATAAGTGGATTTTCCTGGTCGTTACTTGAGAGAATTTCGTAATAATGAACTCCTCTATCTGCGGACAAATCGGAATAAGGAACTAGATCATTTTTTTGGCAGAAAAACAAAATTTGCAGATCTGGATCTTCATCGGTAACTTTATGAATTAAATCTTTTTCCCAAGGGGAAAACCCTGGAGCCCCATAGGCCATTACTTTAGAAATGTATTCGGGAAAATGAATAGCGCTTCTCCAGGCTAGAGCTCCCCCAAGGCTTTTTCCATAAATAATAGCTTTAGTAATAGGAGCAAAGGTTTCAAGCCAAACTTTAATTTTTTCTTTTCCTAAGAAAAATGCATAGCTTCCTACCGAAGCAAAGGGGTTCAGATCTGTAAGAATACTTAAGCAAGCTCCTTCATCTGAAGGGTCGGTGGTGCCTTTAAATAATATTAATGGCGGGGCTACATCTATGTCAGAACGGAGGCAGTAGGCGACAAGAGGCGAGCCCATCCAAGATGGAGTCATTTCTATTCTATCGACTGTATAGAGAATTATCTCCCAACCATTTTCTGTTTTTACAGGAATTTTAAAGATTTCTTTATCTTCTGGTTTCAGAAAAGGGAGTAAGCAAAGAATATCCCCAATAATCATTTCCATGCGAAAGTTGTCTGTATCAGAAAGTGTTTGATAACTGCTGGTGCCTATCTAATAGGAGTTCTTGTAATAAAGCCCGTACTTCGGCAAATAGCACTGGATTAGAAGTGAAAAGGACATGAGTTATGATAGCGTCTAAGGCAATAATTTCGCTAATACTTGGAAGGTGGCCGCGTAAAACATTAAAAATGAATTTTAGGTGCTTGGCCTGTGGTTGAAGCTTAGGGTTCCACATGAATTTTTGGTTGAAAAGAGGTGCGACTATATCATGAATGTTTCTTTCTAGAAGAATGTCAAATGAATTTGAATAAAAAAAAGTCTTCTCTTTTAGACCCGAAATATTATTTTTGTTTGATTTTTCTTTTAAAAAATCTGCATTAAGATATTCATATATACTAATAAAGATAATGGCCATGTTACTAGAAAGAAATATAATTTTAGGGGTAAGAAATTATGAACTCACTACAAGTCTGTCGCTTTTTTTCTCCGCCTACAATTTTTAAAGGTGAAAAAAAGCATATTGGCAGCGGATTAAAAAGAAGAAGCTAAAATTGCTAATCACCTGAAAATTTAATTTTAAGTTTGGGGATCGAGCCAGCCGCGGTTTGGAGTGAAACGCCAGTATGTGGCGCCGTTCGTTACATACTGTTTGCGCTAAAAATACCAGTATGTTGAATGATTAGTTACATACTGGAGATAAAATGAAAAGTGCAATTCAAGAAGTTCGTAAAGAGGCTACAATTGAAGTGATCGATTATGTCTTTCTTGTTGCTTCCCTTAAAAATTGGGCTGCTCCCCGCAACGCCCCGCAGAGGCTGTGAAAAAATTCGAAATAATGCAGCAGTTAGGCGAAAGTTGCAGCTGATGCAATTCTTGACGACGTCGTAGCCATAGCTACGACCGAGGAGAGAAGTGCGTCAGATGCAACTTTTC
>JACCRY010000026.1 GCA_013813265.1 Parachlamydiaceae bacterium
GAAAAGTTGCAGCTGACGCACTTCTCTCCTCGGTCGTAGCTATGGCTACGACGTCGTCAAGAATTGCATCAGCTGCAACTTTCGCCTAACTGCTGCATTATTTCGAATTTTTTCACAGCCTCTGCGAGACGCAGCAGACTACATTATTCGAGTGCGACCGCATTCCATTTGCGCATCAAATCGCGCGCTTTAGCAGCATCTTCAAAGCGCATCTCTTTAGCCGCAAGTTTCATTTCTTTTTCATAGAATTCAACTTTCTTGCGAATTTCGCTCTCTGTGTAATATCCGACATGTTCTTCAGCAGCTACCAAAGGCTTCTTCTTCTTTGAACCATGGGAATAGGAAACTTCTTTGAACTTTTCTTCCGTTTTAGTAGCAGCTTCGATAGGGTAGTCGACAAGCTCAATGATCTCTCGATGGACTGTTGTCGGAGTAATCCCATGCTCTTCGTTGTATGCTTCTTGTTTGGCTCGTCGTTTTTGAGTGATGTCCAGGGTGTTTGCAATTGCGGCGGTCTCTTTGTCAGCATACATGATGACGCGGCCTTTGGAATTTCTAGAAGCACGTCCACACGTTTGAATCAGGGCAGTTTGACTGCGTAAAAATCCTTGTTTATCTGCATCTAAAATGACGACAAGCGAGACTTCTGGGATATCTAAACCTTCTCGTAGAAGATTGATCCCCACGAGTACGTCAAAAACTCCCAAGCGCAAGTCTCGGATAATTTGAACTCTTTCAAGCGTTTCGATATCAGAGTGCAGATATTTTGCTTTAACTCCAAGCTCTACAAGATACTGTGTAAGATCTTCAGATAAACGTTTTGTTAAAGTTGTAACTAACACCCTTTCGCCTAAATCCACGCAAGTGCGTATTTCGTCTAGGCAATCATCAACTTGGCCTTCAGCAGGACGCATTTCAATGATGGGATCTAACAGACCGGTTGGTCTAAGTACTTGTTCCACGATCTCTCCTTCACATTCCTGAATTTCCCAAGGAGCCGGTGTGGCAGAAACGTAGACAACTTGGTTGATGAGATCGTAAAATTCAGGGAATTGTAAAGGTCTATTGTCATAGGCAGAGGGGAGTCTAAATCCAAAATCAACTAATGACTGTTTACGCGCTTTGTCGCCATTGGCCATGGCGCCTATTTGAGGAATTGTCTGGTGGGACTCGTCGACAATGAGAAGGTAATTAGAAGGGAAGTAATTAATTAAACAGGGTGGGGCTGATCCGGGAAGCCTGTTGCTAAAATGGCGAGAGTAATTTTCGATCCCTTTGCAAAAACCGATTTCCTTGATCATTTCTAGATCATGGCCCGTGCGTTCATGGATCCTTTGATGCTCGATAAATTTCTTTTCTGTATCATAAAAAGCTATTCGCTCTTTGAGCTCTTCACGAATTGTCCCAATTGCCCTAAATCGAACCTCTTCAGGAGTGACGTGGTGAGATCCAGGGTAGATTGTAATGGATGGAACTTGGCGTATTGCCTTTCCTGTTAAGGGGTTAATTTCACTGATTCGTTCAATGTCATCCCCAAAGAATTCAACGCGAAATGCCAAATCGTCTTCGTAAGCAGGGAAAATGTCAATGACTTCTCCGCGAACACGAAATGTTGCCCGTGAAAAATCGAAATCATTTCGCTTATATTGCATTGAAACAAGATGTAAAAGCATTTCATCTCTACGACATGGCTCTCCCGAGGTAATTTGTAAGTTCATTTCTCGGTAATATTCTGGAGATCCCAAACCGTAAATACAAGACACAGAAGCTACGATGATCACGTCGTTTCGCTCTAAAAGAGAGCGCGTAGCGCTCAGCCGCATTTTGTCGATCTCATCATTGATCGCCATATCTTTTTCAATATATGTATCAGTACGTGCAATATAGGCTTCAGGCTGATAGTAGTCGTAGTAGGAGACAAAATACTCAACAGCATTATTGGGGAAAAAACTCTTGAATTCCTGGTAAAGCTGTGCAGCTAACGTCTTGTTATGGGCCATTATTAAAGTTGGGCGTTGAACTTTTTGGATTACATTAGCCATGGTAAAAGTTTTACCTGACCCTGTTATCCCTAAAAGAACTTGTGATTTACGGCCAGCAAGAATTCCGTCGGAAATCTTTTCGATTGCCGCTGGTTGGTCTCCACGTGGCGTGTAATGAGTGACGAGTTCAAATTTTTTCATTTGCCTGTAATTTTGGCTTTGCGCTCCATAGCCGTTTTAGTAATTTTTTTCCAGTATCCGCTTAAACCCATGAGGCTGTTCATTTCTTTCAATGTCGCGTTGCCCATTCCATTCATCTTTTCAGTGCCTTCGTAGATGACCTCTTCGACCAACCCTTTTTCGTTTGCAAAATGAATGCGTCGTTCACGTATTGGCGCTAGAAATTGATTAATTGCAGCAGCTAGACTTGTCTTTATTTCTACATCGCCGATTGCACCCTCTCGATAGCGTTGTTTGAAGTCTTCAACTTCATCTTTATTGGGATTAAATGTGTCGTGATAGATGAAGACCGGATTTCCCTCAACAGTTCCTGGAATGTCTGCTCGAACGCGGTTAGGATCTGTATACATCCCTCGAACTTTCTTCTCCACTGTGGCAGTATCATCGGATAGAAATATACAATTGTTTGAAGATTTACTCATTTTTCCTTGGCCATCGGTTCCAATAAGAGACGGAACAGAGCCTAAAAGGGCTTCCGGCAGAGGAAAAAGTTCTCCGTAAAAGTTATTAAAACGTCGTGCAATATCGCGTGTAAGCTCTATATGAGCTTCATTGTCTTTTCCAACTGGAACCAAATGAGCTTTAGGCATTAGGATGTCGGCACTTTGCAGCACTGGGTAGCCTATAAGGCCAAAAGGCATGCTTTCGCTGTCAATATGAGCATTTTTAGCCATATCTTTAAGGCTTGGAAGGCCTGTAAGTCGGTTCAACGAAACCAGCATCTCAAAGATTAAGTTCATCGGATAAACGGCTTCGGTAGCTGATTGTAGGAAAAGAGTAGACCGGGAAGGGTCGATACCGCATGCCAGGTAATCTAACACCATCTCATGAACATTCGCACGAATTTCCATTATGGCGCTTTTCTCTGGCTTTGTAGTCAGAGTGTGCAAATCTGCAAGGATGAAATAGCAATCGTACTTGTCTTGAAGAGCAACTCGATTTTTAAGCGAGCCGACATAGTGTCCTAAATGGAGCTTACCTGTGGGACGATCTCCGGTCAAAATTCTTTTTTTTTCAACAAACTCCATAATAACTCCGTGTGCTGTCTTTTGAATTATAGACTTTAAGTTGATTTAATACAAAGAAGTTAGGAACCGAACTGAACATTCTAACCATGCTTTTCATGTGAACCTTTTTTAAATCACGAGCTTCTTCACTGCTACTGCAGCTCTATTATTTCAACTATCCTAATCCACGTTTTGCTAAAGATGGACGCGGGGCTATTACGTTAAATCGCTTCCGCGTAAGCGTAAATTATATTTATCTAATTTTCTTTGCGCCCTTTGGATATGCGAGGCATATCACATTAATCCATCAAACTGAAAGGAGTTTGAAATGTAAATTACACGTTCTACATTTAGCTGCGCGTGGCGTAGAAGGGTAACTAACTACGTGAAATACTGCGGTCTCGAAAGAGGCGAGAAGGGATGAATACCTTTAACGGCGAAAACGCGAGCCTTAGCGAAAGCGAACTCGATATCAATCTCGTTACGCTTGCATATCAGTGGTCAACCTATCGAAGATGG
>JACCRY010000214.1 GCA_013813265.1 Parachlamydiaceae bacterium
TTAAACAAGCCGCTTAAATAATCTCTTAAATCCAGAAAATCATTTTTTAAAAAACCGGCCTAAAAGTGGGCAGGCTCGTGATCGCCTTATGTTACCTAATTTTGGTCATTTCTGAACCATGCCTAAATTTTCAAAACAATTTTTGATCATAGTCATATAGGCCTTAAGATCTTCTGACTTTTTGATGAGAGCTTTATCTTGAGTCTCTTGCTCAGAGGTAGAAGGCATTTTACCTAATAACTCTGGGAGAAATGGTAGAAAGGAAAAGAGATCTTTACCCGGAATTCCCACTCTCATCCCCGCGACAAATAACGCTTTTGAAACGTTCTTCACGACTTCGTCTTCATCTTCATCGGATAACTTCCTTACATTAGCTTCAATTGTATGAAGCCCATCTTCATGACTCTTTTTCGATACATCCATATTAGGCAAAAATTCTGTAGCCTCTCTTATAGCGTTAACATATCTAGGGATTTTAACTTCCTCTCTGTATAAGCTAATATTTACCCCTTGAGAGGACGAAGTTGCACCAACCGGTTGGTTCACACCTATAACTTGATTTTCCACATTAACCTCCTGAGGATGATGTATTTCTCCTCATCGATAGCTAAATACAAACGTTACGTCAAGGCTTTTTTAAGAAACAAGCTCTACCGTGTCTATTTAGACATGACTTTCATAAATTTAATTTTCCATCTTTTGCCTCAAAAATAATATTGACTCTGTCATGATGAGAAGACTAGGATACAATTGTTAACCAAAAGAAATAAGAGCCCACTTCAACAGAAATAAGAGCCCACTTCAACAAAAAAAAGGTATTATGGAAACTTGCGATTCCTTCTCGGAATACAAACCTACAAGAGTGATTCCACATATTGAAGTTCATAAATCTCACAGCGAAATAGGTCCAGAGGCACAAAAAAAACTTCGTGAAATCATAGCAAAAGCTGAAACTTTTTTAATTGACTTGAGTCTATCTAAAGGCACAATAACTCCTGAAATCTATGCGAAAACGGCTTCTAGCACCGACAAAAAACTTCAGACAGATATTGTAAAAGTGTTACAAGCTGTTGCAACGCTCCTACAATGGTCTGAAGAAGAGTTACTGAACAATATCCGAGAAATCAACAGTGATTTTACGGAAATCCCTTCTGCGATTCGTAAAAAACGAGAAGATGAAGATCTTATTGCGGAATCCAACCACCTTATCAAACAGCTCAATATCATCAAAAAGTGCCTTAATTTTTTGACTCCCTTCATCGTGATTGAAATTGATCGCATAAAATCCCCTTATAAATTGGAATTTTCTATTTTTAGACTTCCTATAGAAGCATATCATTCATTTTACCGAAAGCACTTTATGTTGATTGATAAAATCTCTAATTCATGTGAACCTTTACTTGAAAAATTAGCTAAACGGATAACTGAAAATCAGAATAAACATATATTGTATGATAAATCGTGCGATGTTCTTTCCTATGCGAATACAATTGAATCCAAAGATGCAAAAAATACTGTTTTAAATTTCAAAGTACAGACGGATTTAATTCAAACCATCTACAATAAAATTTGTATCGTTAAGAAAGAAATGGACAACTCGTACTCTAAATTTAAGTTGAAATGCAATTATTTCATGCATCTCTGTGCATTTCAAAAACGTCCGAAATATCCCGGTTATTATTCAACAGTTTTTGAACTTCATTATCCTACGTGGTACAACTACCTCGCAGAGGAAATTTTACTTTTTTCTTTTGATGATCTCTTAATTGATAGGCAGTATAGACAACTTCGGATTTCAAATACATATACTCCACCTCTTTCTAAGGATCAAAGAAGCACGGGCACTTACAGCCCTGGTGAAAGTTTGGAAGACATTTCTGCTATGAGTTCAAATGTATTTCACTTAGAAAAATCTAAAGAAGAACAGCTTGACTCAGTGGACCTCAATCACACCTCTTATTCTTCAGGCTCTTCAAGTGAAGAATCTCCATCACGAACGGGCCACAAAAAAATGGTTAAATCGAGCAATGCTGAATCTTTTTCGGAGGATGATATCTCTTGTCTAGGAGGGCCTTGTATCACAAAAAACTCTTCATAGATTTAACTAATTATTATATAGGAAAATATAATGGAAACAGACTTCAGAGATTTTCAAACATCTTACCCAATAAATGCTTTATCCATCTTTCAAACATTTATGCTTGATCCGGAGAATCGAAATGAGTCCATGAATCACAGTATCGCAAAAATCCTCCATCTTGCGGCAATTTTAACCAACACACCTGATGATAAATTTCTTGAAAACATTAAAAAAATCCCAGAACTTATTCTTGCTTTACCTTCTTCCGACAAAAGAAGAATGAAAGATGAAACCCTTATGAGTGAAGTTAATGGTCACATCAAATTAGTTAATAACATCAATACAGATTTCATCAATCTAGATTTAGATGCGCAAAAAGATGCAATGGATTTTAATCCAGAAAATGTATTTAGCAACATAGAATCTAAATTATTAAAATTTAAATCCTCATACACAAAGCTTAACTCCCAAATAATGGACATGCTAACTTTAAAAAGCGAATTAAGCTTAAAACTAAACCAACGAATAGCTGAAGGCATCAACAAAACAATTCCTTCACAAAAAGACTACAACCAATTTTCATATAGCCATGGATTAAAACCAAAAGAATCGGAAATCACGCTTTTAAATCTTCATAAACGGAGTGGAGAAATTGATCTGGCTCCTTCTAAAATAGAAAATGCGGAGAAACAGATACAAAATTTCATTCCAACAGTTCGACGAAATATTTCTTATTTAAATTATTTGTTTCAAAATAAATGCCTTTCCTCCAACACAGCTTGGGTAGATTTTCGAGTAAAGTACTTTATAAACTACTATAATTTTTTTGACAAATCCATTGACTTTCACATTTTTGATCCAAATTCCTCAAAGCTGGAAACTGATCAAGATTTTTTTCCTGAAAAATATTTGGAAGGAGACCATCAAGCTCGATTTGAAAATGACAAAAATATCGAAACTCAAAATGTAAAAAATGTTATTTAAATTTTATAAGTTTATATAGTGATTTCCCCATCTAATAAGGCAACCTTATCAAGGTCATCTTCAAATAGTTCTATTCAAATTGGCATTACCCCCAATATATTACCAGAACAAGAAGTTAACTCATTATCGACAAAATCAATTGAAAAAATTATCGAAACGGCAGAAAAACATCTAGAGAAGTTAAAACAACCTAAAGACCCTTGCCACTCTCTCATTAACATTTACTCCCCACTGGTGACAACGACTGATCATGAAGTTCTTTCAGATATAGCATTTATCCTCTGCACTGTTTCTACAATTACTGGGATAACGGACAGTACTTTCTTTACGAACCTTGGAAAAGTTAAAGATCAGCTAAATAATATTCCTTCTGCTATCCATCAATCGAATGAAGATCAAAAACTCATTTACATGTCTAATGCGTATATTGAATCAATGGAGGCAATAACCCCCTATTTTGATATCCTTAAGTCAGGAATTGATTCTGAGTTAAAAAAATTGAAAAATCCGCTTTTATTTGAACATTTTAATTTACCTATAGCCCTGTATAAATATTCGTACAACTTCTGGAAACACACAATCAATGTACTTTCTGACCAAAGCTCATCTCTACTTGAGAAACTAGCGACACGTGCTAAAGAGATACATTCTCCATCTGAACAATCTTCTGAGGTCCTTTTCTTTTCTCAAGGAATCGAAATAAATAATATCCAAGAGGACAATTTAAATTTTTCTAAGCACACTAACGAAATTGCAACTTTTCCTGCTAGAGTGAAAAAAGCAAAATTGGAAATGACCACATCATCCAATAACTTTAAAAAAAAATTCAATTACTTATTTTATCTTTGTAAATATGAACGTTATCCGTCCACGTGGAATTGGACGACATTTAAAAGCTACTACGGCAAAAGCTGTTACAATTATATTGATCGACCTGATAATTATATAATAGGCACTGATTCTCCTAGTTATTCTCCTAGTTATTCTCCTAGTTTTTCACCCATCCATAGCCTTAATTCATCCAATAGTCAAATAACCCGGGAACCTATTTTAGAATCTGAGTTGTGTGAAGCAGTGCCACCTGCCTTTTTTGATAGAGAAGAAGAGTTTTACCACCAAGCAGAGCTTATCATATTTGGATATCATCCTAACGACGAATTTTATTTAAGATCAGGTTTCGATAGTGATTCTACCTCAGAAATTGAACGCGAAGAGAGGCAGCTGACGGAAAGCTATTAAGCGTTAGTGGAAAGGCGGATAAGTCATTGGTGTATTGCCTAATATTCTGATAATTGCCTCAAGCGAAACTCTTAAAAGCATTTGCGGCAAATGTCAGAATGTCAGGCCAGACACCAATGGCATTTCAATTTCACACAAATCTATTCGCGAAGCAATTTTCTGTCAAACTCTATATCCTGAAATTGACACTACAAGACACCTAGGGCGTTGCCTTAGGCTAGGGTATTCATTTTGATGATATTTTGGCAAAGAAAAATCACTCGGGATTCAACGATTGAAATCGCCCCTGTATATATATACAGAGGCTATTTCAATCGTTGAATCGCGAGGATTTTTCAAAGCCAAAATGCCATCAAAATGAACGCCCTAGCCTTAGGCTGTAATAGGGCAGTCCTTTCGTATAAGAACCACTTCTTTCTATCTAGCACATAAAAAATACCTACCTATCTATATTTATTACAGTAAATCGGTAATTCCTATCTGCGCTAATAACATGCACATTTATATTGTAATCAATAATTTTATTTGATATAATAACATCATTAAATTTCGCTTAGGATAAAAACATGTATATAAACTTAAATTATGAAATGTCCCTAGACCAAATAACTATTGAATTAAAAAATGCAGTGTTTATAAAAAATTTGGATGGCAGTGGTAACCGCAAGTTTAAAATTAATGACGGATGCAACGGCTATCATTCCCTCGATGAAATTATCACGGGTGTCTTCAAAGCAGTATACGAAAAAAATAAGAAATTAAAAGATTCAGATTTTGGTGATCTATCGGATTTTATAAATGTTGTGAATGCTCGCTGCAACGAATTCAAGAAAGCTCCAGTCATTACCAAATTATTTAGCGTTTTAAAATATGAGGTTGATTCTTGGCGCTGGAAAAATGGAACATATGATATTTCAACTCTTAACTCTGAGAAGGCATTTTTAGATCTCCTTTATCATGGAGGAAAACTCCTTGAGGGTCGAAATTCACTCCCTTCTTCAGGTTATTGTCCTAACCAGGGTCTCCTGCAATATCTAATAGTAGATTGTGTTGGCGGTGGCGAGGGTAATTGTCCTAAACAATTTGTTACCTTTTTTTGCCAATATCTTGAACGCTATAGAAAAAAATTTCCTGAAGATCTGCATGCCGAAAAAATTCAAATATGTCTGCAAAAGTATTTCATTCCATCTGAAAATTGTCCTTTAGAAGATGTTACAAAAATGCTTTTTACAAAACTTCAAGAAGACCGCTACATAGCCTTTCCAGGTGGTTACTTGAACATTCATAACGATAATGTTCGCGAAGGTCACGCTATGTTCTATGAGCTCATTTTAAAGGATGATGATTCCATAACATTCAAAGTGACAAATTCAGGCTCAGGCCTTGAATATCATCCGGTCTATACAGAGAACACAAATCAGCAACGCGAATACCACTATCGCACACTCATCTTCCCAGGAGCTTCACTTCAAGATTTAAAAGACAGTCACTTTTTGGAAATGGTCCTTAGCTTCAATCGACCACGCCCTCCTATCAAAGAACTTAACGGAAAGCTTGCCTTTTCGAAAAATATTACTTTTTCTGCAGAGGATCTCTATCGCTTGTTTTTTTACGGTTGGGCAGGAAAGAAAGCTGCTGCTGAGACGATTAGTTTAAGTTCCTCTTCATCTAGTGAATCGATTTCCGATGATGACAGTTCTTCAAGTGATTCGATTTCTGAAGAAGACAGTTATTCAGATGAAATATCCATAGAGAAGCTAGTTGAATCAGACGAAGGCAAGCCTGTAGATATCATTGCAACTAATCCTGGAGGCAAACAACGGTCCCCGAGCTGTTCTGTACAATCACTTCTTAAACGTGTTACTGGTGAGTATAATTCTCCGTCACTTGATCTACATTCTCATAGATGGGGTTCCTTTAATAAGAATTTAGCAGCCCTTAGTGACTATCTTGAACATCATAAAAAACCCTGCTCACAATTTATTGAGGATAGTGTGCGCAAATTAGCAAGCCAAGCAAGCAAAATGCAACAGCTTAATCTCATGCCCCTATGGCTTTTCAATAGTTGGGAAGAAATCGCTCAGCGTGCTGAGAAAATTAGCAAAATTGCTAAAGTTACTGAAGCTCTTGATCGAAGAGAAAATGCACTCACCTTTCCGGTTGATGGAATCGATTTAAGCCGTGTAGTTCCAGTTGTAATTGAGGAAAGTAAGGAAATAAAACTATCATCAGTTTCTGAAACATATATTTATCCGCATAGCTTTCCCTGCGAACCGTTGCCTCTTGATGAACTTGAGCAGCTTGCCAAATCTTACATGTCTGACCTATCAGATGAAATGAGCTATCGTCTTAATTTTTTTCGCCTGTTGCCTAATTGTACCGATTTTAATTTTGAGAGTCACATTGCGTCCCAAGATAAAAACATTGATCGAACAACTTTTTTTACTAATCTAGGGATTGCTAGTCAAAAATTCTTCTATAATAATGAACAAACCCCTTCTATGCATATTCCTGATTCATTTTTTGCTGACCTCGCGAACAGTTGGATGATCATTTACATTGAAGCAAAAAAAGAAAGAACTATCCCTGATACAGTTCTTTTGGAATGGATACGAGGTCTTAAATTAGTAATCGAAAATTATCGACATGAATACACGTTTGATTCCCCTCAATCCAAAGACCGTTTTACTATTAACTCCAAGGCGTGTTTTGAAGAGGAAAGGGATTTACTGAATCGTCTGGGGAAAGATTATAAACCCAGACCAAACTATTGGACAATTTGGACTAAAAAGTGGAATAGTTTAGAAGAATGGCTTCCTTTCGGAGCAAAATTTAAGGAAATAAAGGGTTCGTTGAAAGACATCTATAGCAAACCTCCCCGTATTGAGCGACTAGAAGAACTCCCTGAAATGGCCATTTTCGCAGATAAACGTGTACAACAACATGTTCAAAAAAAAGATGAGGCTCTTTTCGACGAATCAAATATAAAACTGGAAAGTCTTATCTTGCGGACTATCCATAGTTTTGGTCGCAGGCTCCCCTTCATTTCTTATTATGATATTTTGCGAGAAGGGCTGGTCTCCTTGTATCTATTATCAGACCGCCATATTTCTCACGGTGGCAACTTGAGTTCAGGCAAAGAAACTTCTGTCCGTATTCTTCCATTAGAACATGATAGAGGTCTGGTACATCCTTGTATAGGATCCATGATGTATTTGGGGTCAAGCCGACCCGGGGTTGGCCATTGTGCACCTGTCCACCACTATCCTGAGACCCATCTACCTATCACAGAAGAGAAGCATCGTGAACTAAAAGATCTCAATGTTCGCCTTAAAGAACTTCTTCCAAATACAGATCGGCTTCTCCCTTTCATGACTTTAAAGGAAGAGAAGGAATTCATTGCATTTGTACAAAAATCACCCCTAACGCGTCTTACTGAAGCCATTTCATTCTTTAAAAAAGCTCTTCAAAAGCTTGCTTTACCCGACTATCAATTGACTTTGGAGCATTTGCTCTTCAATGCTGAAGGAATGGAAGCCCTTGAATCTCTTTTTAAAGCCACAAATGACCCTCGTGCTGAATCCACAATCACTCTTCTTTTTGATTTTATCACAAAAAGCTATGATGAATTACTGAAAAAAAGTTTTCGTTCTCAGAGTGGAGCAGCCTTTTTGTTCAATCTTCACATTCGCCTGTTGCAAATCGGAGAACTGTTTAACTCTCCTAAGATTGAAAACGAAAAAGCTAGACTTTATAAATGCTGGGAACGGCTTATTTTGGTCGGCAAGAAAAATCCCATTTTAGGGAATGCTTTGGGAGAAGCAGTCTTTGCCGCAGCTCCAACTATTGAACAAGGATGTTCCCTCAGAGATGAAAAAAAGTATTTACAACTTTTGACAACAACACTCCTCTTGCAATGTATTCCCGGAAACCACACTAAATCCAAGTATCTGCCACTTCTTCTCCACTACGGCTACCACTCATTTAAGGCCCTCATGTTACGCTCGGAAGACCCTAATACATTATGGAAAGTTGCAGCTGCAGAGATCTTCAGTGCTGAGGAAGCATCAATCTGTAATTGGGATAAAGAAAAAGGATTTCTCTTTTTGAAAACATTAGCTATTAATCTTCTAACCCACACAATCGATGGAAGCGATGATTTCAAAATGCGTCTTTTACCCAAAAAAGTGGTACAAAACTATAATTTTAAAAATTTCTTTGGGGAACGATCTTTTTTAGGAAACTTTCGGCGGGAAGATTCTATAGAAATTTACACTTTCTCGTGGAGGCAAAAGCAATATGAAGTGCGGCTTTATACAAAATCTGACAAGATCGAATTTTATAAAGAATTTGACGGGAGCTTTTATAAAAATATTAAATCTTACGACACTGGAATTTCTTGCAGCTACAACTTCAATGAAGTTCATAGTTTTTGGAAAAATGAAGAGACCCTTATCGCTGAAAGCAAAAGTACTGGACAGACGATTGCAATAGGAAATCAAGAGGGAATGCATCGCGTAAAAAAGGGAATGCTTACAGAGCAAATTCTTGGAGACTTTAAAAAACCAACTGAAAATGAAGCCCCAGATCCTTTACAAAAGCTGCTGACAAGGGTCGAAAGTTCCGAGGATATCACACTCTGGATCGATAAATCATCAAAAGAAATCTGCCATATTGAACTTTCTAAACTCAAGCTTAAGTTTGTAGCTCGAGAGAAAGATGGTAAACGACAGCTTTATTGTGTTCAGTTTCCAGGTTTTTTCATGTCAAGCATTCAGCATGTAGATTTTTTAAAGAATTTTACAGACAGTTTAATTCTCGAAAATTCCCAGGGAAAAATCAAAGTCATCCTTCCTGTACGTCTTTTAAATGGACAAAAGTATATTCCTTATAATGAAATGCCCATTGAGAGTAATACAGAGACCCTTAGACCCTCTCCTCCGGTCCCCTATCTTACATATGATTTAACATCTCCTCAGGAGTTTCCTGTATTATTACCAAGTCCACAAAATTCATTAGCTGTGATGCAACTTTTTACGATCTATTTTTACACCCGCCAATATGATCGGGCACTTGACCTGATGGAAGAGGCCCGTATTCTCTCGCGACGCAAAATTGACCAAATGACACAAACATTTTTAAAGGAAATCTTAAAGACAGATGGGAGCAAAAAAGATCTACACCCTCACGCTATCGCTTTACGCCTAAAACTTCTTTCTTGGAGTCTTAACCTCAATTCTAAAGAAAAGGTCGACGACAATCAGCGTCAGAAACTTAGCCAAGAGATATCACTTTATAATGACATTTATAATGCTGTAGATCGATTTCAATTAGCTGAAAGAGAATTAAGTGAGCTAATGATCTTTGTAAAGGCTGTATCTTCATCTATTACAACTAAGCTCGATTGTCATAAAGAATTAAGATTTAAAGATATATATAAATCTGGAACGTTGCCTCTTATTAGAAAGAAGCTAGTAGAAAGAGCGGGTCAAGAACTACTTCCCTCTTACTCTTTAGCTGCACCAGGTGAAGAGTTTATCCTCAACTTCTTCCCGAACTACAAAATTGCATGGGAGGGGTCAGCAAAGGAAAAGCTAGCCCTACAGCAAACGCTTTCTTTAATGAGCTCAGGTAGCTCAGAAGAAATGGAAATCCTTAAGCTATTGCTGATAGGAGTCTTTATTTGCCCTGAAGAAGCCCTTTCATACGACTCAATGGTTAATTTATTTGGTGAAACGGATGAAAACTTTTCAGAAATGCTAATTCTTAATTCTCAAAAAATGAAAAAGATCGTAGAAAATTGTGATTCTAATTACAACTATCGAAAAATTGATCTCTCAACTTGGCTGAGAGGCGACACTCCGACTTTAAATAAAACTGACAAGTCTAAAGAAGTGAAAATCATTCCTGATCACTCTATGAAAGTTGCGGTAAGCCCTGGCGAAGTCACGTTAATCGACACTTTTCAGCCACTCTTTCCAATCGATATTAAGGTAACATCCTTTTCCATTGATCTTTTGACAATCCAAGAGGATATACTTGTAAAACAAGGGACCGACTTTGTAGATGAGATTGAGACCACGAAAGAGTTTTTAAACTGGGCTAAAGAGAAAGCAGTAAGTACTGCTGACAATGCTGCAGTACAAATGCAGTTTCTTCGTCTGGAAAAAGGAGCGACTCAATATCTACAAGAACTTCAGGAACGGCCTTCTTCCAAGTTATCTTTAGCAAAGGATTCAAATATCATTGAAAAGGGTATGAAAACATATCAAGACAAAATTAACCAAAAGATCCATGCCCTTAAAGCTAAAGAAACGGATATTTTAAAAAAGGCCAACGACCTCCATGGCAATCAGCAGGTGGCCTTAGAGTTCTGGCGTGGATTCCGTAACCGATTTGATATTGAGACCCTGCTTGTAGCCTTTGGTCGGTCGGACTTATCTATCCTTCGCAATGGCAATCCAACTCTTTCTGATGGCGAAATAACAGATTTGATGCAGGAAGTCATAGCGTATGCTATTATGAAGAGCGAACTCCAGCAGCTACAGCGTGCTAAAGAAAGCTTATGCGATTATTTTGATCTGCTTAAGGCTGGAGAAACAGCATCCCTGGAAACTGCTTCTGATGATTATGTCGAAAAGGCAGGAGCTATCCGCTGCTATGCTCCCTCTAAGCGGCCCCAGGTTTTAATTTTCGAAGTTTTGAGTGATCTTCTTTTACGAAAGGAACAACTCGACGCTCTAGATTCCCTGACAAGTTTAGAAGGAGAGGACAGTTGGAAGCTTTTTGAAGCTCGCACTGGTTTTGGTAAATCTAAAGCTGTTTTACCTCTATGGCTATTACTGATCTCTTCCCAAGATAATTCTCTTGTGATGATGACAGTTCCTGCCAAGCTTTTCGAACAGCAAACAGCCTATTTGCAAAAACTTCTAAAAGGGGCTTATCATTTCTTTGGTTCCCGTATTGACTTTTCAAGAGAGTCTCCATGTGCTGCTGAAGATATTGCTGTGCTTGAAACCGAGCTTGAACGCGCTGAAAAAATGCGCTGTCCTGTGTTTATGAGCGATCAGACCGCCCACAATTTTCTAGTTTTAAAACCCAAAGAGATTGCTGAGAATAACTCAAGCGCCGACAAGTATGCTGCCCTGGGAGCTCTATTAAGGCTTAAAAGAAGGGTTAAGGAAAAGGGCGTATTGTACGTCGACGAGCCACACAAGGTCCTGAATGACGCTCAAGAAAGCAACTATTCGATCGGCATGGCAAATCCTTTTGGGAAGGAACGATTGAATTATAACCTCAAAATCTATCTACAGCTCTTTAGCTGCCTCCAAGATAAGTACCGGGTGGAATTTTGGGATAGTGAAGATGAGAAGTATGGTTCACTGCCTCTTTTAACTGAAAAAAAGTACCGAGAGAAAATTCTTCCTGAACTTTTGAGCAAAATGTTGAATGACAAACTTCTGGAAAATCATCCGGATACATTGAAATATCTCCAAGGTGAAATGACCTTAGAAGAACAGCAGCGATTTGAAAAAATGCTCAGCGAAAAGAATACGGATGGCTCAACTAAGATCCGCATTTTACATGATCAATTGCATCACTACTTACCACAAACACTTAAAAAAAATAGCAACGAGCACTACGCACTTGTCGATCCTATGGAGAATCGCACATCTATCCCAATGGAAGATGCACGCAATCCCAAGGAAGGCAATGAATTTGTCTCCCCTGACCAGATTTTAAATTTCACAATCCAAACGAATTTAAAAACAGCTTTTCCTCAAGAATATGTGAATCATTACATGTCCGAGTTAGTTAAAAAAGCGGCTGCAGAAATGGATGCTGGTGTAGAAAACCTAAACGAAACCTTGGCCTACCAGAAATTTTTTCTCATTACAAAAGGAATGGAGAATCCACCAAATAGCATAAACATGAACCCGTCTCAAAGTAAGCAATTGCAAGAACACATCAATTCTAATTGCACAACACGGCTTCATTTCATTGGTCTAGCTGTATTGCCAGAGTTACGCCGCTATGATGAAAAAGTAACGAGCACTCCTCACCTTCTAGTTAATTGCTTTAAGAAGATCGCCGGAGCTTCAGGAACTCTTTCAATGCAGCATCTTCCCTCCCGCTTCAAAGTGACGTGTGATGAGAAGGCAGTTGCGAAAACATTGATCACTCAAGTAAAAAAACAGAAAGCAAAAAAAGAAATGAATATTCTAGAGCTCACCCTTTCGAAAGACGAAAGCATTATTCAAGCTCTGGCAAAACGATCTCCTGAAACCTCTGTTGCTATTGAAATTGGTGCTGATTTCCGTGGTTATACTTCTCTTGTTGAGATTGGAAAAGAGTTTCTTGAATATTTCCCTAATTTTGAAGGATTTGCAACTTTTGATGGCAAAGGAGCTCCTATTGTTTTGAAACGTGGAGAAAAGCGTTTCACTCCCAAAGAAGTGGCTTCAGTCTCTGAAAAGAATCTCTTTTGGCTCTATGGTCAGAAAGATATTACTGGCACAGATCAAAAACTTCCCCCTTTAGCTAAAGCTGTTGCCTTTGTAAATGAGCATACTCCTTTAACCACGAAGGTTCAGGGTTTAGGAAGATTACGAGGTTTTGCATATGGTCAACAAGTAACGACAGCAATTACTGCAGATAGTGCCTCGCTGATCAAAATTGCTTTAAAGAAAAATCAAGAAGAGCCTCTCTCCTATTATGACCTCTACGAGTATTGCACAGAAAAAGAAGGTGAAGAAAATGGATTGGCAGATTTTCATTCTCTCCCTTTGCAATGGAATAGCTTACTTGAAAATCGCTTTTGGGACTGTGCTATTAGCGATCATTTTTATGCTCAAAATGTTGCCAAAGACTTCAAAAGATTTCGTAAATGGTTGATTGAATCTACTAAGGACGAACCATTGTTAAGACAAAGTTTAAGCCGTGATCCAATCGAGATCGCTAAAGCACTTAAGCTTTTAAATATTTTCTTTGAAAAAAGGACCCAAGAAATGGTTGACTCCCTCAAAGGTGCACGAATGGCTTCAATGTTGCAAGAAAGCTTTAATATTCCAAAAATCAAGGAAGAAGCTGCTGCAATACAACAGAAGATGGTTTATCCTGCAAAAGTGCGCTTTAATGATGATGCCAATGCGACTCAGACAACTGAAGCTACTGCCGAACAGTTGAACCAAGGGATTGCACATCAAGAACTTCTTTTCGATCTTCAAGGTGAAAAGACAACGGAAAATGAAGCTGAAACAACAACAGAAGCAACTGAACTCTGGTCGACATGGGCCTCGAAAGCTTTTGAACGGCAGCCATTGCCGCATGAAGACAAGATTATCCCCTGCTCTATTGATAAAATCTTCGCGTGTAATAAATTACAAAAGTTTCTGCCGTTATTTGAAAATTCCCCCCTAAAAGTTTCCATAAATGGATTCTGTACTTTTGAGGGTGATTCAGTTGAAACACCGGGATGGGTAAACGGGTACGTTAAAAAATTGCATTACATTGCCTTTTTAGCAGACGGAGATTCAGTTCTGATAGATCAGGATGAAGCTGCAATGCTTTTTGAAACAAGAAGTTGCGATGCGGTCTGGCTTGTTAACAGTGGAATGGCTTTTGAAATCAAAGTGTTAAAAGAAGGCTTTGCGATTGAGCCTGAAACTACAGAGTTTGCAGAATTGGAGCTTCATGCCAAATTGCTCAATGGTGATTTGATGTTTAATGAGGTACAAGCAAGATTAATCGAAAAGTGGGAAAATCGTAAGCTTGAGCTTTTAATAGAATTCGTTGACCCAAGTTCACCAGCTTCCGTGAGGAAGTTTGCAGATTCTTGACTACATTTTAAATTTATACAATAGTTTTTTTAGACCTCAAAATTGAGGAAGAAAGTCCTAATGCCCTATATATTTCCTTTTGT
>JACCRY010000046.1 GCA_013813265.1 Parachlamydiaceae bacterium
GTCCTGTAGGGGTTTTGTCTGATAACAAATGTGTTACAGGAAATTGATTACTATGTCTTTTTTTTTCTAAAAATTAAATTGGTTCAAATGAAGGTCACACTTTCTTTGCCGCTTTGCGGCAAAGAAAGTGTGACCTTCATTTGAACCAAGCCGTTTTTTTGGCCTTGTTCAGCAACTGCATATAGTTTAAAACATATTTGGTCAAAACGACCTGCAACATGAACTATTAATCCTCCATATTGCGATGTCTGCAAGCGAGTTTGAAACCCTTCTGGCAATCCCTTTTTAAAAAGATTTGTGGGGCCTGTATTTATCCAATGCTGTCCAAGATTTAGGGCTATACCTACATCATGAATGTCTTTAGATAACGGGATTGGCAATGGTTCTTCTGAAATAAGTTCATCTTCATCAATAAGTGCAATTAGAACTAAATCATTTGTAGTGCGTAATATTTCCCCTGAGAGGAGGAGGCTGCCACCTCCGATTACAACAATTTCATAGCGCTGTCCACGGTCTAATATCAAGTGTCCGAGTATGCCTAAAGCTTCTTCAAGAGTTTCAAGATTAAGTTCCATTTAACGGACCTCTCATTTTTGGAAGGGTTACCCTCACGTTCCGAGAACTTTACTATAACTAAAAGAAATTTGATTTCAAAATATCATTAAGCATATCAAGCGCAATGCTCGGAGGATTGTCTCATCTTAAAAATTAGCTTTTAAACACGAACCAAAGGCATCTGGCATAGAAGTATTAAAAAGCTTTATGCTCAAAGAAAATGTAGAAATAGTAGAGAGGTGAGCTTTGACGTGGCGCTCCAACAGGGCAATTAAAATAAGATTGGTAGGCTAATATTATTGCGCAAAATTTCATTTCATGGTAATATATTGTTTTAAATATAATAATTGGTGGTAAAAAGATAATGAACACAGATAGAAACGAATATAAAATAAATGTAGATAGCTCACATTACGCTATCGGAAGTAACAAAGAGATTGACCAGCCAATTTGTTCTAAAAAACAAACCTTTGATAGAATTGATGAGGTCTTCCAAAAGTCTTCCCTTAGTCATGATTATAGAGAGATAAAAGAAAATAATAATACAATCGAAAAAGTTTTTATAGCAGCATCTGAAAGTGAATGCTCATCCCAAATTAAATTTTTTTTTAAAGGTTCTGGAAGAATTATAGCTGGGCTATCTTTGGGGGCCTCAGTATTATCAATTAAAGGAAAAATTGTTGGAGAGGGTAAAATTATTAAAAGTGACGATCAATCAGAACAAAAGATTGTAATTACGAAATTAAAAGAAAAAGGTGAGGTAATATTTACTGCTTATCTTAAATGTGCTGATGTAATTAAATTAGGAGACATGACCATCAGCCATCTGAGAATATTAAAAAATGGAGAATATGGAGACGAACGCCGAAGTATAACTCCAGACGACACAATAAGTTTTTGGAGAAGGTATGGTCGAGAAGTGCAATTCGCAAGAGCGGATAGGATTTTTGTACATCTCATGAAAGCCGGTCAAAATAATCAGTATAAAGGCATTGGAACAAATTTGATCCAAACAGCAATAGAGTATGGTTTTCGTAATAATTGCGAAGGTCGTTTACAACTAGACGCTTGTTGGAATTCTCATGGTTTCTACTATAAAATGGGTTTAAGATCGCATTTAAGAAGTAATGATCAAGAAATCGCTATGGAACTTGAAAATGCTCAAAATGAAAATAGGAAATCTAATACAGAAGAATTGGGCAGCGTCTATATGTATCTTCCAAGTGCTGAAATTCCAAATTGGTCTAGGAAAATCAAGGAAAATCCGGTTCTTTACCCGAAAGTAAATTACGCGTGCGAGGATAGCTTTGTGTCATAAGCATGAGGTGAGTTCTTGCAAAGATTTGTCTGCAAGTTTCCTCTCGTGTGCATTTTTCACTTGAACGTATAAGATTTGGGTAGAGATCATCTCAGGAAATGATATCTTGGAATATAAGGCTCTTGTTCCAAAATTTCGGTTTTTAGAATGGAGAAATGCCTAACAAAATCGAAAACTCAAGTAAGAAAAGTGCAGCCGATCTGCAGTGCAAAAATCTTCCATAAAAAAGCTTTATACGTTAATATTAGATCACATCTTCAATGAGCTATTTAAAAATGAGATTGGTGGATGATGAATTAAGAACGATTATTATCTTTTTTTTTAAAGATACAAATAATGTCCACAATTTTGAACACATCTATAGCTTTCTTTTCGCCACAAAAATGTATAGGTAAATTAAGTCATGCACTTCAATATTGAGCCTTTTGCCGACAAATATCAGAATGAAGTTGTTGGATTGATTGAAAGGATCCAGGTAGGAGAATTTAATATTCCAATTGAGGAAGGCCAGCGCAAAGAATTGGAATCTATTTCGGAATCATTCCAGAAAGATAAAAGTAATTATTGGATTGCAATTTTTAATGGGAAAGTGGTCGGGACAATCGCAGTCATTGATATTGGCTACGAAGCATTCGAACTAAGAGACGTTTTCCTTGATAAAGAATATCGCAGTACATTTGGGTTTGCAAAAAAACTTCTTGAAACTGTTCTATTCTGGTCTAAAAAGCATGCAATCAAAACAATATATTTAGGGACAACGCTTGCTTTTCGCGCAGCGCATCGATTTTATGAGAAACATGGATTTCGTGAATTAGAAAGAAGTGAGATGCCTTCCTATTGTCAACCAATGGACTGCGACGAAAAATTCTATAAGTTAGATTTATAGGAATCCTTCTATCTTTCATTTCTAATATAAAGATCCGATATCATGTTAGATGTTGAATTTTGAGATAAGCAAAAAACTACGTCTCTCGATTAGGATTGCCTCTTGAAATCAAGCTTATTGTGCTCAAGAACGAAACCGATCCGAATAAAGACAAAATGTTTACGAAATGCAACGATAAATTCTGACTTCCGACAAGAGTAGTTTGCCGGAAGTCAGGGTTTTATTATGGAAATTATCGAAAGCCAAAAATATGACATTGCTGAATAGGCTTTGATCGCCGAAAAAGCAAAAGAGTACATAGCAAATGCTAAAAGTCCTATTCTTCTTGAAGATTTAAAACTTATGCTTCAAAAGCTTGATGACAGCTTACAGGGTATTCAAGATAGAGCCTTATAGTGGTTAGGTTTCTCAGGGGAATTTCGTCGTTCTGAAAGGGTAAATTTAAAAATTGAAGATCTCAAGTTTATTTGGTAGAGATTGGCTGCTTTGCAAAAGCTTTAGACCATTGGAAAAACGATATTCCAGAAGAAATTATGCGGTATGTCTTTTTGGTCATGAATTTTTGTGATACTTTATCTTTTCCTGAAAGTGCTACATATGAAAGAGAATGGTTGACACCTATAGATGACCATCAAATGCGTGTGATGCGTCCGTTGATGTTACTCGAGAACGACTAGTGGTTTTATCGTTAACTAGGTTAAAGCAATACAATTTCACCCTCATAACATCTGTCCTCCTAACCAATATCTGGGTTTAGAATCTTACACAGATCTAATATATCTTCAGCTTTATCTTCTACCAATTTGTTCCCTGCTTCCTGAAGAGCATTAATAACTTCAGGTGTATGGGCATCAAGACTCAAAGCCAAATGTCCATTAAAATTGTGTTGTAAGCGACGATAACCCTTTGAAGGCAATATCACTTTAAGGATTTCTTCTTCTGCATCATCATTTTGTACCGTTTGAAACCACATAGAAGCCCCAAGAGTTGCAAAATCTTTGACAAGGGCTTTCTCTGAATTTAACCCTGTGATTCTCTACCCAATGCATGACTTGTTTGCTGCCGTTCTTGAGAGGTCCCTAATTATTTCCTAAAAAACCAAGGGCTTCAAGATCTTTGGCTTTGAGAATGAGCTCTTGCTTTGAAGACACCCCAAGTTTACTTTTGATTCTTTCGATGTAATGTTCGACGGTGCGGATCGAGAGAAATAAGGCTTCAGCGCTTTGCCTTGCAGAGTATCCAAACAGTAGATGCTTTATGACTTTTTTTTCTTGGAGAGAGAGAGAGGGAACGGCAAAGCCAAGATCTTTAAGAAATTGCTCACGTGGAATCGAATTTTCTAGGATAGGAGTTTCGGCTGTAAGAAATTTTTGACCAAGAAGAGAGGCTATGTCAATTTGATATTCATCTAACAAATCAAGTAAAAATTTATTTTTTTTGTTTGAATACAGAAACGAATTTATGGATCAAATTCATATTATTTAATAAGAGGAAATCGTGGGAAATGCTTGGTGTAAGTGCATCTAACCCAATAATCTCAAGCCCATCTTCAACTTTAGTTATGATGCCTAGGCAAAAGTTAACGTTGAATTTAGTGCTTGCTAACCGTGAAAGCTGTTCATATTCCTCTCCCTGGATATTCTTCCCCAAAGAGATGCCGCTTGAAAAATTGCTAGGATGACGAAAATGCGGTTGGTCAAGATAAAGCTTCTTGGCGCAATAAAATTCGAGCCAAGCAGGTTTACTGCTAAGAAGCGTAAGCTTTCCGCTATTTTTGATCTTGAGGTAGGAAAAATGGCTGACCCCAAAATAGTCTGTAAGAGGTTGGCTCGCTTTTTTAATCCTATTATGGTGCTGGATTGAAATTTTGCGTACTGCGTCTTCTAATGCGATCATTATAATTCACTTTTTAATTTACTTTGAATATTTTACCTTAAAACCTTTTAAATTGAAAGCATTTTTATCATATATCTCTTCATAAGAAAAAAAGGGACTTCAGAGATATTTGTATAAATCGGATCGGATTTATACACCTATTTTAGCAGGAAAAGCGGCGGTGTCAACCTGAGTAGTAAAAACTTTCGGTTAGATGAACACTTTATTTAAAGGAGGTGAGAATTTTTTTTCTTAAATTCACTTTCCCGTCTGCGGATTCGTTCCAAAGATATAATATAAACAATTTAGATTTGACAAGAGCCAAGACATAGTAAGTAGCAGGGCGATTGCATTATAAAAATTGATTGAAAGTTTCAAGGCTAGATTGTAGTTTGGTATCTCCACATTAAAAAACATGGTAATACCAATGTCTGAGAACGAATCGGCTAGCCCTTTATTAGGAAATAAGCTAAAAATCATTGAACTGGCAGAAAGAATTCCAGACCCTCGCAGTGAAAAATTCAAGAAATATCCTCTAACTTCCATCATTTTTATAGCCTTAGTTGGCACTGTTTGCGGTGCTGACGATTGGGTGGCTGGTCCTTAGACGTTATTTTCAGAGAAGATCACAATAAATCGAAATCGCGTAGGGGCACAAAATTTAAGCGCAGGGCGCAAAATGGGGCTGGGACTTCTTAAAAAAAGTGAATCTATTAAAAAATCTCTCAAAAGGAAGAGATTTCAGGCTTTAACTTCAGCAAAATTCCGTGAGATTTTAAAAGAGTTTTTGTAAAAAGCCTTGTCAGTTAAGAAACACAGGATATGCATGATCGCAACCGGCATGATGATCAGGATGATAAAGCCTTTTATATTCCACTTTTCTTTTTCCAAAATTAACCAGCAAACCAATTAAAACACCCGACACCTTCAAGTAATTAATTAATGAGCTTGATGCTCCCCAACCAACGACTCGCAACATTTCAGCTCAACAATTACATTCCCTTTGATAATAAGATCAGCAACATATAAACCAATTTTTCGCCCTCTAAATATTACCTCAAACCTCTTTTCTATTTCTATGCTGAGCCCTTTTTCTTTTATTGCTGAAACTTCCTGATGAAGCTTTTCATTTATTAAGAATTTTGTTGCCAAATTAGCCAGTATTCTTTAGCCTTTTGCATGGAATCTGAATTGGTTTTTATTCCTTTAAGTACCTCCAGGAGGTCTAACATCAAATTGAGGTTCTATACCTATACCTATAGATATGGATCGCATGGTATAGGGATTGTCATATATAGATGGCATATCAATTTAGACTTGATAGCTGACATCTTTAAAGCAAGTTTGCCATGATTTCCTAGATAAATGTTGATGGCTTGTTGACATTTTTTTATATAATTCGCTTGGAGAACACAGTGCAGAAAACACAAGACAGACAGGCCGGTGGAGCACTCAACTGAATTCAAAAAAAAGAAAATCAAGCTCCTGGTAAACTAAGCAATTTGGATTCTATGAGCTCAGGTTAATTGTGATCAAACATCGAAAAACCAGAGCTTGAATCAAAAGAGATTTAGTTACTGTTGAGAATTGAATATAAAAAAAATAAAAAATTGAAGATAGGAAAGATGGATAAAAAAAAAGGCGCAATTGTTCCAAATAAGGAAAAAGATTTATGTGATCGTATTGAAATCCGGGCCGACAGAGATATAGCTCCAGTAGATGAACTTTTGTCTGCATGGTTTAAAAGGAAAGTAAAGGAATTACGGGGGGAAGAAGATTCTAGTTAAAAAAAATGTAATTATTAATAAACCAACCTCTGCTTAGCCTTTCAGGACTACAAATATACCGTTCTTTCTGAACTCAGCCCATATTTTTATCTAACCCACACTTAGCCCTTTCAGGGCTACACTGTGGGCTTCCAAATATATCGCGCCTTCAGTGCTAGACGCAGCCATGTTCTTTGAAGAATGCATTTAATGATTAATGTGCAAAAACTTTGAAGTTACCATTGCAAAAATTCAATTTTGTTAATATATGGACAAAAGACGGCAAGAGACTGGGAATACCCAAATGGAAATTTTCTGGCTTGCTAATTATTTTACGGAGTTTTTGATGAACTTAAGCTATTGGCTAATTTTTGGTGGGATTGTATTGGTTGCATTAGGAGTACTGGTATGGCTCGGACTGCCTTTAGGCAAAATGCCAGGAGACATCCATATCAAGGGTGAAAAATCTAATGTCTACATACCTATTGTAACTTCCATTATTGTCAGTATTGTGCTGACAATTCTCCTCAATGGTATGTTTTGGCTATTCAGGAAGTGATAAGCAGATGAATGCGTATAAGACTACTGAATCTGATGGTTCGTGACTTTTTTATTTTAATGAAGTATATTATAAAAATTAACAAGGAACCAAAAGAATGGAAATGGACATTAATGAATTGCAAAGCAAAATTGAATTGCTTACCAAAAAAAATACTGAACTTTTAGCATTCAAGCAAGACCACTCTTCTGCTAAGCAAAGCTTAGTGAGAATGAGCACTCGACTTAAAAAATTATGTAAACGATTAGAGCCTACAAATGAAATTGTTCAGGAAATGAAAGGAATTGCTGAAGAAATTCAGAAATTTGCGAGAGAAGTGACTTCATAATACTTTTGAGATTAAAAATAGGTTGGGTAAGGAAAAATTTGCATTTGTCATTTTCTTCAAGATGCATTTTTTATTTTTATACGCAACGAATAATGCGTTTAAAAGTCGAAGAGAGAGATATCTTGGTAAGTCATCGGAGGATGCGTTAGCAAGATATGTTGCGCAGTAAATAGATTTATCCTGATCAGTCTCTTTTTTAAAGCAGAAATTCTAACTTTGTAGAAGCGAAATTTTAAAAATATTCACTAATTTCTCTTGAGTTTTTATTTTTATTATAATAAAATTCAAGTAAAATAATTTCTAATTAAAAAAAAGGACCAATGATGGAGCAAACCTATTTCCCTAAAAGCGTAAATTGTGATTGTATAGACATAGATAAATTTTGCGATTTTATACCTTTTGTTAGTACATTAACAAATTCAATCAATCTTATTATTCTCATTAGTTTTAAAGTGTCTAATACCCCCCAAGACGATACAGTAAAGGCTAAATTGTTTACCCAAGATCAATATGTTCAGTATTTAAACCAAAAAGGATTTGCTTCCTGCATTTTGCTTGCCATCCCTTTTTTAAATATTTTTTTTGCCATTTATAATTGGCTTGATGCGTCCGAATCTGCTAAAACTTTTGACATTGAAGATCAAGAGGATAGCGATTCAAGTTCTTCCAGTGCAACAGACGAATTTAAACCTAAAAGTTTTTTCGTTTCAAAAGAAAATGATGAATCTAATTCTACTTTTGCCTTTGATAAACCACTTTCTATACAACTATCTCAAGAGAAAAAACCTCTGGTTGTTGCCGAAAAAAGCTTCAAAACAAATAAAGAACTTGCATTAGATTTTTTTCTAAACCTAAACATCCTTGACGAAATGACTAAGCTAAAAATTGACCCTGAAACTTGTTTCGTTGCTTTTAATGAAATATCTGATCTCAGTTGGGAGGCTATACAACCCTATTTAAAAGATTTAGTGTTTTTAAGTGCAACGCAAGTCAACACCCCAGATTCTATGCGATGGTTTCTATCAGTGCCTCAAAATAAATCTAATTTTTTAGATTTTATTGATGCATGCGAAGGACTTTCTCCATCCTACAAGCAAAATTTCTTACGTAAGTTAGCACAAATGCATAATCATTCCGTAGATTTCCACACGGCTTATGAAGAAAGGAATTTGCATACCCACGAAATATTTAATATAGACGCGCTATTGCAACCTAAGGTTTGGTCTTCGTTGGAGCCTATGCTAAAGGATATAATTTTCCCTCAAATTCCATTAAAGGCACAAACTCAAGGAGGTTATCGCTATGATTCTCAAGATATTTTTGCACGGGTTCAATTTTGTGTTTACGTAAAGCTTCACGCAAAAGCAGTTGTTCAGTAAGATACTTAAGAAGCTCTTGCCTAACAGCGTAAGAAGGTCCGGCAAGTGATAGAATATCACCCTTAAGCCACCCGCCATCTGAATCTTTTCACTTTTTTTATCACTATTCATGTCCCCATTTGCAGTAAACGTGAAGAAGCGCGTAAGCGCGACTTCACGTTTGCTGCAAATGGGGACGTGAATAGTTACAATATTTCTTAATTTACCTTACCCAGCATTTATCGATTACATTGCTTGGTCGATAGCTGATCCACAGATAGAATAGCCTTTATTTCATTTCAGCAGTCGTTGCAAACAAATTTTTAAGACCTGAATGATCACTTTCCCTCGCTAAAGAACGAGAGTTCTGTCCCCAAGAATCTGTTGCATAAATATCAGCGCCATGAGTCAGCAACAGTTTAACAATTTCAATTTCGTTTATTTTAACAGCTAAGATTAGGGGTGTTTGGAAGGTAAAATCAGGTTCGTTTACCAGGGCTCCTGATTCAAGCAAAAACTTCACAACGTCACAATTCCCTGTTTGTACAGCCCTTAGTAATGGGGTATAGCCAAGATTATAGTGCTGCCTGAGATCCCTCTCTTGAACAAGGAGCTGTTTTATGGTGTTAAGATCTTGAGCACTAATAGCCTTTATTAAGGGCGGCTTTTCAAAAGAATTGACCACTACATTCCATCCGGCACCTAATAAACCTGCATTTTTTGGTCCAGTGAATACAGGGATCTCCAACCCAATTTCTCTTAACTTATCGGCAAGAACACTTCCATAGTGATCTACATGGCCACCAGTAAAGACTACAGCTGCAGGACTTCCCCATTCTTTAGATTGCTCTTTACTGAATTCTAGAACACTACACTCCAGATAAGACTTCCATCTGGAAGCAAATTCAGAAAAAACGTTAGAATTAACAAAGCCACCATGATCCGCAACTATCTGATCAAAACCGAATTTTGAGCCACAAGAAAGCCACACTTCCGATCCCGTATATGGTTCAGTGGAATCCCAAGGCCAGCAACCAAAAAATGAATAGAAGTCACATAACTTTCTAACATTATGATTGCAATCAGTAAAACCAAAACCGACTCCAGAACCAATCGAAAAATTCCAAATTGGGCCTTTTGGCAACTTCGGGCCTAGGGTGTTCATAGATGCAACGAGGTGCGCAGCTCCATCGTCAATACATCTTATCAAATCTGAAGGAATTTTAAATAATGTCGACATGTCGCAGCTATTAAGAGCCTTGTCACGAAGTTTGTCTAATCCGGCAAGTGAAAATCCGAATGAATAACCTAAATTTATTTCAACATCGAGATCCTTCTTTATAGATTCTTGCATGCAAGATCTAATCCATTTATCGACCTCAGCGTTATCTGGACACTTTCCAAGTAGAGTTTGGGGCTCCACCCAGTCTATAGATCGAAAATTTTTATCATAGGAAAGTAACGCAGTTTTTAATCCACTTCCACCTAAATCAAATACACGAAATTTCTCATAATCCCTAGCTACTAATACTTTTGAAAAGTCCTTGAAAATATGATTGATTTTCAGATTAATCTCGCTGTCATTTTGATATGATTTAGCTAATATATTACTGGAACTAACGGATATAACGGGGTGACTGGTTAAATAGGATGATTCCATAAAATTCCTTTTTTAAATTTTTCTCTAATTTTCTTCTTAATGAAGTTACTGCCATTAAAAGGAGTAAAGAATTCAGACAAAAATGTTTATATCTTTTTTGCATAGAAAAGCAAGCTCGGACTGCAGGGGATAATGCCCTTTTTTCCTATTTTTGTATATTGTAAAAAGGTTTGAAATTGTCCTAAAATTTAAACCTTACAGCGTACTAATACACTGTCAAACTTAAATTGATGGTTTCAACAGCGCGAAAGCATCCGCGGTTGAAGGCAAAAGTGACCCAATATCTATATATGGGGTCACTTTTGAGATTTCAACCCCGGGTACTTTGGCGTTGTTGGAACTATCAATTTAATATTGACAGTGTACTAGATCCTTGGGAGCTTTTATAAAAATAGTGCTTTCTTTTAATGGATGAGGCGATGTTTAAGGCGTTTGACAGCAAAGTAACCGATGATCAAGCTAAAAAGGATGATGTAAAGCAAGTCAAAGAGGTGCGATAAATGGTATTCATTTGTGCAAATTGCTCTGGATAGGCGAACAGCGTGAGTTAAAGGCATAATTTCTGCGAAAGGCTGTAAATATGAAGGCAGATTTGATATAGGAAATACAACTCCGGAAAAAAAGAACATCGGAGAGATGAAGCCGCTAAAATAAAAATTAAAGTGGTTGATCGTTTTAACAAAAGAGGTGACTAACATCCCCACCGTTGAAAACATAATGCCAGTTATAAATCCTAAAAATGGAAGGGGAATGCAATACTTTAAATTAACAACTCCAAAAATGGCTAACATTAGAGCCACAGCCGATGAAAAGAAAAATCCTTTGGTGCCTGCCCAGATCATTTCGCCGATGATTAAGTTTTCTGCAGTAATGGGGGCTGCCAGCATGCCGTCATAGACTTTTTCAAATTCCATGCGAATAAAAGTTCCAAAAGTGCATTCAAATGAAGTTGTAAACATTGCAGAAGTCATCGGCAACGCAGTTCCCAGAAATATTATATAAGGGAGTCCTTCTACTGATTGAGTGATATAAGGCCCTAGGCCTAGCCCTACGCCAGCTAAAAAGAGAAGAGGTTCAAGGGAAAGGGGGCAGTCCATTACTGAAAAGATTAATGGTGTAGACTCGTAAATGCCTGTACCATACGCTGAAAAGCCGATTGAAAAGCGAAGGATATTCCATTTGTGAAGGTTTATTCATTGAGCCCTCTTCCAGTAGCTTTTAAAAACAGATCTTCAAGGTTGGCTTGACGTAGGTAGTAGTACTGCGCCCCTTCAATTTTTGATGTTATTTCTTGAAGATGTTGGACATCATTACTATAGAGGCGTATAGACTCATCGCTTCTGTCGATGCGTATGGAGGAGAGAATATTATCAGTATTGAAAGCTTCAACAGACTTACTTCCGTTAATTTCTAGGACAAACTTTTCCATATTTTGCTCTAGAAGGTCCTTTGGATTTCCATCTGAAACAGCTCTGCCTTTGTTCATTATCAGAATATGGTCGCACAGCACAAAGGCCTCTTCCATATAATGAGTCGTGAGAAGAATCGTGGTTCCTTGTTTTTTAAGCTGCCGAAGCTTATCCCAGAGGTGGTGTCGAACTTGTGGATCTAGGCCGATCGTCGGTTCATCAAGGATTAATAGTTTTGGATTATTCAATAGAGCTCTTGCAATAATTAATCGCCTTTGCATGCCTCCTGAGAGCGCCTTAATATGGGCATACTTCTTTTCGGAAAGGTCCATAAAATGAAGCAGGTTTTCAATCCGGCTTTTAGCTAATACGTCTGATAGGCCGTAAAAATGCGAGTAGACTTTTAAGTTATCAAAAACATTTAATTCTTCGTCGAGGTTATTGTCTTGGGGTACTACTCCGGCTAAGTATTTAATAGCTAACTCTTGTTTTGCAGGATCATAGCCAAAAACATTGATTGTTCCATGGTCTCTAGGACTTCTCCCATAAAGCATTTTCATCATAGTCGTCTTTCCGGCGCCATTAGGGCCTAGAATGCCAAAGCAAGTGTTGGCGGAAACCTCAAAGCTGAGTTCATTTACAGCGCACAGTTTGCCATAACTTTTGCGTATATTTTTTACGGTAATGACGGGAGGAGGCATTTTATCCTTGGCTTTGTTTGTTCTCCGGATGCCATATAAGCTAATAGAAGACGAATTTCAATGCAAATGGAGAAAAGGAGTCAGAAATTGAGGCGATGTTAACAATTGTCTTCAAGCTAATGTCCATTGTAAAGCCCCGCTGCGGTTTATTCATTTGATTGACCTAACCCAGGATTTGCTTCTCTACAGCTTTAGCTAATATAGAGATCCCCCCGAGGTGTTTCTAGAAAGTACTTTATTTGCAGATGCGCGTCCTAGAGGGCTGGTACATAATAGCCCAGGATGTAGTGAAGCATAGCCAGTAAGGCACCCCAACGGCTATGCCCCTGCAGGCAGGGGCAACACAATGGGTCTTAGCCCTCAAGACAATTTTCTTAAGTTGACGGCATTAGGCTATTTCTTAAAGCACCCCGCTGTATGGCAGCAGCCACACACTATTTGGGAAAATGTTCAATATATTGTTCCCCGTTGCGTCCCATATAGTGAACTTGTTTTCCCCTAAGGTACACGATGTAGTACGCGCAGCCTGAAGCTTTTGATCCGTCACAGAATTCTTCGTAATTAATTTTTTCCTCTTGAACTTGCTGTAGAATCCCTTTGAACTGTACTATGGAAAATCGCTCCGGAATTGGAACTTGTGAATGAGCGGTTATCATAACCAATGACTCTCCATCCACCCCATAGTAACGACTTTCATTTCTCAGAAAATCGACGTGGTAAGATTCGACTTTTTCCTTAGATAAAATTTCTAATACTTCAGGAAATATAATTGTTCCTGAGGAATTTCTGTTTATTATTTCTTGAATGATTTCTTTTTTCATAAAATTTCCATTAATTTATTGGCATTGTAGTAAATTTGTGTAGACTTGCTACTTTCTTCAACACATCTGACAAGGCTTTTCGTTCTGATTTGTTAAGAACAGAAAAAAAATCTTCATCATTTTTGTCAGCTAGTATTGCTAGATTTGGAACAAGCAATACAGCTTTATGAGTGAGTTCAATATCTTGATATCGACGATCTTCACCTGCTTCTTTACGGGTAACTAGACCTTTCTCCAAAAGGCGACTGATGAGCTTTGAAACTGCACCGCGGGAGAGGCCAGTCAATTCTGCAATATGACTTGAAGAAGTCGTTCCGTTGACGGCATACATCTCCCTTAAAATTACCCATTCTGCGACTGCTACTTCACTAGATTTAAGTTTATCTGCAAAAGCAAAAGAGACATTGTTTGATACAAGTCTCATCCAAAACCCAATGTGTGATGTGAGTGGACTAACTTTTGGGGTCTTCTCTTTCTTTCCCATCGATACCACCCTGTTTCCTTTTCGTGTATTTTAGTTTACATAGAAATAGTTGTCAAGGAAATCAATATTGCCGGGCGAGTAATTGACGAAAGATCGTTAGCTTGTGCAACTTACGTCGTTGCCTGCTGACGTCTGCTGCGAGGCTGTGAAAAAATTGGAAAGATGCTTCAGTTGGCTGAAAAGTTGCATCTGACGTACTTCTCTTCTCGGTCGTAGCTATAGCTACGACGTCGTCAAGAATTACATCAGCTGCAACTTTCGCCTAACTGCTGCATTATTTCGAATTTTTTCACAGCCTCTG
>JACCRY010000080.1 GCA_013813265.1 Parachlamydiaceae bacterium
CTACCATTGGAAAACTATCCGCAAAATTATGATGGGTCGTGTAAGAGTAACTATGCAGGCAAAAACTGAAGACGGCAAAACTCTTTACCTCCGCAGTTCAACGAAAGCTGAAGGCGAACAAAAGGAAATATATAGGGCATTAGGACTTTCTTCCTCAATTTTGAGGTCTAAAAAAACTATTGTATAAATTTAAAATGTAGTCAAGAATCTGCAAACTTCCTCACGGAAGCTGGTGAACTTGGGGTAATAGGCAAGGTTTCGACTTTTAAGAAAAAATAATGAATTTAAGCTAAGGTCCATGGAGATGATGCAAAGTCGTTAACGCGAGCTTCTTCAGCGTAGGGCGCTCTCAACAAATCGAGTGCGAATAAAGCGGAGACAAGTCTAGAAAAGTCTCCGCACTCCAAAGCTTTCAATGTATTGACAGAGCCTCTACTCACCGGAGTTATTTATTCTTTCGAAAGTAAATGTGGCTCTGCGGGGCTGATAAGAAATGCGTGATTTCTTTCACTGCTAAATTTACTTATTCCACAGATACAAGCATGATCATTTAAACCAGTTATTCCTTGAATAGTATTCCAGGGAGAGTCTATGTTCCCAATTCCCACAGCATCATTCAAATTAATCTCGTTGCCTTGCTTCCAAAGAATCGTTAGAGCCTCATTGTCAGAGAGACGTGCACCAGCAATTTGACCTTGATTATTTATAAACTTTGGAAAGAATCCATCTAGAGAGACAAGTCCATTTTCTCGATCCCATAATAGCCTTCAGCTATTTTCGGAGAAGATCGAAGCACCACCGTTTGCCCTTGATCGTTTAAGTCAACATGCATGATGTTCACATCTTGAATGATTTGTTCGGTTGTTTGGTGAATGGGGTCATACAGAACTAACATTGGAAGAGCAGAATCCACGCCCGCATTCTTTACGAACTGTCTGCCTAAAATCGCTCCCTGATTGTTCATCTTTTAGGCTGTCGTTAGAGCACTGGAATCAATTTGCTCAAATTTTCCATTTTCCCAAAGGGCTAATTTTATGACAGTTCCATCTTTTTTTGTATTCGCAACTAGAATTTGACCTTTATCATTGAAAATGACAATGACCGAAAATTTTTCGGCTGATGTAACTTTATTTAATGATTTGGATCTTCCTCTTTTAAATTTCGCAGAGGCGATGCCAGTTTTAGTTAATGGTGATATTACAACAGTCGCGCTAGGAAATGTTCATTCAGATCAACATATAGTCGAAGGAAAAAATTTTTGGCATTGTCACAATTTATATCATTACAATAAAGCTTCTTTGGAAGTATCTAACTCTGCGGACGCAGCACAGATTTTTACTAGCACACAATTTGAACGCTTTTTGAGTTTGATTGGGCGCATTGTTGAGACCATGTTCAACACTACTTTTTTCTCCTCCTATCATTATTTTACGAATGGAGAAGACAAGAAAGATGGTATTTATTCCAAAGATGCACCTCTGTCAACAAATGAAAAAGGTTCTTCTTATTTTGTTGGCCATGCGACAGTTACGATGCATGTTCCCGTAAAATCAATTTCGGGAGGAGATGATATAAAAGTGAACCTCATCACCGATCCCATTGAAGGAGACATGTTGAAAATTCTTTATCCAAGAATGACTGATCCGGCAAGACTTATGGACGATTGTCCTGTTCCACACGTTTTCTTACTTTCACATAATCATCGTGATCATTACGACGAAGACACCTTGAAGAAATTAGTAAAATATCAACCTGTCATGATAGTGCTCGCGGGAGATGCAGAAAAATTCACAAATTTAGGATTTAAAAATGTGCACGAAACCAATTGGTGGCAAAAGACAACTATTCCTGTCATCCAAGGAAATAATCAAGGGCTACTAGAAATTACTGCAGTTCCTGCAAATCATTGGTCAGGTCAAGGACCGTGTGATGGACATCAGGCGACTTTTGTTGGGTTTGTCATTCACAAAGATGGTGGAGATGTTTATTTTGCCGGAGATACTGCTCGCCTAACAAATGAACATATTAAAGCAATGAGAGAACAATTTGATATCCGAACTATGTTTCAACCTGGAGGACCAGATGAATGCAGGGAAAATATGAAAGGAACACATCAATCCTCGGTCGATGGTGTCTGGATGCATTTTGAATTGATGTTACAAAATTTGTATGAAAAAGATGACTTCATAAATAGACCAAAATCAGAATTTATCAAAGAGGCTAAGAAGTTGCGAACGATCTATATGCACAATAAGACATATAAGTTGGGCAACTTGCATTTTGATGATACCGATGCCAGTGTAGGAAGGTTAAAGAAAGCTCTTGAGACAAATTCTGAAAAAGATTTAGCTGCTTTGCGTGAACATGAGCTTGCAGTATTAGAAGAATTAAAAGGCTATTGGCTTCAATCAGAAGAAAAACAATTCTTTTTCACACCTAATAATGTGCAGAACGGCTTTGAATTTCTTACCTCAGAAGAAATCCTTGAGATCCTTGAGGCCACAATTGTAATTCCTAAGATTGGCGCAAGAACAGAATTTGCCTCTTAAGTTAGGACGTGAATTTCAAGCCAAAAACGGTTTGATAGCACAACATTAGGTGTTCAACCCCCTGCATGGCACTGTGAGGGGTATTTTCTTCTGGCAGATTATACACTTTAGCAATCTCATTTTTCGAGATATTCAGACTTTCGGGAAATTGTGACTTTGTATCAACCATTTGCTTTGCTAATAATGACCAGTACATCGAAGCAAAATCAAGCCAATGATAAGGCCACCCAAGGCGTTCTTGTGTGTAAACGTCAATAAGCTGCATAAAAAACCCACGGTCAAAGGCTGGATTTTGACATATAAAAACGGCTTTCCCCCTTTCAATCCCAAGATCTGTAAAAATTGAAATGATCTCGTCCCTTGCTGTTTGTACTTCTTTTCCAACAGAGATTTGTTCAAAAGTATAACCGTTGATAAGCAAACTCGTAGGATCCGCAAGCTGCCAAATCTCAAGAGGATGCTTAATCAAACTTTGATAGCGGACCTTAGATTTGTTTGTCGTCATATCGACAACTTCAAATGCTATATCGATTGCAACATGTTTTGTGCAATCAAGTCCAGTTGTTTCTGTATCGAGAAATATGGCTTGCATAGGGCTAATTCACTCTTTTTCTAAATAAAAGGCTACACTAACAAATCAAAGTTGCCTTAGCAAGCTAATTTACTCAGGGAGGTATTTTACCGAGATATATATATTTTTTTAACCCACAAGATTTGGTGAATTAACCTCATAATTCCACAAAAACTGTTTTACAGGATTCTCGTGAATCGGTTATTGTGCTCCATAAAGACTTTTAAGGAGCCCCCAAATGACCTTTCATAACTGGAAATTACTAATAAGTGCTGTTCTATTTACGGCCACTATTTCAACTACTAACACAGCAAGTGCTTTTATAGCCGGCACACGTGCCCCAGGGATGGGGTCAACGGGAATCGCATATCCACAAGATGCTTTTGCTGGCGCCTATAATCCTGCTGGTATTCTTGAAGTTGAAGATCGTTTCGATTTATCAGCTTCCTCCATCTTTAATCGCGGTACTGCGATCATTCAGTTTGACCGAACTCCAGCAAATGAAGATAAGGAAAAAATAAATGGCAAATTCAATCCATTTAATCATCTAGCCAGTTTTGATTTTGGCCTTGGGATTAACCAAACTTTTTGTACAAATATCTGTGGTTATTCTTGGGAATGGGCTGTTGGGCTTGTGGCTTATAATTGGGAACGGCAAAAAACTTCTTACAGCAAACGGGTCCCCTTGTTAACTAAAGAAAAAAAATCAAAACTTGGCATGGAATATATACATGATGTTGTTTCCCCTATCATCAGCCTACGTGTAACGGACTGCCACACAATTGGTTTTTCATTTGATTACCACATTCAACGTCTTAGCATTAAAGGCCTTGAGCAGTTTCGACATGAAAATCACAGCTATTCACCTTCTCATGTTACAAACAATGGGGATTCATACTCACGTGGCTTTGGCGCTACAATTGGTTGGGCTTGGGAAGCAACGGATGGTCTAACAATTGGCGCAATATACCGTAGTAAAACAAAAATGAGTCGATTCCACAAATATAAAGGCTTTTTTGCACAAGGAGGCGCAATTGATTCTCCGGCACAATGGGGTGTCGGTGCTGCATATCAATTTCTACCTTGTGCAACTGTGACAGCAGACATTGAGTGGATCGAGTGGGATCAGATAAAAGCTCTGCATAATCCCCTTTTGCAAAAAGACAAAAAAATTGGCCTAGCAGGAACAGATCATGGTCCTGGGTTTGGATTTAATAATCAGGTCGTTTATCGCCTAGGGATAGACTATGCCATCAATCAATTCTGGACAGTACGTGCGGGTTATCAATATGCAAATACTGTGACAAAAAAATCACAAACTATGTTGAACTTGCTCTTTTGCAAGACAAGTGAACATTTGGCCAGCTTCGGTGTTTCATATATGCTTACTCCATGTAATGAAATCTCATTCTTTTACGCACACTCCTTTGAAAATGAGGTCAATGGCAAACATGCTATTCCTGTCGAATGTGGCCCTGGAAAGGTTGATCTGACTGAAAGTAAAGATTTCGTAGGGCTATCTTGGGCCTTCATTTATTAATCAGTTCTCTACTTTTTTGTAACTCAGACGCACAAAGAACACAAATTGGCAGGGAAAATTAAAAAACAGAAGTAAGTTGTTTTATATCTCTCTGCCTTCTTTTTCTCGACTTTGTGGATTGCAAGCCTAGAGAAAAAATTCTCAAAGTCGAATCTTTGCCCTCTCTACTGTTTCTTTGGCCCTTTATATCAAAAAAAATCACAATTACTAGTCGATGACGCCGCAAGTTAGGAATTTCCCGACATTACCTGTAGATTGTGAAGTAAAATCATCGGGGACATCATTCACAACAACAGATCTTCCCACAATAGAATGAGGCCCACTGAGAGATATTAGATTATCTACCCGCTCGTAATGTCCTTTTCCAGATTCATCAGCTACAATGTTTCCTAAATCTCCTAGTCGCCTATTAATATGATCAGGCCCTCCATGAGGCGCACCTAATGGATTGTAGTAGCCTCCAGTCGAAGAGCCATCGTGGGCACTACAATCACCATATTCATGGATATGAAATCCATGTTTGCCTGGAGATAACCCTTCAACATCCGCTATGATTTTTACTCCATCTTCAACAGTGATAAATGTCACGCTCCCATGTGCTCGATTTCCTTTCGTTGGAGAAAGCAAGACGTAAGCTTTCTTAGAACTATCATATTCTTTAGCTTCCAAGGATGCAACCAAGGCACCACTTAAGACTGTTATTCCGGTTAATAGTTTCAAGAGTTCTGTAAAATACATCTGAATTTCTCCTTAAGTTCTTGTAATCAATGTCCGACGTTGCTATCCTCTTATTTGAGCGTAGATTTTTTTTTGTTTTGTGAAAAGCATAAATAGAGGCAATTGATGGGATATTTAGAAGAGTTTCAAACTCAAATTAACAGACGGGACTTTCCTAAATTTTTGCAGCTATGGGAAGAATACTGTACAAATGATACAGTAGACGTAGAAGAATTCAGTCAGCTTCTGGAGGCGATTAAATCGTCAGAAATTATTAAACTTTTTGGGCAAATTGTCGAAACTGCGGTGCCTGTTTGGAAAATGATTTCGGATCAAGGTGACTCTTACAAAATCATGAAACAACTCATCGACTTACAACTCACAAATTCCCCTAATCTTTATAATATTGCATTTGAACTCCTAAAGAAAAAATATAAGAATGACCCTCAATTTGAAGAGCGAATTCGCCTTGCGGGAATACGTACACCTGAAAATTTTCAAGGGGCCCTAGCAAATTACGATCTTTTAGCTCATATGGGTAAAGGGAAATTTGTATTTCATAGTGGTGGTTGGGGAACAGGAGAGATCACTGACTTGTCCTTTTTACGCGAACAAATTAGTATCGAATTTGAAAACGTGCCAGGTCTTAAACATCTTTCACTTAACAACGCCTTCAAAGTTCTTATTCCTTTAGCTGATGAACATTTTCTAGCCCGTCGGTTTGGCGATGCGGACAAACTTGAGAAAGAAGCAAAAGATCAACCCTTAGCCATCGTTAAGATGCTTCTTCAAGACTTAGGACCTAAGACTTCTGGTGAAATTAAAGATATCCTCTGTGACTTTGTTATTCCAGAAGATGATTGGGCAAAGTGGTGGCAAACGACTCGTGCTAAGTTAAAGAAAGACACCTTGATCGAATCTCCAAAAACAGTTCGCGAGCAATTTCGTTTACGAAAAAATGAAGTCCGTCATGAAGATCGTTTCTTAAAAGCGATTAATGAGAAAAAGGATCCAATTGATGTTATCTCGACCGCTTACAACTTTACACGAGATTTTCCGGTCGTCTTAAAAGACGAAAAAATTAAAAAAATGCTCGTTGAAAAATTTCTCCTTTTATCTGAAGAAAATTTAAGTGATGCAGAAAAATTTCAGGTGCATATTTTCCTCGAAGACTTTTTGGGTTATCAATTCCCCGGCAATACGCTTGAAGTGCTCATTCAAAAAGATTACGATTTCGAAGCAATAGTCGAAGCTACAGAGATTCTAGCATTAAAAAAACGCATGCTCGTTTTAATAAGGTCACACCGTAAAGATTGGTTTAAGATTTTTTCTGATATGTTTTTCTCAAGCCGACAAAGTGGTTTGCGCGAATACCTCTGCAAAGAGCTTAATCAAGAAGAACCGGAACTCTTTACAAAAGAACTTCAGTCCCTTTTGAAAGCACCTCTAAAAAATCCGGATCTTTTTGTATGGTATTTTCAACTTTTGCTTGGCAAAGACCAAGAAAAGCTTCCTTTTGGTTCACACGAAGGTCTTTTCAAGTGGTTTGAAGGCCTCTTAATTCTTCTGCATGGGATTGAATTTAAACCTGAATTTAGAGAACTGACCAAGAAAATTTACACGCTATTTTCCGGAAAGCGCTACGCACTTGTGCGTAAAATGTTAGAAGGTTCTTCTTTGCCCTTCGCTAAAGAATTTCTATTACTCACCTCTAAATGTCAAATATTTACCGAATCTGAGCAAAAAATCTTACGCTCTCTTGCCGCAGTTGTTCACCCTACACTTTCCAAAGAACAAGCCCACCAAAGGCATCCGCACAGCGATTCCCAGATCATCTGGACCACAGAAGAGGGTTACCAAACAATGCAAGAGCGTGTGCGACAACTTGGCACGACAGAAATTGTAGCAAATGCACGTGAAATTGAAGCTGCACGGGCCCATGGAGATTTACGCGAGAATTCCGAGTATAAATTCTCTTTAGAAAAACGTTCACGCCTACAAAGTGAACTTAAAAATCTTTCCGAACAATTGGGACGCGCTCGTATTATCACAAGAGCAGATGTCACAACAGATGAAGTTACAGTTGGCAGTATTGTCGATCTAGTTGATAGCAAAGGAACCCAGCTTCATTATACAATTCTTGGCCCTTGGGATGCAGATCCTGAAAAAAATATTCTTTCGCTGCAATCAAAATTGGTCCAAGCAATATTAGGATCTAAAAAAGACGATGTCGTTAATTTCCGTGGGGAAGATTATAAGATTGTTTCTCTCAAAACAATTTTCGATTAAGAAATGTGAGCAAAGGAACTGTAAAGCCCATGGAAATTGTCATCGCGAGTACAAATTTACATAAAATTCGCGAGATTCGCGAAATGTGTAAGCAGCTCAAAAACATCGACTTCCTTTCTCTTCTAAACTTCCCCGATTATGTTCAGATTGAAGAATCGGGGGATACTTTGGAAAAAAATGCGATTTTAAAAGCCGTAGATGCAGCAGAAAAACTAAATAAGTGGACTATTGCCGACGACTCAGGCCTATTTGTTCCCGTTTTAGATGGAGCTCCAGGTGTCCGTTCGAGGCGTTACGCTTCTGAAGATGCAAACGACACTGAAAATAGACAACGTCTTTTACAGGCTCTAGAAGGAATGGCTGAATATAAGCGCTCAGCCTATTATGAATGTTCACTCGTTTTGGCATCTCCTGAAGGTGTAAAAAAAAATGTTACAGGTCGATGTGAGGGCTACATTACTGACACTGAACGTGGAAGAAATGGATTTGGCTATGATTCCATTTTTATGAAAAACGAATACAATAAAACATTTGCCGAGCTTGAAGAATCCGTAAAAAATCAAATTTCTCATCGAATGAAGGCACTACAAAAGCTCATTCCTACATTAGAATCTTTGTCATTACAAAATGACCAGCAAGGAAGCAATAACAATTAATTTACTTCCTGTTTGGGCATTATGCACTATTACATTGATGGTTATAACCTGCTTTTTGCTCTCTTTGGCCCTTCAATGCCCGATTTTACTTCACGACGTGATTGGCTGATTCAAACTCTCAATGCTAAAGCCGAGTTATTAGCACTAGAAATTTCTTTAGTTTTTGATTCTCACTTTTGTGAAGGATTAGGATCTCGATCTCACTTCCACCACCTGGAGATTCTCTACACACCAAAAGGTGTTTCAGCTGACGATTATATTATTAAAAAAATTGAAAAGTCGACTGATCCAAGAAAGGCCCTCTTAGTCAGCAATGACAGGGAATTAACACTTCGTGCTCGCAATCTTTTAGCAAATACGCAGAGCTTGAACGAATTCACCAATTGGCTCGATCGGCGTTATAAGAATAAAACCCAAAAAAAATCGAACCCAGTAAGCTCCTTCAAACTGCCAACTCTTTCAGAAAAAACGCAAATTAAAGTTACGACTGTTCCTCCCCCCGCTCTTACATCAAAACCTGAAAAGCCTCGCTTAAAACTAAAATTGATTTCCGTAATTACACCAGAAACAAAACAACCCGCTAAAGTACTTGTTCATCTAGCTGAAGACCTCGTAACACCTGAAAAACCTCGCGTAAAACTAAAACTGATTTCAGAGCAGAAAGTTCCGCCAGAAGCTAGACAACCGGCTGAAGTGCCTCTTAGTCCAGCAGAAGTTCCCGGAACATTAGAATATTATCTTGCACATTTCGAAAGTGCTGATGAACTGTTTTTGGTAAAATTGGAAGAGAAAAAAATTAAAAGAAAAGAAAGAAAGAAGAGAGATCATTAATGCTTACACTTGGAATAGAAAGCACATGCGATGAAACAGCTTGTGCCATTGTTAAAAATGGTAAAGAGATTTTATCCAATGTCGTAAGTTCTCAAATCGATTTACATGCTGAATATGGAGGAGTCGTTCCGGAATTGGCCTGCAGGAGACATGTCGATGTCATGATTCCGGTCATTAAAGAGGCCTTGAAACTAGCTAATGTTTCGCTGCAGGAAATTGACCTGATTGCAGTAGCCCATGGCCCTGGACTTATCGGAGCTTTACTTATCGGTTTGAACGCAGCGAAAGGACTGTCCATAGCTCTTGAAAAACCTTTTATTGGGGTCAACCACATTGAAGCGCATCTTTATGCAGCTATAATGTCGCAAGATCAAGAACCTTCTTTCCCTTGTCTTGGCGTTATTCTTTCAGGCGGACATACTGCGCTCGTTATAATGCATTCCCTTGATAAGTTCACTTTGATCTCACAAACAGTTGACGATGCTATTGGGGAAGCTTTTGATAAGGTTGCGAAATTATTAGGACTTCCGTATCCTGGCGGTCCACAAATAGAAAAATTGGCTGAAAATGGCGACCCACGAAAATATCCATTTAAGGGAGGACGCCTTAAGAACGACCCCCTAGGGTTTTCTTTCAGTGGTCTTAAAACCGCAGTTTTATACACGATTAAAGGGCAAAACAATCGATTAGAAGGTGATACACCCTCCCATAAGGAAATGCGCGATATTGCAGCATCCTTTCAGTCGGCAGCCTTTGAAGATTTGATCAAGAAAACGCTCTTAGCTGCCCATCAATATGGCTTAACAGAAGTTGTTTTTGGTGGAGGGGTCACAAATAACCGTTATCTTCGAACGCTTTTTACAAAATTGGCCCCCTCCTTAAAGCTACATTGGCCCACTTTTGAGTTAAGTCTTGACAATGCAGCCATGATTGCGGGTCTTGGATATCATCGCTATCTTGCAAATGGATGTGGTGATTCTTTAGAGCTTGAGGCGCTTACCCGTATTGCTTTTATGTAAAATGGAGATATTTAGGAAAAAAATTGATGGCCCACTTGTCGAGATAGTGGAAATAATTGATGCATTTGAAATGGATGGATATTTTAGCATGTCGTTTATAAACACAAAGACAGGCAATGTTATCAATCTTATGGAAGATGAAGATTTTTCAGATGTCGAAGATGAAGGTGAAGAGAGAGAATTTAATCTGGATCATTGTCTTTCACTCCCCGAAAAAGATGAGTTGGATGATTTTGGGATTATGGAAGATTTTTGTTCTGAGATCGAGAATACAAAACTCCAATCCAAACTTTTAAATTCACTTGGTGGAAAAGGATCCTTTCGCCGATTCAAGGAAGTTTTGCATTCTAATGACATTCAGGATGATTGGTATAGATTTCGATATGAGAAATTCAAAGAAATTGCAATCGAATTTTGTATGAAGTATAAAAGCACTGATGCGCTTATCATTTCAGTAATGGTTAGGCTGACTGAGAAAAATGTCCATCTGTATCCATAAAACCAAGTAAAAGATTCTCAACACTAATATCCTCATCGAGCGATTCCCAATGCAATCCAACCCCTCCTCCACTAATTACGTAATCTGCACGCTCCCTCTCGTTAGCTTGAAAAAGACGCGGAAAATACACGAGGGGCACAATAATCTTACGACCATCAAGAAATTCTACACTCATACATTCTTCATTAAATTCGACCTTTTTCGCTAATGGTCTATGCCGAAAAGAACTCATTCCATCCATCCTCTAACAGTTTTCTGTTTTCTTCGACAATTTTAAATAGCCGAGTTAGTTCCTTAGGCGACATCGCATAGGATTCGGCTAATGCAATTTTTGGACTTAACCAAAATTTTGCTAACGCCTCACCTTTTCTGATATGAATATGACAAGGCTCACGAGGATTACCCTCATTAGAATAAAAAAAGAACCGGTAACCTTCAAATACAAATATTGTTGGCACAATCATCTCACATTATGCATATTACTATAAGCCATTTTTCAAGATATGTCAAGAAACCTGATATAGTTATCATTGAAACGCACATTTTACAGCTCGAAGCAACCCGAAAACACTTCTTTAAAGGCTTCATAATTAGCTATTGTCTTGACGCTCTTAGCTGACGATCAATATGGCTTAACAGAGGTTGTTTTTGAGGAGGCGTCACCAACAATCGTTATTTAAGGACTCTTTTTACAAAATTAGCCCCCTCCATAAAGCTGCATTGGCCCACTTTTGAGTTAAGTCTTGACAATGCAGCTATGATTGCGGGTCTTGGGTATCATCGCTATCTTGCAAATGGATGTGGTGACTCTTTAGAGCTTGAGGCGCTTACCCGTATTGCTTTTATATAAACTGGAGTTTGTCAAATGATACTTCTCAAGCATTGTGTTAAGAGATTCAGGGTTTACTCATCGATATGTTGAGGAAAATTAGGTTATTTTAGAGTGCAATCGCCTTTTACAATTCCTTTGACCTTGCTTTATAATGAAGTTCACAATAGCATATTTAATATCTTTATAAAAAGATATTTAACATAGGAGATATTATGGAAGTACCCTCGAATTTTCACCCAATTACGACTCATAATTATGAGAGAAGCACGCTGCTTCGAGAGAGTAATAATTATAATTTTTCCAGAGATCTTACTATGGGCGAAAGGTTTCTTCGTGTGTTAGCTATCATTGCTACGGTAGTTGGATCAATCTTCCCTTGCATAGGAACTCCCTTTTTATTGGGTGAAGTACGTGATCAAATATATAATTGGTGTGAAGAAGTTAGTACAGGCAAGGCAGTCAACACCTCACAATCATTCCAGGAAGGCATTGCTTTAGCATTGAAGGATAAAATATCAAAAAGTTGGCCCGATAAAGTTAGCTCAACAATGGGGTGCCTGAAAATAAATTTAGATCACCGGGAGATAAATCACAAATTTATATTTAGAAATTCGGATGCTTCGCCTTGGATAAAAGCCTATCTTCCTTTTGTAATTAATAGAATATTGATTGAAAGTTTTAAAGATGCTTTGCTTAATACGACTTCTTCATCAAATATAACTCTTGACTATGTCCTTCTTAGTAAAACTTTAGATAATCAATTCATAGGAATTGAAGGGCAATCTTCCTTTCATAATGGTGCGATTGGAACCATCTCCCCAGTAGATGTCTACAACGTCCCAACTTCTCTCAAAAACATCGGTTTTGATACTCAAGAAGTTATCATAAATGACGAATTTGCATAATAACTGACAAGGCACTAAAAGAAGTGCGGAAAATTGTAACTGAATATTTCGATCGAAATGTTCAGTTACTTTTTTATTAGTCCTTGGTCTTAATCAGATACCAAGGTCTTAAGCCAATTTGAGTCAGATAATCAATTTTCTTCCACTGAATGTCGATCCAATTATCAGCGACAATTCCTCCGGTATCTCCACTATTAGCATTCCATGACCAATAAAACCAGTTAGCCATAAACTCATGGTTGCCGTCGTTGGCAGTACCAGCTAATTTGAAGTAATCGGCCATATCTTTCATCGATTGAAGATCGGTTTTATCAGTAAAATGTGACCCGAACTCCCCGATTGCGATAGGAAATTTTTTTCCCTCATACCCTTCTTTTGATAAATAGCCAAATGAGGAAGATAAGCGATTCCATAAACCTTTCCCGACATAATCTTTTGTCGCATAAGTTACAGATGGAGGATAAACATGTGGCGAAATAACGACCTGGTTTACATACGGTTTATGCAATAAAGCCTGGAAAAAGGGATTAGGATCACTTAGCCCGCCCTGCTTTATTAAATTCTCATCCGTTGCAAAACCATCTCCCCAATTGGCGTTAATTCCGCTTTGTCCTGCTCCTTCAATAAAGAATAGGAAATTTGGGTCGACATTGTACAATGCATCCATTGAAGAAAGATATAAGTCTTCCAATCCAGGCTTGTCACCAGAAGATTCCCAACGAATTCCAAAATTATCAGGTTCATTTAAGAGATCAAACATGACATGATCCTTTGAAATTGGATCTTTTGCAATAGCTTTTGCCAGACGTACCCATTGATCCACCCATTTTTGTGAATTTTCAATGGCCGTCTGATCTTCTCTTAAGTGATTGTCAATCAAAACATAGAATCCATTTTTTGCAAAAAAATTGATCACCCATAAGAATCGTTTGAAAGTGGAATCATTAGGTAAATAATCGTTGATCATTCCCTTTTCTCGAATGGGATTAAAACGCATAGGAGGAATTTCTTTTCCGGGCGCCAGTGGATTGGAAGGATTTGTTACACTTTCTTGGATATGAGCAAGAGATGCAACGGTGCCATATTGCGTATAGTTTCGAGGGGTAGACTCAAATATATCTTTAAAGCTAAAAGGAAGACGAACAGCATTAAATCCTAATAACTTCAATCGATAAACGACTGTTGCAAAATCATAGGAAATTGTGTCTGAACCACCCCATATGCCATCGACCATGGTCGATCCATTATTAAATCCAAACCAGTTTACACCCTTTAACTCAATGTGCTCGTTTTGGGAGTTAAGTATTGCATCTCCTTTTGTGGTCATTGCAGACATTTGTAAGGTCGTTGCCAAGCAAATTAAACTAAATGTTAATTTAATAAGATTTTTTTTCATCTAAGTTCCTTGTATAAGTTATTCAACATTAAATATAGTTATCATAAGAATAAACATCTTAACTTGCAATAAGAAAGGTGTGGTTAGCGAAACTGTAACTTAGCTATCTTTGCGCCCTTTGCGCCTTTTGTTGTTTCTTTGCGTTAAAAAAAAACAATCTCACCAATAGATAGAATTCGAGATTTAAACTAAGGATAAGAAGTTTTTTTCGAAGCAGATTAACATTGCACTAGATTAATTTTTTTAACGCAAAGAAGCAGCAAAAGGCGCAAAGAAAATGTAGATGAATTTACGCTTATACGGCCGAAAGTTAAAGTGTCGGCGACAGAAGCACGTAATTCTAGGAATTTTTACATGAATAGCATGACCAGAATGTTTCGTTACAAATTGCATAGGCCTTGATGGTTGACAGTAGACAACAAAAGATTGACCGAAATAGACAGATCTCTTAGTATAAGGTCAAAATAGGAAAGCACCAATGTCTAAACTTGCTTTTTTTAGGATAAAAATCATTTAACCTTTTTGAAAATAATGCTTTCTATAAAATGTTAACTCTGTTATAATTAAAATGTTATTTCAATAAACATTCCTCATTAAGGGGGTTCTTATGCCAGGCCAAGTTGAAACTTTAGATCTTCAAAATACAAATCGTGTTAGAGGCCCAGGTGACGACAAGCCTAAGGACCTTTCAATTGAAGCGCTTTTACGCCTTATTATGTTTGAAAGTACTGAAAACTTACGTCTTCAGAAAATTAATGAACTTAAAAAACTCTCTACATCGCAGTCTGAAATCGGATTCCTAAGCAATCTTCGACGTGTTTTTATGCTTGGGGGAAATGAGGATGGAACATTTACAGTCAACGAAGAACTAAAAAAACTTTTAGAAAAAGTTTCATCTCCCGGTAGTGAAAATTTGATGCAACTCCTAGAAGATCTGGGACTCTCTTTTGATGCAAAGTATAGTGACGAGAGCTTTAACAAGGTTTTTGCAGGAATTGAAGGCATGACTCCGGCAGAGGGTCAGGCTTTAAGAGAAAAGCTCACTGCTATCGGAATTGAGAAAGGAAAAGTGCCTACGCCTGCCCAACTTAAAGAGCTTGTAAAGCTCGCTGCACAATCCGAGAGCCTCCAACTTCGAAAGTTATTAATAGATAATAAAATTTTAACGACCAAGGAAAAATTCACAAAACCTGAACGTGAAAATTTTATTGAGTCCATCCGTCTGGCTACGGATCAAAAAAATACTCTGAATGAGATGACGATTCAAACAATCACTCAGCATCAGACTCAGATTGATCAGCGTCAGCAGTATGTGATTATGGCCGCGAAGATTTACAATGATATTCTTAAGAGTATCGGGCAAAAAATTGGTAAATAATCAGTTGAGTTTACTTATGGATGCTAAAAAAGACCCGCTGGAAGAGCTGCAGAACCGCCTAGGACTTCACCTTAAGTCCATAGGCGCTTTTGTGCCCAGCTCCAATCCTGAAGTAAACAATGAACTCGTTATAAATGAACTTTATGCTCGAGGATATTTCTTCTACGAGAGTGGTAAATATTTAGAAGCGACCGATTTTTTTAAAGTACTCACGCAAATGAGCGCTCAGAATCCGGTTTATTGGATAGGTCTTGGAGCCTGTTTGCAGATGCAGAAAAAATATAATGAGGCCCTTTTAGCTTACACGACAGCGTTAATACATGACACTACCGATCCAACGACGTTTTTCCATGCTGCGAATTGCTGCTTTGCTCTTAATCATGTAGCAGAAGGTTTAGTGGCGGTTGAAACTGCAGAAAATATCGCAAGAGAAAAGCCAGAATATAAAGGTATGCTTCCACAGCTTGCACTTTTGAAGAAAACGTGGTCTAATGAAGAAAAAAAAGAAAATAACCCAAAAACAAGCGTTTCAGAAAAGCCTGTTGCTTGAATTATTAAGGCTCACCTAGTGAGCATTGAATTATTAAATAAGGATGTAAGTTATGGCAGAAGATCTTTATGTGCGACCAATAAGTGCTCCTTCTTCCGTTGAAAGTTTCCCTACGGCTCCTCCTGGATCCCTAGAGTACGATATGGCTATTTCAGCACGAAAAAAAGCACGAACTCTCTATTACATAGATACAACAAGCCGGCATGTTGAAACGCCTCAACTTTTTGCAAAGAAGCATGAAATTGTTGATTCACTGAGTGTAAGCTCATCTTCTAGAAGTCTTTCAACTGCAAGATCTCTCAATGATCGAGCAGAGAGTTTTCTTGACTATGTTCACTCAATCGTTTGGGGTAGTAGCAAAGACAATACAGGCGTTACTCATGAGGATTCGTCTGGATCGCCGATAAGCGGTACACCGAAACTTCTTAGTCCTAAGCAACATGAAATGGCTCTAGCAAACGCTCAGGCCATTATTAAAGCTTTGGATCAGATGAATAAAGAGCTCCAACAAATCCAAGAGGTTAACAAAGAGCAATATGCGGATATGGTATCTGCCAGCGTTACGCAAGCACTTTATGCTTTTCATGAACTTTTAAAGAAACAAGGTGCCCTCAAAAAAGATGAACAATTGCTTGGAACTCAGGGAATTAATTTATTGCATCAAGAGACACGTGAAAATCATGAAAAACGAAAAATTTTACATGAAGCTTTAGAAGAATCTCTCGCTAGTTTAAGTAAGCTTGATAAGTTCAGTACATCAGCTAAATTTCTAAGTCTTGCTTCTGCTGGCATTAGCGTGTTAACAGCGACTGGAGGGGTTACATTAAACCCAGCCTTTGTGGCTGTTGGTGCACTTCTCAACATCATTCTCCTTGGAATTACAGGCGGTACAACGCTAGCTAAAACAAAACAGGAAAATCTAAGTACAGAGCAAACGATAGAAATTAAACAAATCGATTATCTTCGAGTAAATGCTACGCATCAATCTAAAGACCACACTCATGATATTAAATCTGCAGGTTCAGGGATCACGAATTTGGTGCGTATTGAAGCAGAAGAACTAGATAAAAGTAAACGCATGCTGGAACTCCTCAAATCGATGGCTCCAGGCGCAGCTTAAATTTAAAACAAAAAGGAAATATAATTATGGCTTCTGATTTAGATGTAGATTCTTCGCTAAAAATAAGACTCCCAAATAATGACGCACAAATTCAAAAATTTGAGTCATTACGAGATGCAGAGTTGGCAAAAGGCTCCGATGCAAATCATGAAAAATTACTTGCATTCATAGAAGTAATTAACATTTTCGTTTCTGGAAGCACGGGGGCCGTTCTTCGAATTAGTGCAAGAGAACGCACACATAAAGCAAATGACCAGCAAGAAATATTGATCGGGAGTCACAGAAATTGGAGTGCTAAAGCCTTACAATCCGTTGGGGGCTCTATTGGTGTAACAGGTGCAGTCTTTGTAGCTGTTATAGCCATTGGTGGATCACTTGCGGGAGTTCCTCCTGCGGCAGTTCAAACACTCGTCACTTGGGCATCAGGAATTTTAACTGCAGCAACACAAGGATTTAGCTCTTTGGGAAGCGCAGCTCAAGCTGGTGATCAGGCAGATATAAATAAATATGGTTATGCTGTTACAAGCGAACAAACTGAAGCGCGGGACGACCAAACTACAAGAGAAGCTGTAGAGCAACAAAAGAGCACTGCTATGCGCAGAATGATAGAATCACATCAACAGGCGGATTCCGCTTGGAAGACTGCAGCAAGTGCGAGTAGATAACTTGTATCTTTAAATGCTAATGTGAGCTGTGCTAACAGATTTAGCAAGCGAAAAATAAATGGGCTCTATGCAATTGCATAGAGCCCATTTTTTTACACTCGGAATTAGAGAGGCGAAGCTCCGGAGCTGCGGAGATTTGCAGAGTTAAATCTCTAACCCCTGGTTCGCCCTTTCAGGGCTATACCACGGGAAACAATCATACCGCTCTTCCAGAGCTCATCTCATTATTTTTACCTGACTCACAGTTTGCCCCTCCAGGGCTACACTGTGGGCTTCAAATATATCGCGCTTTAAGCGCTTGGAACGAAGCAAGACTTAGGTCTGAACAAACATATACTGCGCTTTAAGGCGATACCCTGCGCTGAAAGAGCAGTATGTTTGTAGCCCACAGTTTCCCCCTCCAGGACTACAATATAGGCTTCAAATATATCGCGCTTTAAGCGCTTGTAACGAAGCAAAACTTGGGTCTGAACGAACTCATACTGCGCTTTAAGGCGATACCCCAACTCTGTTTGTAGCCCACAGTGTAGCCCTGGAGGGGCAAACTATGGGTCGAATGATAAAATAAGCTGAGCTCTGAAAGGGCAAACCAGGGGGTAGTACGTCATCGCACTCAAATTTTAGAAAATAAATTTTAATGAAAATGCCATTGCAGTGAAGACTGCCAGCATTAAAATTGTAACCCCATACCCTAACAAAATGAACAAACCATCCTTCTCTATTATTCCTAGTGCTATAAAAAAAAGAGACCAAGCTGCCATCAGGTTTGAAAGCGGAATTGGAAGAGGAAGAGCAAGAAAAAGCCCTAAAAGAAAAATAAGGAGTCCATTAAAAATTTGCATATAAGGATTAACAGATAGCCATATAAGCCTAGTATGAATCCATGACTTCATTTTTCTCACAAGCCAAAGTGTTTCATCTGTAATTTTTTGAAGTTTATGTGAACTTATTTCTTTTGCTAAAAGCCATTTCGGAAGCCAAGTTCTTTTTCCAAGTGCCATCCTCAAACCTGTAAAAGCTATAAAAAGCCCAAAAGGGGCAGAAAATCCTGGAATTTGAATGGGTTGGCAAAAAGGCAAACTCATGAGAAGAACTATAAGCGGACGACCTGTTCCTGATAAAATTTTTAAAATTTCACCTACAGGAATCGCTTTATGATCAATTAGCTCTTGAAGTTTCACAATGTTTTTTTCCAATTCATTTTGAATCGGTTTTTTTACTTTCATGCCTAAAAAACAACTTCAAAAATCTGTGTTGCTAAAGGAGCCAATGCAATTTCAACACCATAAGAATTTCCCTCAAAGGTTTTTAAAATTCGAATGTTTTGGTTCTGCTTACCTGAACCTCCATAATGTATAGCATCCGTGTTGAAAATTTCTTGAATGGATGTCACATTTCCTAAATTAATTGTGTAATGACTGTGAAAGACAGGAGTGAAATTATGCACGCACAAAAGAAAATGTCCATATCCCTTTCTCAGATAACATACAACGCTATTTTGACTGTCGCGGAAGTCCACCCATTCGAATCCGGTGTAATCAAAATCATGCTCCCACAGACTTGAATGATCTAAATAAAAGCGATTAAGTTCTTGGATCAATGTTTGCAATCCGCTATGAATTGGAAATTTCAGCAAAAACCATTCTATCTCACTTTTGCAATTCCATTCATTCCACTGCCCAATTTCCCCACCCATAAACAATAATTTCTTTCCGGGCTGACAAATCATGTAACTATATAAAAGCCGCATATTTGCAAATTGTTGCCAAAAGTCCCCTGGCATTTTACCTAGCAAGCTCTTTTTACCATGTACAACCTCATCATGCGACAAAACCAGTAAAAACCTCTCTGAAAAGGCATAGAGCAAACCAAAAGTCAGATCGTTTTGATGATAATGACGAAAAAGCATATCAGTTGAAAAATAACGCAAGGTGTCATTCATCCAGCCCATGTTCCACTTTAAATCGAAACCTAAACCTCCATTAACCACTGGATGAGAAACACCTGCAAACGAAGTTGATTCTTCGGCAATCATTAGAATGCCAGGAACTTTTTCATGAACTACCGAATTTAAATGCTTAAAAAATTCAATCGCTTCTAAATTCTCATGGCCACCATATTTGTTAGGGATCCACTCCCCTTTATTTCTTCCATAGTCCAGGTAAAGCATCGAAGCAACAGCATCCACTCGCAATCCGTCAATGTGCATTTGTTGAAGCCAATAAAGAGCGTTGGCAATAAGAAAATTAACCACTTCCTTGCGGCCAAAGTTAAAAATAAACGTGTTCCAATGGGGGTGAAATCCTTGTCGCTTATCTTCATGCTCATAAAGAGCTGTTCCATCAAATCGACCTATCGAAAATGCATCTGTAGGAAAATGACCTGGAACCCAGTCTAAGATTATACCAATGCCCTCACGATGAAGATGGTTAACAAACCATTGGAAATCTTCAGGGCTTCCATGACGACTTGTGGGGGCATAAAATCCAGAAACTTGATACCCCCAAGACTCATCAAGCGGGTGCTCTTGGATTGGCATTAGCTCTACATGCGTAAAGTTCATCTTTTTGCAATGTTCTGCGAGCTCAACAGCCAGTTTACGGTAATTTAAGAATTGGCCATTTTCTCTTTTCCAAGAGCCCAAATGAACTTCGTATATTAATAGGGGCGTTGCTTTTTGGGCTTGATCCTTGCGCTGATTAAGCCACTCATCATCAGTCCATGGAAAGCTCTCTGTTGAAGCTACAATAGAAGCTGTCGAAGGGCGAAGTTCACTATAAAAAGCATAGGGATCAGATTTAAGGGCAATTTCCCCTGCTTGAGATTTAATCTCGAATTTATACTTAGCTCCGACTGTAAGCCCTGGGATAAAAATCTCCCAGATGCCTGAGCCCCCAAGGCTTCTCATAGGGTTCATGCGCCCATTCCAAAAATTAAAGTCTCCAACTAGCGAGACTCTCTTGGCAGATGGAGCCCAAACAGCAAAACGCACTCCGGGAATTTGATTATGAACTGTAGGGTGTGCTCCTAACTTTTGGTAAAGCTGATAATGAACTCCTTGACCAAATAGATAGCAATCAAAGTCACTCAGAGTGGGTAGGAACGCATATGGATCTTGTGCCAAAAGCCCATTTTGATGATAGACACGATAATCTAAAGCTGTGGCCGTTGTAGGAACAGGATATTCGAAAAATCCTTCATCATGGGTTTTTTTAGCTTCAACGATTGAACCAAATAATTCAAAATAAACTTGGCTGGCCCCGGGGCGGAAAAGACGTACTACACGCTGTGTTATCCCCTCTTTCGTACAAAAGTGCAACCCTAATAGAGCATGTGGGTCATGGTCATCTCCGAAAGATAATCGTTCACACTCAGTATTTAAGTAAGTCTCGATTGGTTCCATGCTTATCACCTTCCATTCTCCTTTTCTACTGGTTGAAAACTATTAGGGCTAAGTTGCTGATAATTTCACTTAATGTTACGGTTGTCAAGACTTGTTTTGAATATTTGAGTAGGGAGATTAGAGGTGAGATTTCAAGTGATGCTGAATAGGTAAAGTTAACCGCAGGAGCCACAGAGAGCACAAAGAGAAAGCGCAGATGTCAACCATCCGTAATATGACATTCCGATGCCCAGTTGGCAAAGCTGCTAGGGAAAAGCGTGGCTAACCTGTACAAACTAGTTTATTTGTAAAACACTTAATATATGGATAAAAGAAGATTGTTCATTACATGATCTAATCAATATGGCAAAATAATTAATTATTGCAATAATATTCACAATTTAATTAAAGTTTTCCATGAAATACATTATTATCCCTATTATTTGTATGACGTTTACCTGTGCAAGTGTTTTCGCTAAAAATACAACCCATGAATTTGCTGAAAAACCACTGCCCTTAAAAATTGATTTTTATGAAACAGACTTCGGAACAAAAAAGATGCAAGAAGTTTTGGATCAACAAGGTGAACTTGAAGAACTTTACATAAGTGGTTTATTCCCAAAAAATTTAGATTTAATAAATTTATTCTTTTCGGGATCCTTTCCTAATCTTAAAAAATTAAGTTATAATAAATCAATTCTGAAAAATTGGATCCACCCTGTTAGCTTTGCTGAAAATCTTGTAGAACTTTCCTTACGTCATTCAATGCCCCGTTCAGATGCTGATTTTGGCGGAAAAAAGGCTCTCGTAAAAGCAATATCCAATGCCAATGAGCGATTCATAAAAGCATATAACCGCGCCAACATCTTCACCCATTTCTTTTGGAATGTTATGAGTGTGTCTGGATTTTCTTTAGTTGCAGCGCATCAACAACTTATTGATAAATTCGTATCAAAGGCTGCAGAAAATTATCAGGGAAACCTTTCACAATTAATTGAAGAAAAAGATCGCTTCAATCCCCAAAAATCAGAAATTCTTGAAATGGTTACCCAGGAGGCAATTAAAAACATTGAAAATAGTTCAAAAAATAAAGGCTTTATTTATACTGTCATAAATTCCCAAAAAGTTACCTCTTACTTAATTGGAACTCTCCATAGGGCCACTTATCAAATGACCCAAAATCAAAAAATGATCCATGCCGTGACAAATTCAACTGAACTTATAACAGAACTTGGAAAAATCCTACTATCAAAATTAATCCATGAAGCACCTATCGATATTTGTGATAAACTAAGGTATTCTATCGATTTACCTTTAACAGAGTTAGCGGAAAAGAATAACATCACACTTACAGCTCTTGAATCAGTGAGGGGTCAAATAAATGCTTTAAATAACGCCCACATCGAATCACAAACAACTCCCAACTCTTTACATTCATTATATATACAAAAACACAAACTTTATGCACTGTATGAACTAATTGAATTATGGCAGGAAGGCAATGAAGATAAACTGATAGAGGCTTTTGGAAAAATGACACATCCATCAGTCCAAAGAATTATTGTAGATGATCGAACCGCCGATTGGAGCCCTGGACTTATCCAAAAATTAAAAAGAACAACAACTCCGTTAACAATCGTTGTTGGGGCAGGTCACTGCATAGGCAATTTAGGACTTGCACAATTGTTCAGAAATGCAGATCTTCAAGTTGAACAAATGTAAAATTCTTGAGTATCAACTATAAAGATGCACTTCCGAATTGTGAAGTACTCTTTTAAATCTTAGAAGTTAAGTTGTGTCGCACCACCACCATGTAAACCACCCATTGTCGCGTTGTTTAAAAAAATGATATGTTATTTTCCGATAAGGTGTCATAGGAATTGCCTCGCATTGCGTTGAAAAAGGTTGCAGCACACTAAGAATCCCTAGTTGACGGCATTGACATACAGCCTTAAAGCTAATCTACAGATCTGTCTAGATTTGACTCTTACCCTACCGAACCGATTGCATAAGTAAAAGTAATTTAATTATCAGGAGGGGAGGATGAATCAATGAAAATCTCTATTATAAAAACTCTTATTCGAATTTGTGCTGCAATTGACTATCTGTCTCATCCTTCCCATTCTGACAAATTGCTAACTTGGATTATACAGCCATCTGCAAAAAGCTTTTTGTGGTTAGATTAGACACCCCCCTACTTGGCATCGAAATGTTGAGCTATCAATCGGTACCTCATACTTAATCTAAATTACATCTAGTATCTTTTTCTTCTGGAATTAAAATGCTTAATTGACTACTTTGAAATCAGCTATCTGTCCTACTTTATTCGAACTCACTGGAGAGATGAAGCTCTGAACTATTTTCAACTTGTCTAAACAATTTGGAGGTCTTTATGGATAAATCAACACTACGTGGTGATTGGAACATGATTAAAGGGAAAGTTAAAGAACATTGGGGCAAACTTACAGATAATGATCTAACAGAAATCAATGGAAAGAGAGAACAACTATTAGGCTGTCTTCAAAAAAAATATGGTTATGCAAAAGAAAAAGCTGAACAAGAGCTAAAAGACTGGGAAAAACGCAACGAATCCATGATGAATCAAAACTATAATGAAAATAACCATGAAATGAATCAAGAAAACAAAAAAATGGCCGGAGCTTCTGCAGGAACTCATCATCAAGGATCTCATTCTGGTAATCAAGGTGGAACACATTTAGGAACTCATGCTGGATCAGATCAAGATAGAGCTAATCAAGCCAATAGAAGCAATCAAGAAGGTAATAGAGGCAATCAATCAGGCAACAGAAGCCAAGAAAGCCAAGGAAATCAATCAGGTAACAGAAACCAAGAAAGCCAAGGAAGCAGCCAAGCAGGAAGAAGCCAAGAGCATGGAAGCAATCATGGTAATAGAAGCCAAGAAGGCCATGGAAGCAACCAATCAGGTAATAGAGGCCAAGAAAGCCAAGGTATGCATCAATCAGGCAATAGAAACCAAGAAAGCCAAGGTATGCATCAAACTGGCGCTAAAAGCCATCAACAAGGCCATGGAACGTATCAAGAAGATATGCAAAATTCCCAAGGAAGCGGCCAAAAAGGCAACCAAAGTGGAAGCCAAAAGGGAAATCAACAATCTCCTCAAAAAGGCAACCAGCCTAAAAAAGAATCTGGGAATAGCGAAGGCAAACAGTCATCTAAGCGTTAATCAATCATGATTAATTTTTATTGTTGTTGAGTTTTTTGGTTTAATGTGGATGTAGTGGACGAAGCAGCGTAAGTCTGCCCACTATGTCCACTTTGGATGTAAAAAAAATCAGCTTGTAGCCTGCTGCGTCTCGCAGCAGGTAGCAGAATGGACGCTTGATTGACTGCTGCGAGACGAAGCAGGCTACATGAACTTAGCGCAAAACGACCGGCGTGCCGGTGACCGCATTGAAATCAGCTGTTCGTACAGAACCATCTGGATTAAGAATCTCTATGCTATAGACAGGCAAGAAAATAGCTTCTTGAGAACGAATAGTGAAATCCTGTCCAAAAGCTGCCCGAGCTGTCTTTTCAATTTGAGAAGGAGAATAGCGACGAGACACTTTTTGAGCATAATTATACGGCTTTGAAACGGCACATTGGCTCATTTTTGTCTGCGGACTTACAAACAGGCGAGGATTTTGAAAATGCAGTTGAACTTCATTCCCCTTTTGAATAACAAGATGTTTTTCTTTAGCATTTTCTAGCCATGATAAAAAAATTTCCTCTTCGATATGCAGTTCTTTTTGCAACTGATCTATTGTAAGCTTTCCTTTAGATTTCTCCAAAGCATTGAGAATTTTAAAATCATTTCGATTGGCTTGTGCATTAATTGCATCTTGAAAGCCATGCGTTGTTTCCCATCGATCGCAATTGATGACCATTTCTCCATCCACAAGGCTCCAAAGGAGAATCCCCTCCTTTGTATTCTTGTCGGCAGTGCTATATTTTACATCTAGGAGCGTATGTGGATAAAACTTCAGCTCGGCTTTTTGGAAAGATCGCTCCCCTTCACTAAGAAGTTCCTTTCCATAGAGCTCCATAATTTTCTCAGGAGTATACCGCACTTCAAGAGTTTTTATATCCCCATTGTCGATATACTGTCCAATAGCACTACGCACATTGGGATTAGTTTCCCACATCGAATAAATGCCAAAGCCTACAAAAGCCGCGATTAGCATAATAGCAATTGGCTTTGTTAAATTCCTACCGACAAATGATCCTGAGGAGGATTTTCCTTTTTTTGAAAATTTCATCCGGTACCTCTTAATCTTTCATCGAAAGAAGAAATTCAACGTTGCTATTTGTCTTTTTCAAACGACTAAGCAGAAGGTTAATCGCATCTCCAGGGGCCAAATCCGCTAACGCTTCACGCAACAGATAGATCTTTTCCAATTCATTCGGATGATAGAGGAGTTCTTCTTTACGTGTTCCACTTTTAATCACATCTATCGCAGGGAAAGTACGTCGATCCGCTAACCGGCGATCGAGCACAAGTTCCATATTACCGGTACCCTTAAATTCCTCAAAAATGACCTCATCCATTCTGGAGCCTGTATCAATCAAAGCTGTCGCGATAATTGTCAGCGAGCCACCTTGTTCGATATTTCTTGCGGCACCAAAGAAATGCTTAGGCTTATGCAGGGCGTTTGAGTCTACACCTCCAGATAAAATCTTACCTGAATGGGGTTGTACGGTGTTATATGCGCGAGCTAGTCGTGTAATGGAATCAAGTAAAATAATGACATCGTTACCATACTCAACAAGACGGCGGGCCTTTTCAAGAACCATTTCTGCGATTTGAACATGCCGTTCAGGCGGCTCATCAAAAGTTGAAGCGATCACTTCCCCTTTGATAATACGTTGCATATCGGTGACCTCTTCAGGTCGTTCTCCGATGAGCAACATAATGAGAATGCTTTCAGGATTATTTGTCGCCAACGCATTTGCAATATTTTGCAGAAGAATTGTTTTTCCTGTTTTAGGAGGAGCTACAATGAGTCCACGTTGACCCTTACCGATTGGAGCGACCAGATCCAAGACCCGCATACCGAGCTTATCTTTGGTTGTTTCCATAACCAGCCGTTTAGAAGGATAAAGAGCTGTCAAGTTTTCAAACAAAACACGTTCTTTTGCTCTTTCCGGAGGTCTGCCGTTGATCATATCAACTTTCAAGAGAGCAAAATACTTTTCCTTTTCTTTTGGGGGCCTGATCGTCCCGGAAAGAGTGTCGCCTTTTTTCAAGTCAAGTCTTCGAATTTGAGCGGGAGAAACGTAAATATCTTCGGCTGAAGGTAAGTAATTGTAATTAGGAGATCGTAAAAATCCGAAACCATCAGGTAGGATCTCCAGGACTCCTTCGCCATAAAGAATCTCATTGGGGTTATCCGAAATCGATTTAACGACTTCAAAAACGACTTGAGACTTCGTCAAGGAACCTAAGTGGCGAAGTCCGATTTGTTTGGCATAGGCATTAAGCTGATCGATGTTCATTCGCTGAATTTCAGCGATTTTGATAATCTTTTCCGGTGCGGAAGAATCTGCGCCCTCGACATAAGAGCTCCGCTGTCTGCGTGCTTCAGGTTGAGAATCAACATGATTTTGTTCTGTGGCTTCGCTTTCTGCCGGAGAGGTCTCTGAATAGTAATTTTCAGGATCCATTATAGGTCAGACTCCTGTATTGAGGTTTATTCTCTTACAAGCAACTGTGCATAGAGTTTAGCTACAGTTGCTTTGAGCTCATCCAATGAGCAATTATTGTCTATGACATAGGTAGCTTTGGAAGCTTTTTCTTCTCCGCTAAGCTGCCTATTCACTCGTTCATGATAGGTTGTTTCCCTATGATTTCTTGTCTTTCCAAATCTTTTCTTACACTGCTCTTGAGAAGCTGTAACTGCAATTGTTACTGAATAGTCCACATTTGATCCGGTTTCAAATAAAAGGGGGGCTTCAGCAATAAAAAGCGGATATGTTGTGCTCCAGAGTTGATATTCTTTCTCTATTTCATTGCGTACTAGTGGATGAAGTAAACATTCCAAGGCGTGTAAAAGCAAAGGGTCGGAAAAGGCCTTTATTGCAACTTTAGAGCGATCGATTGAGCCATTGGTAAGGATATCCGAACCGAAAAGATCAACGACTTGCCGACTGACTTCCGTCGTGGGCGCCAATAGCCGATGAACAATATCATCAGCATTAACGGTATAAGCTCCGAGTTCTTTGAAGAACCGGCAAACGGTAGACTTGCCGGAGGAAAGGCTGCCTGTTACAGCGATCTTCTTTGCCATCATTCTAACATTCTTTCCAATTTTTGCCAATTACCACGTCAACAATAAGTGGAACTTTTAGTTGAACCACGTTCTCCATAGCCCTACGAACGATCTTTTCCATTCTCGTTAATTCATTATCCGGCAGTTCAAAAATCAATTCATCATGAATTTGAAGTACCATTGCTCCATTTTTAGGCTGATCGAGCCTTCGAAGCAGGACAGGTAAATGCGGGGAAATTTGAAGCATAGCCATCTTAATTAGATCTGCAGCAGTACCTTGAAGGGGCGTGTTGACAGCCAATCGCTCTGCTGCTGACCTCAAGTGTGTATTCTTGCTTAAAATTTCTGGAATTAACCTCTCTCGACCCGTAAGAGTGACCGTTTTCCCAGATATCCTCGCTTGCTCTTTACAGGCTTCAATAAACTCTTTTACTCGAACATAGCGTTTGAAGTACATCTCGATAATTTCAGCGGCTGCCTTAACGTCAATCCCAAGCTCTTGAGAAAGTCCAAACGCCTGTTGACCATACAAAATTCCGAAATTTACAGCCTTAGCTTGATAACGCACTTCTTTTGAGACCTCTTTAAGAGGCACACCAAAGATAACACTTGCGGTATGGGTGTGGATATCTTCTCCATTTAAAAAAGCTTCTAATAGAATAGGGTCTTCACTGAAGTGAGCCAAAAGACGAAGTTCGATCTGGGAATAATCCGAAGCTAAATAGCTCCAACCTTGATTCTGGGGGCAAAAAGCCCCACGAATTTCACGACCGAGCTCGCTACGAACAGGAATATTTTGCAAATTAGGTTCTTGACAACTTAAGCGACCTGTTGCTGCAATAAATTGATTAAAGCTACAGTGGATGCGTCCGGACTTGGGGTTAACTTCATGGGGAAGAGACTCAACATAGGTTGAACGTAATTTTTCCAAGCCTCGATATTCTAACAATTTACCTGCAACAGGATATTTGTCTTTAATAGATTCCAAAACCTCTGAGTCAGTTCGCACATTACCCGTAGGAGTTTTTTTCAAAGTCTTAATCCCTAACTTTTCAAAAATGAGAACTAACTGTTTAGGTGAATTAATATTAAATTCTTCACCTGCCAGTGTAAAAATTTCCACTCTCAATATGTCAATTTGTGCATTAATTTTAACTGCGAGATCTTTAAGTACGGTTTGATCTACATAAAGACCATATCGTTCCATCGATGCAAGAACCTTAATGAGGGGCAACTCTATATCATAAAAAAGGGTTGTTAATTGGCGTTCCTTCACTTGCTTTTCTAAAAGTAGCTTTAAGCGCACGATGTGATCGATTTCCTGACAGCAATATTCTGAAACTTTTTCTATTTCAACGTCTTTTAGGACACGACTACTTTTACCCTTGCCTAGAAGCTCGATTACATCAATTTTTACTTTTCCGAAATGCTCTACAGATAACATATCCAGCGAATGTTGGCGGCTGTGGGAATTGAGAAGATAGGAAGCAAGAAGGGTGTCAAAGCAAACTGTTTCTACTTCAATATCATAATTCGCCATCACTTGGATATCATATTTGATATTATGGCCATAAAATCCAATGTCTTTGTTTTTTAGCAAAGGCTTTAAGCCTTGTAAAACTCTTTCTAAACCCAATTTTCCGTTTACAGGCACATACCATGCTTCTGTGGGTTCAAATCCAAAACCGATGCCAACGAGCTCAGCGTTAAGTGAATGAATATCCGTAGTTTCAGTGCTAAAACAAATTTCTTTCTGGATTGCAAGAAGTGTCAATAAAGTCTCAAAAGAGGCTTCATCGTCTACAAGATGATACTCGGCCAATTCAGGCTGTGGAGAATCTTGTGGTGCTTGTGACTCAAGCTCCTTCAACAAAGTTCTAAAATTCATTTCTTGATAGAATTTCTTCAAATCAGTTGGATGAGCTTCTTGCAAAGCAAAAAACTGACTCTCTTTAGGTATTTCTACCTCAAGGTCTAAGAGGACTAACTGACGACTAAGCCTTGCCAGTTCGCCCTTCTCCATAAGAATTTCACGTTTTTTCACTTCTGTGACAGAGGATGCATTTTCTAAAAGTGCCTCAAGGCTGCCAAATTGACGCAAATATTTAGCTGCAGTTTTTGGTCCAAAACCTGGAAGTCCCGGAATATTATCCGAAGCGTCACCGACGATTGCCAAATAGTCTACCATAAGACTAGGCGGTACCCCGTATATTTCTTCAATTTTATCGGGTCCAATTATAAGATTATCTTTGTAAGTATTTAACATCGAAACCCGATCATTTACAAGCTGACCTAAGTCTTTGTCCCCTGAACACAAGTACACATGAGCCCCTTGCGCAGAAGCCCAAACAGCGATTGCACCCATTGTATCATCAGCTTCGACATTTGGTAATGACAGCATGGGAATTCCCATAAGATTACAAAAAGTTTGAGCCCTATCTATTTGATAGCGAAGATCTGGAGGGGTAATCAAACGATGAGCTTTATAATCCGTATAGAGCTCTTTGCGTTTTTTTCCGTTATTAGGGCCGTCAAAGACTGAAATCAAATAGGTAGGATTAAAGTCTTTGCGCAATTTAATAAGGGAGCGAATAAAGCCAAAAAGAGCATTAGTCGACTCCCCTTTTTCATTTGTCATATTTCGGATCGCAAAATAAGCACTATAAAGATAGCTAGAGGCATCTACAACAAAAAGGGTATCCATGAAATTCCTGTTAGCGCTGATCGCTTCTGTAAAGATAAAGGTATTGATTTGAAAGTCTAGCGTCAATTTGTCCAGGGAGTTCAATACGATGTGTGATTGTTCCAGACATTAATTGTACATTGTTTGTCCCCTTGAAAAGTGAACGAAGCCAATTATCTTCTGTTAATTCAATAACTTGATACTTATCATCTTTGGCACCAATTCTTTCCGCTAGCATCGCCAAAGTTTGGCTATAACTTTTATTTCCACCATCAATGTATCCAATTTCCTCAGCTTTCTGGGCAGTAAAAATTTTTGCACCATATTCACTGATCAGTTTTTCCTTGCTGACTTCTTTTCGATTTGTAGTCATGACATCTAAAAAAATGTCATAGCAAGCAGTGATGATCGATTGATAGTTTTCTCCCTCATCCGGAGCCCATGGACGGAAAGGATTTAATTCGTCTTTGTCTTTTCCAGCTTTCAAAGTTAAAGAGTCGACACCCACTTTTTGCATGAGATTAGTAAAATTAAAAGCAGGCGGAGCTATGACACCAACACTTCCAATTATACTCGATTCTGTCGCATAAATTTGATCTGCAGCGCAAGCGATGTACATCCCCCCTGAGGCACAAAGGCCGTCAATGTGTGCAAATATGGGAGTTTTATAGTGCTCTTTATAGTTTTTCAAAATGCGATAGATGGTGTCTGAATCTGTTACTGTGCCACCTGGGGAATTGATTGACAATAGAATGCCTTTAACGCGGTCATCGTCAAATATCCCTTCACGCGATTCCATTAACTGCCGTGCTACAACATCGCGGTTCAATGTTTCTAAACCGATGACTCCGTCAATTTTGATCTTAAGAATAATGGGGTCGTCATTAGAGTAAGCTTTGCGAATCCCCAAAGCATTAGGCATAATTTCAGCATTTAGTGTTTGCTTAACTTCTGGATTACTCGTGTTCTTAGTGAAGAATAAGGAAAAAAATCCGCTAATGACAAAGAAACCTAAAAGGACTCCCACAACTGTGGCCATGACCATAAAGAGGCGCCTTAAAGCGGCTTTAAAAATCGATTCATTCATGTTTGTATCCTATTGACAATATGTGTTTTACAAAATTTGAGCAGCCAATGCCGCCAATTCAGAACGTTCTGTTTTATCTAAAAAGACATTTCCGTAGATACGCTGACTTGAAAAGCGGCCAATTATATAACTCAACCCATTTGAATCCTTATCCAGATAAGGATTATCAATCTGAGTTGGATCTCCCGTAAGAATAACTTTGGTGCCTTCACCGGCACGCGAAACAATTGTTTTCACTTCATGCGGGGTTAAGTTTTGAGCTTCATCAACGATGATAAACATTCTAGGCAAGGAACGCCCACGAATATATGTCACGGCCTCCATTTCGATTTTCTTGCTTTCCATCACCCACTTCAATGTATCGCTACTTTCACGTCCTGAAGAATCGCAAAGGTATTCAAGGTTATCAAAAATCGGCTGCATCCAATTGAAAAGTTTCTCTTCTTTTGTCCCTGGAAGATAACCAATATCACGCCCTAAAGGAACTACAGGTCGGCTGACAAGAATACGGGTGTACAACCCTTCATCAAAAACTTTTCTCAATCCGCATGCCAGTGCAAGTAGAGTTTTTCCTGTCCCTGCTTGTCCAACCAAAGTAACAAGTCTGATATCATCGCGTAAGAGCAGGTCAACAGCACACTTTTGTTCAACGTTTCGAGGTTTAATCCCCCATAAGCTGTTAAACTTAACTAAAGGCTCAAGAGAGTTATTCTGAGGATTCCATTTACCTACAGCTGAGGAGTGCTCTGGTGAATTCAAGATACAATATTCGTTCGGATGGAAGTCGGAAGGATCTAGCGGAAGGGCCCCATCTTTGTAAAATAAATCAATGGAGTGTTTCTCAATCTCTATTCGTCTGATGCCTCGATACAAAGAATCATAATCATATTTTAAATTATTATAATCCTGAGCTTCAAGTCCGATAGCTTCAGCTTTTAAACGCGCAGCAAAATCTTTAGACACAAAGATAACATCTTCACCCTTTTCTTTCAAAAGGTATGCCGCCATTATAATTCTATTATCGTTAACCGATAAAGCAAAATCAAAGGTATAGTCTCTTTTAATGTCTAATTGAATGCTTACATCGGCTCCATTTTCCAAGACGATACCGTTGTGTAGATTTCCAGTTCCGAGAGTGTTTAAGGAATCCAAAAAACGAAAAACGGCCCTAGAATTTTTTCCTAAATCGCTAGGAAGGCGCTTCATCTTGTCAAGCTCTTCGAGAACAGTCACCGGAATCACAACATGATGTCTGGGAAATTTTAAAATTGCTTCCGGGTCGTGCAGGAGAACATTTGTATCTAGAACGAAATATTTTTTTACCATAGGAGCTCCTCACCTGTTAAAAGCGACTAATTCCACAGTTCCGGTCTAACTTATATTTTTAAGCTAGAGAAAAAGTGTCTTAAGGACATAAAAGAAAATGATCGTTACCACAGCCCCTGCTGGTACTGTAACAAGCCAGGAAATGAAAATATCGCGGGTCATCGTAAGATTTAAAGCTCCAATTCCCCGAGCAAGACCTATTCCGAGAACAGAACCGACCAAAGTATGCGTTGTTGAAATCGGCATTCCCAGTTGTGATGCGATCACAATTGTTGTTGCTGCTCCAAATTCCGCTGCAAACCCACGCGTAGGAGTGAGCTCAGTAATCTTCTTACCTATTGTTTCAATAACACGCCAGCCCCAAGTGGCAAGACCAATAACAATTCCAAATCCTCCAAGAGCCAGAACCCACGTTGGGATAGGTGCAATGGATTCAACAGATCCTGTACTTAGAATAGCTAAAGCAGCAGCCAAAGGACCTATTGCATTGGCTACATCATTTGCCCCGTGAGCGAATGCCATTAAGCATGCGCTCATAATTTGGAGGTAGCCAAAAATTTTCTCAACTGCACCATATTGAGATTCTGCTGAGACTGACTTTTCATCCATTTTAATAAATGGCTTGTAGTGCTCAATCTCTTCAACCATTGTTGAAAACTTTCCTTGAATCTCATGGGAAAAGGCTATCCCAGCTTGCATTAAATGATGTTGTGCATTCTCAAGTTCATGAATGGCAGCACTTTTATTGTCGAATTTTTGAAATAAAGTGGGATTTGCCGAAGGGATTCTTTTAACAAGTACCCAACCGATTATTGAACCAATCAATCCAAGCAGTAAACTTAAGAGAAAAGCTTGTGGAAATGTCCACCCTAAATCCAAATTTTTAAGACCGCTAAAAATTAATATCAAGCTCAACAATGTTACAACCATAAAAACAAGATACGGAGTAAGCTTTTTTGCTGCATCCAGTGGATCAGGCGTGTAAAAAATAAATCTACGAAGAAGAGTGAAAATTCCGAAAGAAAAAAGAGCTCCAAGAAGAGGAGAAATGATCCAACTTGTAACAATAAAGGAAACATTTCCCCACTGAATAGAGTCAACTCCCCCACACACCAGTCCAAAACCAACAACAGCACCAACAATTGTATGTGTTGTTGACACAGGCCACCCGTAGTATGATGCAAGCTGCAGCCAAACGCCTGCAGCTATGAGGGCTGAAAACATTCCGTAAACTAAAAGCATAGGTTCAGAGGCAAAACTACCAACATCAATAATTCCTCGCTGGATAGTTTCTGAGACATGTGATCCAAAGAAAAAAGCTCCGCCAAATTCTAAGAACGCTGCAACGATCACTGCTTGTCGAAGGGTAAGTGCACCTGAGCCGACAGAAGTTCCCATTGCGTTGGCAACGTCGTTGGCTCCGATATTCCAGGCCATGTAAAAGCCGGCTATTAAAATAGAGATCATCAAAATGGTATCAGGGGCCATTATTTTCCTGTTTAATTGACTATTTAATCTCTAGGGTCATCCGCACACGATTTGCAAGATTCTCAGAGAGGTTTGAAATAGAGGCAATGGATTCAAAAATCCTTTGCCAAAGGTGAAATGTTACGAGGGTCAATTGACTCTCAGAAGCAAAAAAGCTTTTAAGCAAGTTTCGTTGGAGCAGATCAGCCTCATGTTCTTTAATCGACACTTGATTGATCATAGATCTTACTTTTTCAGCTTCTAGTCCTGCAAAGGAGGATTCTACAAGATCATGCAATTCCAGAATGATCGTCGAAACTTCGTTAAATGCTTCAATATTTTTTGCTAAAAAAAGTTTAAAATCAAGAGCAAAGCTATCGAAGAAGACAATTGGATGCAAAGTTGTTAAAACAGCGATATCTTCGGCTTGGTCAGCAATTCTATCTTGCGTTGAGAGAATTTCCAGTAAATTGTTGCGATCCACCGGAAGAAATAAACTTTTGGGTAGATGATCGCGTATATCTGCTTTAGCAAGATCAGCTTGATGTTCATACTCTGAAATGCTCGCTGCAATTTTTTCTACTCTGGAATAATCTTTATTTTCCAGAGCTTTGAAAAGGTCTATCAACAAATGCACGCAATCTGCAACAATTTGCATCTGTGCTTGCAGTGGAGCAAAGGGGGAACGTCCAAATAGATTCAAAAAAGTTCTCATTTGACCTCGCCTTTATATCAAAGCTCACTATACATCGATTGGCATTGAGAATGCAAGCAGTTCATACAGAGTGAAAGTTTGGCAAGGGCTAGGCGTTGAGGAATTCCCCATAATGGAGCGCTGCTAGTACGTCATCGCCTTAAATTAAAACCAATATAATTCGAAATTATACACCTGTAAAGTATATTTAATGAGTCAGTCTACAAACCAGGTGAAATCTTTAAATAAGGAACTTTAATCTCTTTCAGCATAGGATAATGTTTCTTATTCAATGTAACAAGGTGGAGCATGTAATCTTCAGCAGATGCCGCAATAAGCGCATCTGCTAATCCTAATCCATGGCTTTTTCCATAGTCACGTCGATAAATTCCACCTTTCATTGCAATATCTGCATTTAACGGAATCATCTGAAATTCTTGGATAAATTGATCCAAAATATAGCGCTCTTCTCCTTCTCTAACCCCTGCATAGAGTTCAGCGATCGTGATTGACGAGAGAAAGCATCGTGAACCATTAATTAATTCTTTCAAAAACTTGACCGCTTGAATATTTCCACGTAGATAGTCTATAAGAACATCTGTATCTATCAAATATTTTTCAATCATTGTTCCCTACCTATCTAACTCTTTCCTTATTTCGCTAAAATCTGGCAGGTCCTTACGGTTTTTCCAAATTCCAGCTGCGGCATCAAGAATTTCACTTTTTTTTTGTTTTTTTTGTCGGTAGCCTTCAATATATTGATCAATAGCTTCTCTAATCAACACACTTTGATATTGCTCTGTTTCTTCAGCAATTAAAAGCAACTGCTCCCTTTCATCGCTAGTCAAATAGATCTGTGTTCTATGCATATCATTCCTTTCATGTGGTGTCTTTTTAATATACATCACCCACCAACACATGTCAAGTAATGTTCTGATTTCAAGACTGGCAAATAATCTAAAATTCTAATATACTCCAGCTTAGTTTCTTATTCTTTTTTTACGAGTCAAATATGAAAAAAATTTTTCTTTTGCCAAATGTAATTACTGCTTTTGGACTTTCCTGTGGCCTCTTTGTCATTTTCAGAATGAATATGGCCGCGGTTGGACAAGTTACTCAAGAATTGCTGTCAATTATATCAGGTATTTTATTGCTAGCCGCGTTGGCAGATCTTCTTGACGGGGCGGTCGCACGTATTATGAAGGCTGAAAGCGCGTTTGGCTCAATTTTTGATTCTCTTTCCGATGCGATTACTTTCGGCGTTGCCCCATCTGTTATCATTCTCAAAAGTTTATCTTTAGAACATGAAAGCAAGATGTCTTTTCTCATTACCGCTGCAGCAATTATTTTTTCTGTATGTGGAATCTTAAGACTTGCGCGCTTCTGCGTTCTGTCACAACAATCTAAAGAAGATGAGGTCTTTGCCGATTCTTTTAAGAAAAATTTTACAGGATTGCCGATTCCCGCAGCTGCTGCTGCGGTTGTATCTATGAATTTATTGCTTGCTTCCAAAGAAATGCAATCAGTGAGTACCATTGCAAAAGACTATAGAGCAGAAATTCTATTCCTTACCCTTCTGTTGATTGGCTACTTCATGATAAGCCGATGGAAATTTCCTAGCCTTAAAAGTCTGCACATTAAGGTTACTTCCTTCCGTGTTGTCTTTTTAACTGTCATGGTGAGCGTTGCTCTTTTCTATGGGCTTCTTTATCATTTTGTATTTGTCTTTTTTGGATTTTCCTGGCTCTATCTTGCGATTGCCTGGGTATTATCTTTGGTCAGAATTATTTCGGGGAAAAAAATTACGACACTTGAAGATTTTGAGCCTGAGCCTGAATCAGAATTAGAGGATGATTCTTAATTTTGGAGTACTAACCCCGGGTTAGCCCTTTCAGAGGTAATTGCAAAAGGGCCGTGAGGTCAAAACAGCGATTCTTGAAAAAAAAATCTCTTTTTTTTCTGAGGATACGATTTAAAGTAGGGATAACTTATTTTAAACACTTTTTTTCAGAGACTTGCCCACGTTTTTTTTCAATTTCAACTCCTTAAGGCAACTTTAGGGCAAGGGGTAACCTTGTTTCTAATAAAGAAAATTTTTTTATTGAATTAGATTTATTATTGTGGAGGCAACAAGAGTTAAAACTCCAAACATTACATGGCAGGATACTTTCGAATGCCCCTTATAAAAAAGTGTATGGCCACCATGAAAGTCCTTATACATAGCATTAAAACGTTCTTTTGGAAATCTTTCTGCGTATCTTTTATCTTCAGCAGTTTTAAAATTTAATATTTTTTTTCTGTTTTTTTCTTCCTCTTTCTCGAT
>JACCRY010000087.1 GCA_013813265.1 Parachlamydiaceae bacterium
TTAGGCGAAAGTTGCAGCTGATGTAATTCTTGACGACGTCGTAGCTATAGCTACGACCGAGAAGAGAAGTGCGTCAGATGCAACTTTTCAGCCAACTGAAGCATCTTTCCAATTTTTTCACAGCCTCTCACCTCCTCATCTTTCGCGCCCACAAACATGTATGTCACGAAAGATGAAAAGGGAATAGCCAAAAAAATAATCAGCTTGAAACAGTCAATAAAAACTATACAATGTACTAGCCCTAGAGATGCCACATACAGGCCTTGGTGTCAGGCCTGACATTCTGACATTTGCCAAGAATGCTTTTAAGAGTATTCGTACAGGCAAATATCAGAATATCAGGCCAGACACCAATGGCATAACCGCTTCTAACTAATGCTTCGGTAATTTCATAACTTTAAAGCAACTGGATAACGAGTTCCTTCAGACTTTTTCTTTGTAAATTGAAGTACTAATTAATAAATTTACCTCTGAAAAATTATTTTAAATTCTTCATCTGTGTATATTTTTCTACTTGCTAGAGTATAATCATTCCAGTTGTTTGGTATTGTCAAGAAATTTTTAAGTCTAGTTGAATTTTCGTTTGTCTTTTGGAGAACTTCTCGCACTAATTCAAAGGTTTCTTTTATTTGATTTTTCTGTTCAGTTGAAAGTGCTTGCACTTGAGATTTTGTAAAATCTTTGAGCATATATATCAATTGGAACGGGTTTATTCTTAAGTGTTGTTCATTATCTGTTTTTACGAATGAAAAATCGAGGTTCTTAACATACTCAGAAGGAATCAATTGCAGAGCGTATTTCCATTGGTAGCGGAAATTACGGCATTCAATTTCTTTTAACGAATCATCTGCTAAATCTGCCGGAAACTCCAGGAATCCTCCTTTTTCAAGCATATATTGCACATCTTTAGCATCGAAACACTTTGCAAATCTGTCTCGTTCGCCGATTAAAAGAGGTTCTTTTGCATTATCATAAGGTGGGAATACGTTACTCCATTTTTTGAAAAATAAAAATTTTTCTTTGGGTTCATTGTCAAATGATAATTTTAAGCGATTTAACTGAGAGGCCGAAAAAAAAGGTAAGGTAAATGGCGTATTGAATCGCTTTAATTGATCCATGTTGTTGCCCACAAGTGCTCCAAATCTTGCTTGCCTATCAGCAAGACCATCCGTTATCTTTTCAAAATGCCGTGATTTCATATACATGACGTCTTTTCCAAAACAAAGCCAAAAAACTTGATCATTTGTAAATTTGGAAGCATCCAATTGTGAGAGAATTGCAGGTGGAATCGAAAATAATTGCTTTATAAGTACTTCATACCCAACTTTATGCCTTTCTATATATTCCTGAATTTCAATAAGAGGTATTTTCGTTAAACCTTCTATTTTTTCATTATCTGAAGTCTCTTCAGTAAAATTTTGTAATACATCAGAAACGTTAATTTTTTTGACGGGTGGATGGAGCAATGCCTCACTTTTTGGCATCGAATTATTGAGTTCCTGGGTTAACTCATTTTCAGTTTCGGCTGTTACCGGTTTCTTATCTTTTTTTACTTTAGATTTTTCAGTGCCAATGGGCTTGTTCTCAGACTTTGACGAAGGTGGTTCTCCCATATTTTCATTTTTCTCGATAATTACTTGTTTAAATTTTGCAGAAAGAATCGATATTGCAATAATAAAAATAAGTGCTGCAGCCGCGGCAATTCCTGCGGTCGCGAGAGGATTAACGACAAAGGCGACAATGGCTAATGGAGCTCCATAGGTCATGATACAATAAGTTGAAATTGCAAAAGTGGCCGCTGCCACAGCTGAAACTGCTGCCACAATTCCCGACAAAACCTTGCAACATGTTAACGGTTGATTTTCTTCTGATGAAAACGGACTTGTAGAAATAGGATCCATAATTAATTCCTTTTATTAAAAAGTTTATGTTTTAGCAACTTTGAGGGCATGTTCACAAAATAGTTTCTTAATTGGATGACTCATGATGTTAATTTGAGTATCCATTATTCTAATGTCAAAGTTTTGCTCTTTAGGTTAAGCTTACTTGATCCGTAGAAGCCGATTTAAAGCTTCTGAAATAAAAGACAAAATCAGCAATTTTTTTTGCTTCTTTTTCTGGATAAATTGCGTATAGAGAATGGAGGTATTCATTCCAGTAGTATGTAAGAAAATACTTAATCTTGGTTGAGTTGTCGTCATTTTTCTGAATTATATAATAGATGTATTCATATCTGCGTTTAATTTGAACTATTTGTTCTGAAGTTAGAGAATTAAATTGGGATGTACTAAAATCTTGAAGCATAAATATTACTTGGAAAGGATTAAATCTAAAACGGCCTTCAACTGTATCTAATAGACTGCTTTCAACTGTATTGAATGAAAAATCTATGCTTTTTACATACTCAGTAGGTATTAATTGTAAGTAGTATTTCCAATTTGATCGAAATGTGCGACATTCGTTATCTTTATGAAAATCTCTATATAGTATGTCGTCACCCGGAGATGGGTCTGTAACGAGTTTACTAGGAAATTCTAATGCTCCTCCTCTATCGAGCATAAATTCAACATCATGAGCATCGAACAAATTTGAAAATCTTTCTCGTTCATTTTCAGTTAAAATTTCTTTGCAATAAACGGGGAAAAATTGATTTAATTTGGTTGGGGTGCAAAATGTCTCGTAAAAGTTAGAATAGCCTTCAAATGAACTTAAATATTTTAGTTGAGTTGCTGAAACAAAAGGTGAGAAAACTGGATCATCATAAAATTTTCCTAGGAATTCAGAGTTACCAATAAGTGCCTCAAAGCGAGTTTGCTTAATTTGAATTTTTAAGGATGAATAATCCATATTCTCCCCAAAACAAAGCCAGGAAACCTGTTCGTTTGAAAACTTTGATGCATCTAACTGTGAGAGAATTTTAGTAGGTAGCAAAAAAAATTGTTTTTTAGTCGCTTGATAACCCGAATTTTGTTTTTCAATATATTCCTGAATCTCGGATAAAGGTACTTTAGCTAGAGCTTCTATTTTTTCATTTTCAGAAGTCTCATCAGTGAGTATATCTGAAAAAACATGAGGAACATTTAATTTAATTTCTACATTTACTGTAGGCTGTTGGTGTGGTTCGCTTACTGAGATCGAATGATTTGATTCATGAAGAGCCTCAGAATTTTCAATTTTGAACTTAACCGGCTTATTTTCTTTTTCTACTTTAGTCTTCTGAATTCCAATATGCTCGTTATCTGGCTTACATGTAAATTTCGTTAAATTTTCGCTTTCCTTTTTTTCAATTATGATCTGTTTAGGTTTTGAGCATAGAACAGATATTGCAATAATAAAGACAAGGGTTGCAGCTGCGGTAATTCCTACTGCAACAACAGGATTTGCGACAAAGGCTACAATAGCTAAGGGAGCTCCATATGTGATGATACAGTAAGTAGAAATTGCAAAAATAGCTACTGCAACAGCTGAAACTGTTGCCACAACCCCGGAAATAAAGTTGCCACATGTTAACGACTGATTTGCTTCATGAGAAAATTGACTTGTAGAAATAGGATCCATTTATTTTCTCCATTAAATTTAACATTGAAAAATAGATACTATCATATAACGCTGTTGCGATCAATAAAAAAATTCTTTATTAAAATTTCAGCCTCCTACTTTCTTTTCGTAATTTTGATTCATGCTACGTTCGTTACACAATAACATTATGTCGAGCAAATAAATAAGCTCTATTAACATAATGTATTGTGGAAATGTTTTTCTTAAAGAACATAGCAAATTCCGATAAAATCAATTTTACTAAGTTTTTATCCTTTCAAGGGAATAATTATAATTATGCCAATTGCTTTGAAATTCTAAATATTTTTGTATTTGTTTTGATCTTTCGTCTTTCCCTTTAAGAGTTAATTCCAAAGTCTCTTTTATTTGATTTTTTTGCTCTGTTGAAAGCGCCTGCACTTGCGCATCAGTAAAATCTTGAACCATAAATATGATTTGAAATGGATCAAATCTTAAACAATGTTCATTTTCGGTTTTTATAAATGAAAAATCTAAGAATCTTATATAATCTGAAGGTATCAATTGTAGGGAATATTTCCACTTGTTATGAACAGAATCATTTGGTAATCCATAATTATCAAAGAAATCTGATGGAAGCTCTAGTGCCCCGCCTTTTTCAAGCATAAATCGCACATTTTGGCTATCAAATAAATTTGCAAATCTTTCTCTTTCGCTTTTAATTATAAGGTCTGTGGGTTTTTTATATTGAGGAAAAAATTGTCCCCAACCGTAAAAGTTTGGATTAAAGTCGCCCTCAAATGATGACCGTTCGAAGCGTAATTGAGCTGCTGAAAAATAAGGTAAAACAATGGGTTTATCAAATCGCTTTAATTGATTTTCATTACAGCCAATAAGCTCCCCAAAGCGTATTTGAAACTTTTGAAGGTTCTGAATTTTTAACTGAGCTAATTTATATTCTTGGTCGACTCCAAAGCATAGCAGATAAACTTCTTTGTCTGTAAATTTGGATAAATCCAATTGAGAAAGAAACATTGGAGGAATAAAAAATAATTCATCTCCCAAATAACTATACTCTTTTTTTTCTATATATTTTTGGATCTGTGACACTGGAACTTTATCGAATGCCTCTATTATTTCATTTTCAGGTGTCCTTTCCGTAAATCTAGATAAAATAGCTCTTAAATTTTCTTCTGTAGGTTTTTGAATGGATGGTAGAGGCTTGTTTTTTGAAATTTTAACTTCGGATTCACAGTTTAGTTCTGAATTTTTTAATAACACACTCTTATCCATGACTTCTGTAGGAGCTGAGGATAGTATAGTTTTTGGTATCACACTCTTTTCTATTACTTCTGACGGTGCTGAGCATAGTATAGATAGTGCTATGATAAAAGTGAGGGCAGCAGCAGCGGCAATCCCTGCAGTAACGAAAGGATTTGCAACCACTGCGACAAAGGCTAATGGGGCTCCATAAGTCATGATAAAGTAAGTAGAAATTGAAAAAATGACTGTAGCTGCAGCTGAAACTGTTGCAACTATCCCAGTACTAACCTTGCAACATGTTAGCGGCTGATTCTCTTCTGGAAAAGCTTGACTTGTATTAATAGGATCCATTATAAAACTCCTTAATTTTGGCTTTGAATTTAGATAGTAGCATATAGTATGAAGTAGAACAATCTAAAAACGAATTTGGCTAGCAAAATCAAGTTTCTTACAAAAAAAAGAATTAAAGTACTCGACACACCGATCATGCTTCTAGCACAATCATTTTTTGGATATAGATCGTAGGAAAGGAAAGTAGAGGCTGTCGCGTATAGTCAGCCTATTTAACGCGAAGAGCGCAAAATAACGAAGAAACCCGAAGGACGCCGACGAAGAAAGTTCGACAAACTGTGGCATTCTCCAAATTAAGGTAGCTATTTCTTTAACCCAAAGCGAGGCAGTCCCAATGTCCCCCTTATCGGAAAATAACATATCATTTTTTTTGAAACACAGACGCACGGAGGACACAGAGAGAAAAAAAGAGAATTTAAATATTTCCCCATACTCTTTCCTCTGTGCCCCTCTCTGTGTTCTCTGTGCCTCTGTGTTTCCAAAAAACAATTGGTGCCAAAAACATGTTATTCAGGAGAAGCAGCAAAAAGCGCAAAGGCACAAAATAATTTTTAAAATCCATGAATAAGGACTTGTACAAAAGAAGACCTTTTAAGGACTCATTCATTGGGCGTATTCATAGAAAGTTGTCGACGTTTGGTGGACTTCAAAGGTGGGATTTAACTAGCGAAGGGAAGCGGTGGAAGAGGGGTCGAGCTAAAGCTTTGGGGGCGCTTAAGATTTAGTGAAAGATCGAAAACGATTTATCAGGTGCAAAAGCTGAATTCTAAAAAGGGTTTAGATCTTTTATGAAGGACAAAGGGACTAAGCTCGCATGAAAAAGGGCAAAGGGACTAAAGCGCGGATAATCAAATCGCGTCTTTAGTCACCTCACCCAACCAAGCTGAATAACAATAAAGGATCTAACTCTCTGATTATACAATCATATTTTTCTATGTATTGAATAACTCAATCCAGCATAAATAGAAATTATAGCTAAAGTGCAAGCAATAGAAGCACTGAGAAGAGGATTAGCAACAAAAGCGACGGCGGCTAATGGTGCTCCATAAGTGAGGATACAATAAGTAGAAATTGCAAAAGTGACCGCTGCAATAGCTGTAACTACTTGAACAGTTCTTGACCATGCCATAGAAATTATTTCGCAATGATCGACGTTAGTAGTGGCTCGTGTTGCTAAAATAGGGTCCATATTAAAACCTCCTTTGGTTGAATTAACATAATCATCGTAACTGATAGATTTAGTGAAGTCAATCACAACTTTCGTTATTTCAAAAGTTTAAAACCTTACTGGCAATCTCACTCATAGCTCCGACTCAACTTTCTATAATCGATCAAATCGTCCTAAGAGCTGGCCATGAGGATTCTATTTGCCTGCTTTTATGTTAAACCTCACTCAAAGGCTTCTTAAGTCAGGAGCGCTTGGGTCAACTACTCGATTAACACAGTATTGAGCTTCTTGGTGTTGACCTCGTGCATATTATTCTGGATTACCAAAGAACGAAGCGAAGCGAACATTTGGTTACCACCTAACTCGACATTGAATGTCGAGTTAGGTTAGTGGAGCTGACGCTTAGATTAGGTACGTGAATTTAGCCTGGGGACGAAAGGGGACGCTGGTTAACGCCTAATTCGATATTGAACGTCGAGCTACTTTGAGCTGTCCTTTTTGAACTTATAAATAAGAGCCTAAGCGAAAATTAAATTTATGTTTTTAATAATAAGTTTTTAATAAAGGAAGAATTTTATTAATTCCTTCATCTGTATATACTTTTCTATGTGCCCACAAATAATCATTCCAGTTGTCTGGTATTGACCAGAAATGTTTTAGTTTAAAAGAATTTTCTTTATTTGCTTTAAGAACTTCCCGGATTACATCGAACGTTCTTTTGACTTGATCCTTCTGGACATCTGTAAGCGCTTGTGATTGAGATTTATTAAAATCTTTAAGCATGTATATAATTGAAATGGATTAAATCTTAAACGTTCTTTATCTTCTATTTTTATGTCGTTTAAACTACCTAAAATCCCACATTCCGCTATGGCTGCATGCGGGGCTATTACGTCAAATCGTTTCCTCGATCGAAAACAGATTATTTAACCAGTTATATGCCTTGGATCGCGGAAGCGATTTAACGTAAAAGCCCCGCGCGAGACGATTGCATAAGTGACAATAAAATATTTTGAAAATCACCTTAACTATCTGATTTTCAGAAAGTTAAGGCCCTAAACTGGAAACTTGTCTTAAAAAAATAAATCGGGCTGACAATGCTATGAC
>JACCRY010000123.1 GCA_013813265.1 Parachlamydiaceae bacterium
TCAATATCCTAGTCAATTAGCCGCAATTGAGGCGCATATAAGGAGGAGACTGAGGGCACGTCTTGTAAAACAACAGAAACGCCGCAAGAATCTTGTCAACAAATTGATCAAACAAGGAGTTAATAAGGAACTAGCAGCGAAAACGGGATACTCAAATAGAGGGACCTGGAACTTGTCGCATACAAGAGCTGTAGAGAAAGCATTTTCAAACCAATGGTTTAAAAGACAGGGTACGAAAGTCTTCTCCAAGCTCGGACTGGAACACTGGTTCTCCACAGAAAAGTGGGTGAAGTTAACATGAAGAGCCGTATACGGACCCGTACGTACGGTTCTGTGAGAGGTCGGGGCCTTCGGGCCCCACCTACTCGATAGAAACAATCACAGAGCCGCGGTAGCGGTAAAAGAATCATGTGACTTAAAAACGTTTACATGAATAACATGATCCGATGCTGGCTAAGAAGTATACCTTCATGAATAAGCGTGGAGACACCTTTGTTATCTAGTTGCCAGAAATTCTGTAATTAACTGGTGCTTTCCTAATAACTAGTTCGCCAAAAAGATGCCAAGCTTGTCATGAAGTTAGACTTCTTAGCCAGCTCGGCATCGGAATGTCCAGTTACGGCTCTTTAAGCATTTCGCAAGAAGGAGGAGTAAACATTCTCATGAAATTAAGTGGGTTTACTCCCAGCTCTTAACGTGTTTTCTACAAATTTAAAGAGCTTTGCTTTAAGTTCAGGGTCAATCAATAAGCCCTGTTCGTCAAAAGCATCGTATGCATCAGGTACACCGAATTCCTCTTTTATTACAGTGCCACCTATATTTGCGATAACAGCGCGAAGATGGGGCAGCCCTTTGACGCCGCCTTTTGAGCCATAACCCGCGGACATAAGAGCAAAGGTCTTACCCTTGAAGGCTTCTCGAGAAGCTTCTGCTTCTTCATTTCTTGAGGTCCAATCCAAAATGTTTTTTACTAAAGCAGGAAACGAGTTGTTATAATTGGGAGAGGCAATAAAAATGATTTGGCTTTCGATCATCAGGTCTCTAATTTTTTTTGCATTTTCAGGCATCCCGAAAATTTCTTCTTCATCTTCATCGTAGAAATAGAAGGGATAATTTTTTAGATCAATAACGGTAACATCTGATCCTAGTTGGGTTGCAAAAATCGCAGTTTCCTTAATAAGTTTCTTATTATCGGAGTTCTGTCGGAGACTGCCGGCAAAAAGCAGAACTTTTGTAGGGTGGATCGAATCGATTTCTTGATCGATTAGCATTGTAGCTGAAAGGGAAGAGGCTGCTGCAATTAAAAGAAAAACAGCACAAATATTAATATTCACAAAGAAACTCCGGTAAAAGGTTAAAATAAATATGAGGATCAGTGATGATGTAGTGAAGAAAAGGATCGGTCTTCAAATCGATGTTATGTAATGCTTAAACAAAATGGAAAACTGTTGTCCATTAAGTGATTTTATAGTGTAGCGTTGTTTAAATCAACCTGTAATGATTTTTTATTATTCATTGTAACGATTTTTTTAGTCTGTAAATTTTGCTGAGAGTACTGTGCGAAGAAACTGTGTTCAAAGCCAAGCGATGTACTTAAAGCATGGGGCTATCTTACTACAGGCTAAAGGCATTCCTTTAGCCTGCTAAAAAAATCCCCAAGGAGATGATGCTTTTAAGCTTACAGAAGTTTTGAAGATAAGCTTGGATTAAATTTTAGCCCAAGAAAAATATGTCTGCTTATCTGCTTGAACTTCGACATACGAATTTTTATAATACGAATCTAATATTTCGCAAGAAAAAACATACGTATTATAGCAGGTTTGAATACCTTTATAATCAGGGGAATCTACAATATCACATTTATTTTCTTCAAACAACGGGATGACATGTACATCGGGCCCAGAAATTTGCAACTCTTCGACAAGCCCTCTTAAAGCACCTTGTTCTGGTGACTCACCAGATCGTAGTTTTTCAGCTACAAATTTATGGCCACGCTTACGTGTTTGTCCATCTTTGAAGACTTGCTTATCCTCGACAAGTTGGTATCTTTCTCCTTGACTATTTGTGTGAAAACACTTTATAACAACGCCAGTTACAAGACTGCGCAGCCTGCCTTCTTCAATTACAAGAATGCAATCCCCATTTTTAACTTCATCATATAAAGATGATACACTTTTAATCCAGTAATCGGGGTTAATTTGGAAATGAAATAATAATTTATCTAAATCTTTTATTTCGTATAAATTCATAGATCTTCCTATTGTCAAATTTGTTTAAATCATGCTTATTGAAAATTTTTAAATGCATTCATTAACCATAAGGTTTAACTATACATAAATTCAGAATTTTGGGAGAGCATTAAGTTTGAACTAAGGGCGGTCGTGTACTTGGACAATGGGCCAATACCTCTTGTTAATTATAAGGTCAGTCAGATTAAAATGCACATAACTTTTAGGTGGAAATTTTTAAGCAAATTGATTATAAGTATGTTCCTAAATATACTTCTTTGAGCATGTAATGAATTTAGAAAATCAAAAAAAAAGTGTTGAATGGATCGCAGAATTAAAGAGCATAGCACAGAATGGCTTAGCTTATTCTAAAGATTCTTTTGATTTAGACAGATATGCTCAACTGGAAAAGCTATGTGTGGCTTTAGCATCTAATTTATCCTCTTTAGGCGAAGAAAAAATCACAGAACTTTTCTCTCACGATACTGGCTATGCAACTCCAAAAATTGATGTTAGGGGAGCCTTATTTAAAAATGATAAAATCATGCTTGTTAGAGAAAATTCTGACTCTCTGTGGACTGTTCCTGGAGGTTGGGCTGATGTTAATGAATCCCCCAGCGAAGCTGTAGAAAGAGAAGTGATAGAAGAGACGGGCTATAAAACCAAAGCGATTAAACTTATAGCTCTTTACGATAAACTTAAGCAAGAACATCCTATTCAACTTCCTCATACTTATAAATGTTTTTTTCTTTGTAAAATTGTTTGCCTTAAAGGGTTGCCTGATAAAGAAATATCAGAAATTGGGTTTTTTGCTCAAAACAAGCTACCTCCGCTTTCTATGAAAAGGGTCACTCCTAAACAAATAGCTCGTTGCTTTGCCCATTATCAAAATTTTGATCTTCCTTCAGAGTTTGACTAAATCCCAACCTTCTTCAGCTAACTGCAGGGGTGCTTCCAGTTTTGCTGTCATTTTAAAAGCAGAAAGCCCGGTTACAAACTGTTCTCAATCAAGTTATCGCGAGAGGCAGAAATAAGACCACTGAGGTCGTGTAATAAATAAACTAGACGATTACGCCGTCCATGGCTGTCCCGAAAGAGGATCATATCGACTTGGCATACTATGCCCTTCAATTGCATAAGCATCCATACCAACATTGCGTGAAATAGAAATGCAACGATACAAATGATCTGCAAAGGCAACAACAGCTACTTTGCCAATAGACTCTGTATTGCTCTTTAATAATTTATTGGCTGCCTGGGCAACTCCAAAAGTACTAAGATACGAGATATCCCCTTGAACATTTTATTAAGGGACACGATTTTTTGATTTGTGTAATACCCTTCTTTGGGGTACAATGAAGGTATGGGCAAGAGTGATATATTCGAAGTAACGCTATCCGATGTTGAAAAAGACTTAAAAAAAGTTCCTCAACATATAATAATTAAGTTATTAGCATGGGTTGATGATGTCTCAGTTAGAGGCATTAGAGAGGTACGTAAAACTCCAGGTTATCACGATGAGCCATTGAAGGGGAAAAGGCTTGGACAACGATCGATTCGATTAAGTAAAGCATATAGAGCGATATATGTCATTGATGATGCAAATAATATAGCATTTATTAAAATTATTGAGGTGGACAAACATGAATACTAAACAACACTGTAGTAAAGAAGCTAAAAATTATCTCGAAAAATTAGCTGAAAAAAAATTGTCTCTTGGGGGTCTCTTGCTATCTATTCGCCAAGGAGAAGAGATGACGCAAATCGAATTTGCCAATGAACTTGCAATTTCCAAACAATACCTATGCGATATTGAACATGGCAGACGATTTATTAGTCCCAAAGCGGCAGAAAGTTTTGCAAAAAAGTTAGGATACTCACCAGAACAGTTCGTGCGACTTTGTTTGCAAGATATGATGGATAAAGACAATTTACATCTTATTGTGAGCGTAAGAGTAGCTTGAAACTGTTGCTCCGCTTACGAACAAAAAAATATATTCATGTTACAAACTGTTCTCAATTAAGTTATCGCGATACGTAGAAATACGACCGTTAAGGTCGTGTAATAAATAAACTAGACGATGACGCGTCCATGGCTGCCCCGAAAAAAGCTATGATATATTTCAAGCTCGATCCTTTTCATTTAATTGAAAACTTACAGGTTCAAATCAACTAAACCGTTGCCTTTAATGCATCATCTACGATGATTTGTGCCTCACTTAGGATATCAACCAAATGATCCGATCCCAAAAAACTTTCTCCATATATTTTGTAAATGTCTTCAGTGCCTGAGGGGCGAGCTGCAAACCATCCACTTGCTGTAATCACCTTTAGCCCACCTATGGGAGCATCATTTCCAGGTGCTTTTGTTAATATTTTAAGAATGGGTTCTCCTGCTAATGTTTTAGAGCGGACACTGTCCGGAGACAAATTTTTTAATATTTTTTTTTGGGATGAATTGGCCGGAGCCTCAACGCGGTTATATGCAGGCTCTCCAAATTCCTTCGTTAAGTCGCGATAAATCTCACCCGGATCCTTTCCAAGTTTTGCTGTCATTTCAGCTGCAAGAAGCGCTAAAATAATTCCATCTTTGTCTGTTGTCCATACATTCCCATTTAGTCGGCAAAAAGAAGCCCCAGCGCTCTCTTCCCCACCAAATCCAAGTGAACCATCAAACAGACCCTCTACAAACCATTTGAATCCAACCGGAACTTCGTATAAGCTTCTTTGTAATTTTGCAGCAACGCGATCGATCATTCCCGAACTGACAAGTGTTTTGCCGACAGCAGCATTCTTTCCCCAATGAGGTCGATGTTGAAAAAGGTAAAAGGCTGCGACAGAAAGATAATGATTAGGAGGAAGTAATCCTGCACTTTTAGTGACAATTCCATGTCGGTCAGCATCTGTATCACAGGCAAATGCTATATCAAACTTATCTTTCATTCCAACCAGGCTATGCATGGCATATGGAGACGAAGGGTCCATACGGATCTTGCCATCCCAATCGACTGTCATGAAGCGAAAAGTAGGATCAACTGTATCATCGATGATCGTAAGATTAATCCCATACATATCTGCAATAGGTTTCCAGTAATGGACTCCAGCGCCGCCAAGAGGTGCCACACCGATGCTTAAATTCGATTTGCGAATGGCTTCCATATCGATGACGTTAATAAGATCGCTTACGTACGCTTTAACGTAATCATGTCTCAATGTGGTAGAGGATCGGAGCGCTTGTTCAAATGGAACTTTTTTTATGCCTGTCATATTATTTTGCAGTAATTCGTTTGCTTTGTCCTGAATCCAATTTGTAATAACAGGTTCTGCAGGACCACCATTTGGTGGGTTATATTTGAAACCACCCTGATCCGGTGGATTGTGAGATGGAGTGATCACTATGCCGTCTGCAAGTTCAGTGTTCCTTCCCTGATTATAGGTGAGAATCGCATGTGAAATGACTGGAGTCGGCGTATACTCATCTCCCTCAGACAACATAACAGTTACACCATTGGCTGCCAAAACTTCAAGCGCTGTATTTAAGGCAGGAAGGGACAAAGCGTGTGTGTCCATGCCTAAGAATAGAGGCCCCCTAATGTGTTGTTCTGCACGATACCAACAAATCGCTTGGCTTATTGCCAGAATGTGATTCTCGTTAAAATTGTTATCCAAAGAAGATCCACGGTGTCCGGAAGTGCCAAACTCCACTTTTTGCGCCTGAATGGAAGGGTCAGGTTTACCTGAATAATAGGCTTTGATCAGAGAAGGTATATTAACCAACATTGAGTCTGTGGGTGCCTTACCAGCAAAGGGGCTTATCTTCATTGTTAGTCCTTTTTCTCACAATTTTATATTACGCAATCTTAAAGCATTCACTAAGACTGAAACTGAACTTAAACTCATGGCCAATGCTGCGATCATGGGATTGAGAAGCAATCCAGTAAATGGATAGAGAATCCCAGCTGCAATAGGGATGCCTAACGCATTATAAATGAAAGCAAGGAAAAGATTTTGACGGATATTCCTCATCATGGCATGACTCAAATGAATAGCACGTACAATGCCCATTAGATCCCCTTTAACCAGAGTCACGTCGGCGCTTTCCATCGCAACATCTGTGCCTGTCCCCATTGCAATTCCAACATCCGCTGTAGCCAAGGCTGGAGCATCGTTAATTCCATCACCCGCCATTGCAATATATGAAGGCTTGCCTGCGATTTTCGTGGCAGAATCTGACCCGCTTTGTAGATCCCCTTTTGTTCGCAAGCCCCCATATTTATCATTGTCTTTAGCTTGTTTGACAAATTCCTGTTTAAATTCAGGCGTGACACCGGCATAAACTTCATCGATCCCTATTTTCTTTGCCACTGATTGAGCCGTTTGTTCGTTATCTCCAGTGAGCATGACAACCCTTTGTCCAAGTTTGTGGAGTTCATTCATCGCATTAAAGGTGGAGCTTTTAATAGGGTCATTCACTGAAATTAATCCTGCCATTTGCCCATCAATGGCAACAAATATCACTGTATGAGCTTGCTGTTGTAATTCATCTGCTTTCTGATCCAAACTGGCAACAGGCGTAATTCCACTTTCTATCAAAAATTTTGGTTTACCTACTAGTATTTCGTGATTTTCCACGATTCCTTTAACTCCACCCCCGGTAATAGATTGAAAATTTTTCACCTCGGGCACGCTGATTAACGTTTCTTTCGCTTTTTGTACAATAGCAGTCGCTAAAGGATGTTCGCTATTCTGTTCGACTGCAGCTGCTAAACGCAGCACTTTGTTTTCTTGACCTATTTCATTTGCAATAACTTCCGCTACTTTTGGTTTGCCCTCTGTCAACGTGCCAGTCTTATCAATAACAATTGTTTTAACCCTCTCTAATTTTTCTAAAGCTTCGGCATTCTTAATTAAAACTCCTACTCTAGCACCTTTGCCCATTCCTACCATGATTGACATGGGGGTGGCGAGCCCCAGGGCACATGGACAAGCGATAATTAATACTGCAACAGCGTTAATTAAACCATAGATAATAGATGGCTCTGGGCCTATCCATGCCCATATGATAAAGGTTAAAATCGCGATCAAGACAACTGTTGGAACGAAATAGTGTGAAACTGTATCAGCCATTTTTTGAATGGGGGCGCGGCTTCTTTGTGCTTCTGCTACCATTTGAACAATGCGGGATAAAAGTGTTTCACTTCCAACTTTTTCTGCTTTCATTAAGAAGCTACCTGTTTGATTAATCGTCCCCCCGATAACGTAACTTCCAACTTCTTTTTCTATTGGAATGGGTTCACCTGTAATCATGGACTCGTCGATTGAGCTTCTTCCGTCTGTAATGATACCATCAACAGGAATTTTTTCTCCAGGTCGTACCCTTAGGATATCCTTGACCATGATCTGATCTATAGAAATTTCTTTTTCCTCTCCATTGACTACAGTTCTTGCAGATTTAGCAGCTCTCCCAAGTAGAGCCTTAATCGCCTGATTAGTTTTACTTCGCGCTTTGAGTTCTAAAACTTGGCCCAATAAAACTAAAACTGTAATGATTGCTGCAGTTTCAAAATAGAGAGGAACTTCTCCATAATGAAGGAATGTGCTCGGAAACAGATTTGGAAAAAAGAAAGCTATTACGCTAAAGAGGAAAGCTGCGCCGACCCCTAAAGAGATTAAACTAAACATATTAAGATTACGATTAATGATAGACTGCCATCCTCTTTCAAAGAAAGGCCAGCCCGCCCATAAAATTACGGGTGTACTTAAAATAAACTGAAGCCAACGAGACAAGTTAATTGAAATGAAGGTTCTTAAGATAGGCACCATCTCAGCCATTGAAAGTATAAAGATCGGAATAGCAAACAATACACCTATCCAAAACCGGAAATGCATATTTTTATATTCAGACTCGTCATCATCTGACTGGACATTGTTTGGTTCTAAGCTCATTCCGCATATTGGACAATTTCCTGGATGGTCTTGTATGACTTCAGGATGCATAGGACAAGTATATTCTTTAGAAGAAATTTCAAATTCATTTTGTGTTTTAGGCTTGAGATAATTACTCGGATTTTGTTTAAAGCTTTCAAGACAGTGTTTGCTGCAAAAAAAATATTGCTGAGTTTGGTAAGTAAATTGATAAGATTCTTTTACCGGGTCAACCTGCATCCCACAAACAGGATCTTTACTCATAATACCTTCTTGACGTTTATAATTTTGTCCTTTCTTGTGGACTGTAAGCTAGTTTTAATCGATTGTGTATTCTATTGGTAGAATAAAATGTAATAGACAAAAAAGTTTGAACTTGGTATACTGTATTCAAGGGTTTCAGAATTGCAACTCCAAACAACACCTATGCCCTATGCCGTTTGCGGTTAAATATGGAAAATGTAAATACTCAAAGGAATTAAAATATGCAGCAATCACATCTACTTGTAAGAGTGCTCTTTTTGGCCCTCTGTCCACTTTTATTTACATATTATACGACGACGGTACTTCCAGGTGAGGCAAGTTTTGCAAGTATGACCCTTGGTATAATTGGAGGTTTGACCTTTGGTGCATTATTAATTGGGCTTGAAGCTTTTTTAAAAAAGCTTAATTTCCGCAGTTTCACTCTCATTCTTTTAGGTCTCTTTTGTGGCTATCTTTTAGGAAATTCCATCACTCTTGTATTAAATGAAGTCGTTAATTTTTCGTCATTTGCAAATTCAGCTGCAGTACTATCTTTAACTAAATTAGTTGTTTATTGTGTTTCTATCTATTTTGGAGTCATGCTTGCTTTGCGTGCAAATGATGAATTACAATTTATTATCCCTTTTGTAAAACTTGAGTCTGCAAGTAAAAAGAAAAAAGATATCGTTGTTGATTCTTCAACTTTACTAGATACACGCATTATTGATCTTGCCCTTACTGGGCTTCTTGATAATCACTTAATTATCCCAAAATTTATTTTGAAAGAACTTAATAATATGAATGATCAAGGCGATGAAGCTGCAAAAGCAAAAGCTCGTCGTTGTTTTGAGGTCATTCGTAAGTTAGAAAGCATTTCCGGGCTTAATCTTCGCTATGTTGATACAGATTTCCCGGATCTTAAAGATTCAGGATCCAAATTATCTCATTTAGCGCGCATGATGGATGCAAGCATTATGACTGCAGATCTCAGCCGTCCACAGCAAACTGCTGCTGAAGGTGTCCGCACTGTAAATATTCATGCTCTTTCCAACGCTTTTAAAGCTATTCCTCAGAGTGGTGAGTACCTGACAATTAAGGTTCAAAGAAAAGGAAAAGAGGTTGGTCAAGGTGTCGGTTATCTTGAGGATGGTACAATGGTCGTTGTCAATGGTGGAGAGGAGTATATTTTTGAAACAATTAGAGCTCAAATTTTATCAGTTAAAAGTACTTCTTCAGGGCGTATGGTCTTTTGCAATGCTGCAGAGGATGAGCCTTTGGAAGACCGTGAACTTTCAGATCGAGCTTGCTTGTTAGAAAATAACGGCAAAAATTATTTCGCTACACCTCAAGAATAACTTTAAATTAGACAAGAAAACGACGATGATGTGCTGTTTTTGCTTGTAGAGAGCAGAAGCAGCCCATCAACTTTAGGACTAGCCTATGCGTGGTATTGGCAATGACATCATCGAAATTCACCGTATTGCAGGGGCAATCAGTCGACATGGCAAACGTTTCCTTGATGAAATCTTTACGCATCGTGAGCAAGAATACTGTCTGCGTCATCAGCAATCTGCACGCCACTTTGCAGGGCGTTTTGCTGCTAAAGAGGCAATTGTAAAAGCTCTAGGGACAGGTTTTATAGATGGAATTAATTGGCAAGACATAGAGATTGTCAATGATAGCAGTGGTAAACCTTCCGTATTCTTGTCTGATGAATTAAATTTACGATTCAATTCTCCATCAATCCAAATTTCCATTAGTCACTGTAAAGAATATGCCACTGCAGTAGCCATTTACTGTTGAGATAAAAACTAGAAATCTCGTAGAATATAGTTGCGAGGGGCGTTAGCTCAATTGGTAGAGCGCAACAATGGCATTGTTGAGGTCATCGGTTCGATTCCGATACGCTCCATTTTTTATCCCTCAAATGCTCTCCCTAATTCGACATTGAGGATATTTCACTGGAGTTTGGAATGTCTTTTTTCGAAACGCTAGATTTGCTTCCTGAAGATCCAATTCTTTTCGTACCTTTTCTATTTGCTGCTGACTCTCGGCCCAATAAAATCGATTTAAGCTTAGGTGTTTATCAAGATGATCAGGGTCGCTTGACCTTGCTTGAGTGCGTGCGGTTGGCCGAGCAGGAGATTTTGAAAAAAAATCTGCCAAAGAAATATCCGCCTATCGATGGTAATCTGGATTTTCGCAACGCAACCCTAAAGCTAATATTTGGGGACGATATAGATCTGGAAAGCGTCTACACAGCTCAAACCATAGGGGGGAGTGGAGCTTTACGAGTTGCCGGAGAACTTTTACGGCAAGAAGGGAGTAGAGATTTATTTCTTCCCGATCCCACCTGGCCAAATCACAAATTGATTTTCAAAAACGCCGGGATGAATTTGCAGTATTGTCCTTACTATGGAGAACAGTCACACGTTTTCGAATTTGACAAAATGTGTAAATTCATTAAAACGATGCCCAAAGGATCCACTCTTTTACTACAAGCTTCTTGTCACAATCCTACCGGATGCGATCCTACAAACGAGGAGTGGAAGGAAATATCAGGTCTGCTTTTAAAGCAAAAAGTCACCCCTTTTTTTGATTTTGCCTATCATGGTTTTGGAGGAGCTCTCGAGGATGATGCGGCGGCAGTCCGATATTTTTATGAACAAGGCCATGAATTGCTTTTAGCTTACTCATTTTCGAAGAATATGGGACTCTATGGGGAACGTATCGGGCTATTTGTCGCAACACCGAAAAAGCCCGACACACGCATGAAAATTGCTAGTCAGGTTAAGCAGCTCATTCGTGGAATGTACTCGATGCCCCCTATTCATGGAGCGCAGATAGTCCAAACTGTTCTTAATACCCCTACATTGCGAAATTTGTGGGTTGAAGAGTTGTCAAGCATGCGTACGCGTATTGAGAAACTTCATTTAGATCTGGCAGAAGCACTTGAAAAGGCAACCGGAAAGGATTTCTCTTTTCTAAGACGACAAAAGGGCCTTTTTTCCTTCTGTGGGTTAACGGAAACAGACGTTTTACGTTTGCGTGAAGAGAATGCTATTTTTATTCCTTCAAATGGCCGCATTAATGTAGCAGGACTTAATCCAAGAACATTCGAGCATGTGATAAATTCTCTTTGTCTAAGATTTCGTGAATGAGAAAGAAAAGAAAACTTCCATTTTTCTTTATCCTTGCTGTGCTTCTTTTTCTGATGAGCCGCTCTAAATCATCCACAGATCAGCTAAGGGGTATTGCCATTGCCTCGGTAGCGCCACTATGGCACTGGGCTTCCACTGAAAAGGTAGAAGATGGTCCTTTTCTAAAACTACAAATTGAAAATCAACTCCTCAAAAACGAGGTTGCTAGAACTCAGGAGTTATTAAAGGAGGCTTTTTATTTAAAAACGGAGCTAAGGCAGCTTTTTTTATCGAATAATATCGTACAAAATCATCTAAATGACCTTCAGTATCTAATGAAAAAGCGTTTAGAGGCGATCCCTGCGCGAGTTATATATAGAGCTTCCTCCTCCTGGAATAGCTACCTCTGGATTGATGTGGGAAGAGCGACGAATGAGGCTCTCAAAAGAACTGTCATTGAGAAGAATAGCCCTGTTGTTGTGGGAAATTCTCTTGTGGGTGTGATTGATTATGTCGGCAAAAAACAAGCTCGAGTGCGTCTGATCACAGATGCTAAATTATATCCCGCTGTTCGAGCTGTTCGGGGATCGCCTCAGGGCATCCGTTTGATTGAGACAATCAATGTCCTCCTTGATAATTTAGCTGAATATGATTCTCTTTTCACTTTGCCACAAGAAAGAGAGACATTTTTTCAACAACTTCAAAAGGTACAAGAGGCATTAGCAAAAAATCGGGAGACCCTTTATCTGGCGAAAGGTGAATTACAAGGCTGTAGCACTCCGCAACAGAGATCTCACGGCAATTTATTAAAGGGTATTGGATTCAACTGCGATTTTGCCGATGAAAAGGGGCCGGCCCGTGATTTACGGAGTGGAATTCCTTACGGAAATGATCAAGATGGGCAACCCATTCCTTTATTAAAAATTCACGACATTTTAGCTACAAGTGGAATGGATGGAATTTTTCCAGAAGGGTTGCAAGTAGCTGAGATTGTAAGCATTGACCCTCTTGAAGAAGGGGGCTATTTTTATGAATTGCAAGCAAAGCCTACAGCAGGAAATTTGGATGCACTATCTCTTGTTTTTGTAATGGCGCCGCAAGGTTTTGATCCTGAAGACTCTTTATGATTGGACACCTGATCATGATATTCATGTAAAAGTTTTTAGAATTACGAGCTTCTGTCGCAGGCTGCTGCTCTACCATTGTTCAAGTAATAGTTATCGATCGCGGAAGCGTAAGCGTCAATTTTACCCACCAGTAAAGAATGAAGAACATTTTCTGAAGGCAAGTTTTATTTTTGCCAATTTTGAGGAAGTAACTCAGCTAATTTTTGGAAATTATGACTTTGAAGACGACGCATTACATCTTCAAGATAATCTCTTGGATTAATTTTTAGCGCCTTACAGGTTTGAACTAGGGAAAGAATTGTAGCTGCAGCTTCTCCGCCCTCTTCACTTCCTAAAAATAGCCAGTTCTTGCGCCCAAGAG
>JACCRY010000131.1 GCA_013813265.1 Parachlamydiaceae bacterium
GAGACGATTGCATAAGTGACAATAAAATATTTTGAAAATCACCTTAACTATCTGATTTTCAGAAAGTTAAGGCCCTAAACTGGAAACTTGTCTTAAAAAAATAAATCGGGCTGACAATGCTATGACAACAGTTTTAAAATATTTTATTGGCACTTATGCAATCGTCTCACGCGGGGCTATTACGTTAAATCGCTTCCGCGATCGAAGACAGGTCCTAAATATGAACTGCCTTGATCGCGGAAGCGATTTAACATAAAAGCCCCGTGTGTAGCGATAGCGGAACGCGGGGTTTTGGAAATACAATCGCAGAGCCGCGGTAGTGGCGACAGAAGCACGCAATTTAAAAAACGCTACACAATAGCACGATTCCGCTGCTGAGCTAGCTCCGAAAGATTGCTCAATGACCACAAGACTCTGGACACCAATTTTCAGTCAAACAATTCTCAAAAAAATAAAGTAACCGAGGCAAAATCTCCTTCTCTGCAGTTTCTTGGCATCGAAAGATTTCGCTTCCCTTTTGTAACTGTATTACGAGAATGTTTTGACCTTTTAATCCTATCATTACGCCCGCATAATCTAAGGAACGTTGGCCTGTGGCACTGTTAACATCTCTAGAAATTGGACCATGCACTAAGCCAAAATAAAAAGTTTCATCTTCTTTTGAAACAACTTCTTCAACACTTATTTCGATCGTAGGGCAATAATTGCGAAATGGAGGCAAAATGACTTGATTTAAGAATATTTTAAAAAATTCATCCCTATAGGAAGTTTCGCAAAGAGCAAAAAGCATTTTAAGATCCTCAATAGGAAACATATCATATCTAATTGTTAATCCTGAGTCGAATGAGAAGGCAACTGAAGTACAAATTTCGTCTTTATTCTCCAAAATTTCCGCTTCATAGATGTCCAATCCTTCTACAGAAACACTAAATGTTCGATCTTCTGAATAGTACCGATCATTAGAAAGATACCCTCTTAAAGTCGTTAAGCATGGATTTGTGTCTTCCACACACTCTATGGATTGCCGATCCCGCACACATCCAAAAAATAAGCAGCTAAAAAGTAGCATTAAATAAATTATATTCACGTATTTTCCTTCAATGATTATTTATGTAGCCTGCAGCGTTTCGCAGCATGAGCCACCTAGCGTCTATTCTGCTACCTGCTGCGAGGCTGTGAAAAAATTGGAAAGATGCTTCAGTTGGCTGAAAAGTTGCATCTGACGCACTTCTCTCCTCTGTCGTAGCTATGGCTACGACGTCGTCAAGAATTGCATCAGCTGCAACTTTCGCCTAACTGCTGCATTATTTCGAATTTTTTCACAGCCTCTGAGCGGCGCGAAAGCTCCCACGGTTGAGGATTAAAGGGACCCAATATGTACAGATGGGATCACTTTTAATCCTGCAAACCGGGGCTTTGGCGTCGTCCAAACTGACAAAAATTAAATGCGATGACGTACAGCGATGACCTAAATAATCTGTCCAGCCTATCCAGTCTCACCCCTGTCTTATTCTGTAGATTCTCTTTAGACTTAAGCATTTTTTTTCGGAAGCAGCTACTACATGGTCATAGCCTTAAACATTTTTTTATGATTAGAAAAAAATGATCTAATCCGTCAAGCAATCTTAACTAAATATTATGAAAGTTAGTTGTTGACTGTTAATATTAAAATAGTATAATAAATTAACTTATTTTTAATAATCGTACTAATAGATAGAGCTATTGCGTACATTTCATATCTGAGAGGGATTATGCAGCCATTGAGCAAATTTAATAGTCTGTGTCCTGGACAAATCGGGCCAATCGAACCCATGGGGAATGGACTATACACTGCGAATGCAATAGCCCCTACAGGTGAAAAGATGTACATGGGGATGGAGTCATTAGAAAATGACGACAAAAATAAATGGGAATATTACAAGAATTCAGCCTCATTTTTAGTGTGGGGGGGAATTTGTGATATGACGATAGGGAGTTTAGCAGAACTTGGATCACGCATAAATGATGAAATTAGTCTCAAGGAATTTCTATTAATACAGACAAATCCCAAATACTGGACATCTGACCAACAAAAATTTGAACAACTTATTGCTAAACTTCAGGAACGTCAGATTTTTGTTGATAGCACAAAAGCAAAGGAACTCTCAACCATTCCTTATGCATCAAATGGTATAAATGTATCTTCACAGACCCATATGGTTTATGTGTCAAAATCGCCAATTATCGGTCGGATCCAATTTGATTCACATTCAAAAAAGGGGTTCAGCGGATACCTTGAAAAATATGATGACCTAGTCTTGACAGTAGGTGTAACTATTAGTGATATCGTAGAGAATAGAGGCATCTTTAGAAACCCCTGGAGTGTAGTCGAAGGTGGGTTTGGCGCTATTTCTATGATGACGCATTGCTTTACCTGTATGGTAGTTGAGCATAATTACCCTGGCGTGGAAACTTTTAAAGTGCGTCCATTTAAGAAGATGGGAGAGCTTTTTATGAATTCTTTGCCAAAAGATCAGACCACGGTTAACGGTATTCCGGGCGATCTGTATGACAGAGGATTTGAATATGAGCAAGACGTTCGAGTACCTGTGAAGGTTCTTGCAAATCTTCATAGGAAGAATATCTAATCTAAAGGACAAAAAATCTGAATGTAAAAGCAGCTCAGACAGCCTAACGTGTATTTAACGTTTAAGAATAATACAGAGACTGTCGTAGAAATGCAGAGACAGAATATCTTTTTGAAACATGTTTAATTTAGCTTGCACTTCCAATGAAGCTTTATCAAAGCTAGCACAACCGGTTCTAGCCCCGACGAAATTGACATCATCGATTGCCTGCTTTAAAAATTCTATTGTCGATCCAGGGCTTGATTTTGGAAGGCTAAACGTTCCTCCTCCTCCAAAATGTGTCCAATAGGAAGTGTGTAAATCTTCGATAATGTAAATTCCACCGCTTTTTAAAGTTGGAAACAGCAATAAAAAACTCGTGATCTGTTGATTCATTAAGTGTCCTCCATCATCAATGATGATGTCGAATTCTCCGCCTGTAGAAATAATGAACTGCCTTAGCTCATGAGGATTGCTCTGATCTAAGTAATGATAGCGAGAACGAAGGGAGTGATATTGAATTAGGCTTGGATTAATATCCATAAAGTGAAGGTCCGCATTTGGAAAATAGCTTTCCCACATTTTTACAGAACCCCCTTGAAAAATTCCGATTTCAAGAAATTTAAGATGATTTTCTTTTATGCTATCAAAGTAACGAGTGTAAATTTTTGTGTAATTGTGATGAAGAGAGCTTTTATCTGTTTCAGCCACTCTAGCAATAGTGTCAAGATATTGATAGGGTAGATCATTCTTATCATTATTTTTTTCATTATTCACGTGGCTCTCCATTTGATGGTCTAGATAGTGCTTACCATGTCTTACAAAAAAAGAACTTAGTGTACAAGATATTTTTAGAGTTAGTACATTGTCAGGTCTTGTTAAAAAAAACTATTTATCAATCAGTAAAAGTTCAAACAGATCATTTGACTTAGTAAAGGACAGTTGTGGGTCAATCCGATTATTTAAATCGATTGTGTCACCCCTGCTGGGCTTGGTGGTGGTGTTCTTACCAGGCTTTGCTTGGGCTAATATGTAAGATCCCTCCAAGAAAAGTCTAGAGAAGCTTTAATCTCTTTATTCGTAGTTTGCTGCGTCCTCATCCCGGAGGGCTGGTATGTAATAGCCCAGGCTGTAGCGAAGCAAAGCTTGGGAAAGGATACCCACACACCCGGCAGGGGCGTCACAATGGGGCTTAGCCTTAAAGCATTTTATATATGATGTATCCATAGGCTCTTGGAGCAGGTGCCATGGCTTTATGGCTTATAAGGTCATCATATTACTTGCATAGAGCCTTCCGAAAAACCTTTCGACATTGCTCGTGGAAAGGGATTGAATGTATCTCTAGAAACATTTCAGGATTTTTCTGTAAGCCATAAATAAGATGCTTTAATCGCAATTTCCTCCTTAATTCACATCCCACGAGATATTTTTAATGGCATTAATCCACTCTATTTGTTATGCTAATGAGCTTTGAAAGCATTGAAGGCTTGGTAAATCTGTACCTACAAAATTCCGCGAAAGCACCCTGGCCCGGGGCTGGATGATTAAAAGTGACCCATACTAGACAATGAAAAGAGTATTTATTCCTGAGAATGGAGAAGGAGGCCCTAACAACAATTGGTTTTCTTAGTAAAATTAGAACTACTAGAAAATATTATTTCAGAATCCCCAGACAAACAACTATCTTTTATATATATCAACATAAGGAAATGAGTATGCGCGATGTTTACATTGATACTTTAGGAGAGCTAAAAAGCCTATACCCTATCCTAAATCCATGCATGGATCCCTCTAAAACAATAAAACATGGTTATATGACCTATACACTATTCAACAGTATAGAGGAAAATTTCACAATAGAATCACGAGTGTGGCGAATTGCTAAGGCCATCGTGGCTGTCGTGGTGGGAATATTTCCCGGTTTTTCCATTCTTTTTATGATTCCAAGCTATCGTGATTGGATTGCCGAAAGCTGGAATGAAGGCTATACAGGTATTGAGAAAATTTCGATCTACGTATTGCCCACCGTATTAGAAGAATTCAATAAAAAAGAAATGCCCGAGACTGAAAAATCAGAAGAAGAAGAAGTTTCTTTGTCAGAAGAGTTCAATAAAAAAGAGGCGCCCGAGACTGAAAAATCAGAAGAAGAAGAAGAAGTTCCTTCGTTAGAAGAATCCAATAAAAAAGAAGTGCCCGAGACTGAAAAACCAGCAGAAGAAGAAGTCTCTTTGTCAGAAGAGTTCAACAAAAAAGAGGTGCTCGAGACCGAAAAACTAGAGGAACAAGTTTCTTTGTTGTCAGAAGAATTTATTAAAAAAGAAGTGCTCGAGACTAAAAAATCAGAGAAAGAGGTTTCTTTGTCAGACGCCACAAAGCCGGAGCCTAGAAGACAAGCCCCCTCGAAGAGCCACACAGATTCACCGATGAAACGTCCTTATGTTGGTCCAGATTATCCAAAAAACAGATCAACGCAACGGACCCTTTTCGAGAGCAATAACCCAATTATGTCAACACGGCCAACAACCCATATTAAGCAAGTAACTGTAGTCGAATCACACGAGGCTATTTCTGATCGATTGACAAATTTAGCTCTAAATCCACCACAGGGATGTTCAAAAAAAGTACAAGATAAGTTAATTGAGATTTCAGTAGATATGCTAGATAAGGAGTCTTTTAATGTTGATGCAGTTAAGCAAATTTTTGCCATAGATCTATTAGCACCAAATGCTCTAAAAGAATTAGATGAGTATCACTTAGCTTTGTAAATTTTAAGGAAAAGGCATAAGTCGAATGCATTGTAAGGAGCATCGACTTATGCAAAATAAAAGGTTCTTTCACAACGTTGCGGAACTTAAATTTCATAGCTATTCGTAGATTCACAATATACGAGTTGACCGACGGTCGGTCGTTGTGATATAGTCGGATCACTTAATCTGATTATGTAGTGGCTTTATGAAAAACAAGAAAATACTTATTTCTGGTGCCGGAGTTGCAGGCCTTACCTTAGCCTATTGGTTAAAACAATATGGGTTTACTCCTACTCTTATTGAAAAACACCCGTCCTTGCGCACAGGAGGATATAAAATCGATCTCCGAGGTGTTGCTCTGGAAATCCTTAAACGAATGGAAATTTACCCTAACATCGTCGAAAATCGAACAGCTATTACGCATACAATCTGTGTCGACAAAGCAGGCAACCAAGTAGCACAGATGAGTGCAGATCTTTGTGGTACCCGCTTGGAGGGGATTGATCTTGAAATAATGCGAGGAAGCCTCTGTCAAATTATAAGGGATGCAATTGGCGAGATTGAATGTCTTTTTGACGAATCAATTACGAACATTTCAGAGGATTCAAATGGGGTATATGTCGAGTTTGAGAAACGTAAACCTCGTGTATTTGATATTGTTATAGGAGCAGATGGACTGCATTCGGCTGTGCGTAAGTTAGTTTTTGGAGATGAATCAAATTTCTCCAAAGAATTTGGGGTGTATGTCTCTGTTTTCTCTATTCCCAATTTTCTTACCCTAACTGCGAGCGAAATCGAGCATCATTCATATCGTAAATTTGTGAATATTTACAGAGATCGAAAAGATACTCACACCAAAGTTGCGATAGCATTTTCAGTCGAAAAGCCATTTTATTCTCGTGATCCAAAAGAACAGAAAAAATTGGTAGAGGAAATTTTTGCAAATTCTGCATGGGAAATGCCCCGGATTCTCAATGCGATGAAAGAAAGCTCAGATTTCTACTTTGATTCTATGGCACAAATCCACATGCCTCAATGGTCTAGTGGACGCGCCGTATTGGTGGGCGATGCAGCTTACTCCGCTACTCCAATGTCTGGGCAAGGAACTAGCATCGCTATTGCTGGTGCCTATGTCCTTGCAGGGGAACTTTGGGAAGCGCAAGGGGATTACCAAAATGCTTTTTCTTCTTACGAAAAATTGATGCGGCCATTCGCTGAAAAAAATCAAGCTCTAGCAGAGATGAGCGCTAGTATCATGAAAGACTCTTTCTATAGTATGTGGCTGCATCGAATTGCGGCAATCATGCCCGCAAAAGTAATTTATTATTTTAAAAATTTAGGGTTAAAACGAACGACAAAAGCAGCTAACGCGCTTATACTCAAAGATTACAATGAAAAGAATCGTTAAAAAGCCGACCGAGCGAAGAGCTGAAATCATAAAAACTGCCCGTGATTTATTCCTCGCAAAAGACTATGACAAGACTACGATGCAAGATTTCATGAACCATCTTGGAATTGCCAAAGGAACTATTTATCATTATTTTAAATCTAAAGAGGAACTACTAGAAGCAGTTATTGAAGATATCGTGAATCAACATTTTGAAAAAGTGCAAATTTTGATTCAAGAGACAAAGGGCAATGCGTTAGAAAAAATACAAGCCCTTGTTACAGAAGGAAGCAAGGTGCCTGCTACATCTGTTTTGGGGCAGCTTCACGAAAGAGGGAATGAAGCGATGCATACAAGGCTGCTTGTTGCCACCTTAATGAAACAGGCCCCTCTTTACGCCAAATTGATTCAGCAAGGGTGCGAAGAAGGGCTATTCCAAACCCATGCACCTCTTGAATGCGCTGAGTTTATTCTCTCTGGGATTCAATTTTTGACCGATTTAGGAATTTCTCCTTGGACACAAGAAGATCTGAGCCGGAGAACAAAGGCTTTTCCTAAATTGATTGAACGGCTTTTGCAAGCACCTACGGATTCTTTTAAGTTTATTGAATACTTATAATTAACCTGCGCAAATTTTGAAGAGCTATCATTCAATATTTTGCTTTTGTGTTGATACGCGGTTTATACCACCCATAATTGTTCTTTAACAGGTCATCAATGACTTTCATGTAATGCCAGGGAATTGAGTTGTTTATAGTGCCATTTTTTCAACCTTGATAAAAAATAGAACGATGTTCTATACTCATTATAATGTTCTAAAAGGAGAATTTTCCTACATGAGTATACAAGACAGAAAAGCTAGAGAGAAAGAGGCCTTCCGTAAGCTCATCATCAGTTCGGCGCATGATATTGTTGCACAGCAAGGATTGCAAAATTTAACAATGCGAGCTATTGCGAATACCATTGATTATAGCCAATCTAAAATATATGAATTTTTTAAAAATAAAGATCAACTTTGCGAAGTATTGTTTGGAGAACTTTGTGAAAAACTGCTTGAAGTTACGAAAAATATTCCTAAAGATTTGAAACCGGAAAAATACTTATCAGAACTGATCATGAAATCTGTTGAGTTTCATAATGCCTTCCCACATTCTGATGAACTTTTTACACTCGTCTGCTTTGGACCCGATCGTTTTAAAATACCCGATGTATATCGAGAAATGGAACAATATCCGATTGCTGCTATTCGGAATTTAAAAAGTCCCCATATTCAATCTGACGAAGATGTGTCCGGCGCTCTTGATGTTATCCGCTGCTTTAAGATAGGTATTTCAAATCTTATGAGCTCTGAAACATCTATACAGGGAAAAAAACGCATTTATAACTTAGCAGAAAACGTTGTCAATCTTTTGTTAAGAGGGTGGAAATAATAAATTTTCGAGAACTGATTTATGTCAAAAAATAAAAGGGAGCATCTTATAGTAGGTCCTCAATGACCTCCATACAGATGTCAGGCATCTTACGTTCTTGGTCTAAACAATCCTTAATCGTTAAGACAGCTTCACGTATTTCAGAAGGCAATTCTTCAGAAGGAGCATTTTCTCCAGGCCATGAGGCATCTCGAGTCATTTTATTGGGCCAGCGAGAATATGCCACCCACAAACCATCTGCTGTTTGATGTAAGCAAGAACCAAGTGCTCCTCGCTCTGCAATAAAATATCGAGCTACTTTATTCCAGGCCTCTCGATATTCAGACTCTCTGCCAGATTTGATGTATCTTTGATAAATGACTGCAAACATATTTTAAACTCATCCTGTAAAATAGTGTGTATAGCACATTTGGCAATCACATGAAATTTTGAATGTGCTCTTCGGTAATGGGCAATATCACTTTATTGTGAACTAACGTTTGATAATGTCCAGGTCTTCTACAATAAAGGTAGTAGGTTAATTTTCCTGTGACGGGAATTGATGTATTAATTTCCAATTCATTTATGAACTGTGTAATCTTTTGCTCTGCATCTTCAACTTTATCAAGGCTTGATACAATCATTTCAATCTCAGCGACTCTGTAGCGCAAATCTCCAAAGTCTGCTTCATCTATATCAATCTTGAGTTCTCCTACCTGATAACTTTTTCTTTGTGTGACAAAATTGCAGAAAGGGAAAATTTTGTTTTGACAAAGCGTGGTTGGTAAATCTCCTAACATATCCAACCCAAGCTGTTCTAGGAGGGACTTTTCATTCGTGATTTCCTCATATATGTCTACCAAATCTTCACGCTTTTTGACCTTGACCTTTAGCTCAAAAATACCTTCTCTACGCCTTAACCAGATATTTTGGCTTGTGTAATGATACTCAATGGTGTCAAAGTAACTGTCATGGATAAGAATTTCTTGAACAAGTTGCGCTTTTTGAGCGATCTTTTTTATTTGGTTTTGATCTAATGCAACTTTTTTTTCAACTTCTATAGTTTTCAATTGGACTCCAAAATTCAATCTCAAATCTTTGAAAAAACATGCTGCTATTAAACTTCAGTCTTTAATGCCAGAAGGGTTCATAAATCATGGCACCGTCAGCGTTATTGACATTCATAATCTGCATCTGTTGGATTTTAAGAGTTTGCATATATCCGAGCACTAAGATAGCATTAGAGCCTTCGTAACTAGCATAATCGCCGCCACCTAGTACACTTGACAGTGTACTATCAGCATCGGTTTTTCCCACAAGCGTTTCAGTTACTGTTGTTAAGTCTTCGATGGTAAAAGGATTTTTATTGTTTAACATTTCGGCTATGCCATACCCGAAAACGCTGCCCACTCCCACAATTTTTGTGGTAGGTTGTTTAATTTTGTCTTTAAATACTTCCTCAACTGTTTTAGAAAGATTACGTGCCTGTATAACGGCGAGAGAAATATCGTTAGATGACATTGGGTTTGGACTTGTGAACTCTTTAATATTTCGATGTTGTATGTTTTCTATAATAGAGTCTTTGAATGCTCCAGACCCTTCCTGATGTTTTGTGTTGTTCCTGAAAGAGTAGAAGAGAGAAGGAGTAGGCTGAGAAAAATAGTCATTCGGTTAATGATCATAGAATATTCCTAAAATGAAATGTAGAGGTTAAGGTTTTTGATATCCTATAAAATAATTCATCGATATTTCATTTGCGATTAAATGTTTCATTTCCTTCTGGAAAAGTCTCTAAAGTGTGCATATATTGCCACTTATCGTCAGATAAGCCGAATTCCAATTTAAAATTACCTGAATCTTCACATAGATTTTTAGGCCAGGTTTTTATTTGTTCAGGCAAAGTAATTCTGGCTAGTGTTAGATGTGGCCGATAGTCATTGTCGCATGCATTCAAGGGTTTCAAACCAAACTGCTCGAGGGCTTCTAAAGCAGCATACTGGACTTTCATTATAGGAGAGTTTTTGTCCCCTCTCTTAACAGATAATTCTACCCAAGTCGTGTTTTTGTAAGGGCCCACCCCTTCCACAAAAGCAATTCCTACAAATGGAGGACTAAAGGGAATAATGTTTTCCTTGCTAATTTTTTCATGTACTTTTGTCCAAACTTGATGAGCAAGATCATATGACTCACATTCAAACTGTACAACAGTAATGTGCGGGGAAGATGTTCCATCTCTAGTAAGCAAATAGTTTGGTTGATAGTCGCTATAAAGAGTTTGTGACGCTTCTACATATTTTATGGCCTGTTCTGACGAGGGGGTTAAGACAATTGTATAGGGCATAGATGCATTCCTTTGTAGTTTGAGTATAAAATTACTGTTGGAAAATCTCAATACTAGGCAATCCCTTGTAAGAGTGAAGAACTGCAGAAGCTTTAGAGAAATCTTGTTGAGTGGTGAATTGATTGGGTACAGCAATGACACTCATCCTTGCATCTGCTGCCGCATTTACACCGGCAGCGGTATCCTCAAAAACCAAGCAAAGTTCTGGAGGAATATTCAGTCGCTTAGCCACTTCAATATAAATATAGGGTTTTGGCTTATTTTTACCTTCTGGATCTATATAGTCTTCTAGATCATCTGACCCAGAAATCACCAAATCAAAGGCATTGTCCAAGCCAATATGGCGCAGATTAATCAAAATTTCTTCGTTTGGAGCTGAAGAAGCAAGTGCTAGCTTTAATGCTAACCGTTCTTTATTTTCGTACAAGGTACGAGCAAAATCTACCATAGGTTGAATTGCTTGAACTCCTTGTTTTTGAAGTGCTTTGTATTTGTCATTTTTTAAGTAAATAATTTGTTCGGGAAGCTTCAATCTTTTTGCTTTTTCTATCATTGCAAAAATATCATTTGAGCTATATCCGACAAGCGGCATGTACTCTTCAATGGAAAAATCAACATTGTAGCTAGCCAATGCTTCTTGCCATGCTAAAAATTTCAAATACTCTGTATCAACCAAAACACCATCACAATCAAAAATGACAACCCTTGTTTTAGTGTAAAAATCGGCTTGGTTCAAATGAAGGTCACACTTTCTTTGCCGCTTTGCGGCAAAGAAAGTGTGACCTTCATTTGAACCAAGCCAATTTTTATAATGCAATCGCCCTGAGGATTATTCTTAAGG
>JACCRY010000141.1 GCA_013813265.1 Parachlamydiaceae bacterium
TGTTTAAGAAAGTCGCTTAAAAAACTTACCTGCTTCTATATTAATATTTTTTAAACCGGTCTGAATGTAGACAGGATTCTGATTGTCATTTGTTACCCATTTTTTGCCTATTTTGAACCATGCCCAAAAATCGAAGGAATATTTGGAGTTTTATCAAATGTTTAAAGATAAATTAGAAAATATCATTTGCTTCAGCAGGTAATAGCCGCTAAGTTACAAAAATTTGTCAGACCGGTCCGTAATCTTCTTACTCGATTTAAAGAAGGAAGTGCCCGGATTAATATCCAACTAGCCTATACAAAATTGGCTCAGACTTTACTTTTACTGGTAAAATGAACAAAGCCACCATTTTCAATCATTTTTTTCATTGGAAAATTTTTATCCATCATTTACATTAAAAAACCTACTAATTGTACAAAGCAAATCTTTGACTGGTCAATAGAGGATAGGCATTAAAAAAAATGAGATAGGTAAAATCATGGAACCCTCAGTAGAGACTACAAGAGTTAATTTCGTCAACCAGACTTCGGCGAAGATAGACAAACTTAAAAAACAGAGATATGGATACCTTAGCCGTATTGACTGCCTAGGCGCAGAAATGCGCGAAACAATTTCGCTTATTATAGAGATTGCCGAAACCAAGATCAAAATATTTCAAATTCTTTTATCTAAACCCATAGAAGAAAGAAACTTTGATGAAGCACAAAATCTCTTCCACATATCGATACAAAAAATCAGCCATGATTGCGTAAAAGACTTTGAAAGTCTTCTTGATGCCAGAGATAGCATTATGGAGCGATCCGTACCTGTAGAGCTAACCAATGAAAAAAAGCGAGAAGTACTTGCTTCTTTTGCTGAATACATAGAATTTACACTGCAGTCAGTCCAATTTAAACTCGACCCATTATCAGATTTAGAAAAATTAAAAATGAAAGAAGAAAAAGAGCATCATGTACAATTAGCCCTTTTTGAGCAATTATTGAAGAGTAAGACAGAATTAACTAACCAATTCGAAGAAAAGAGTTATGAAATTCACCATATTTGTAACCAAAAAGAAGTTTTCTCTATCTGGGAAGCCAGTGAAGCGGGGGACATTGATTTTCTCAAAAGTCAAATCGATGTTCTACCAATTTGGGAAAAGTGGTGGGCTATAGAAAAATTCATTAACCAAAGAAATTCAGATGGGCACACTATGCTGTCTCTTGCCGTGGCCCATACCCATCTCGATTGTGTAAAATTTTTGTTAAAAAACAAAGCAAATCCTAATCTCCCAGATAATAAAAAATATTGTCCAATTCATTGGGCAGCTAGAAATGGACAAGTAGAAATTGCCATCGAACTTGTAAATGCCAAAGCTTCCATCAATACCTGCGGCGAGTATAATAGAACTCCTTTAAACATGGCTGCTTTTCATGGTAAAACAGACATGGTTTTATTTTTAATTGAGAATGGAGCGGATATCAATGCACAAACAGATGAAGAAGATGGCTGTCTTGCAATTTTGCATACGGCAATCATGCAAGGCCATATGAATATTATTATAGAACTTGCTAAACAACCAAGATTAAACGTGAATGTTGTAGATACCAAACAACACTCCCCTCTTTATTATGCAATTAATTTAGGACGCGCAGACATAGCTGCCTTAATTATTGGCCATATTAGCTGGAAATGCCCTAAAGATCCCGGCGATCCTAATCATATCATCCAGCTGCTAAAAATTAATCCTATGCAAAACAAAGAGCAGATTAAAAAATTTTTAGAGCGTAACCTTTGATAATTAATGAAAAATTGATTGAAAAGGAGCAAAAGATGCATTTTTTGCTCCTTAGGTACCTTGCTATATGGACTGCAGATTTCTTTTAGTTACAATAATTATAAGGTCGCACGACCTCTAGCACCCAGAGCATCTGCGAAGTAACATTGGGAATTAATCCTTTGCGAATATGATTTAGAGGCAAAGTGTTATCATATCACCCCCCTCGCTTAGTAAACACTACATCTAATAATTTACAGGAATCAAAAGTAAATGGCTGCTTCTTAATATTTCATGCAGGTTCGCCCGAACTTCTCGTGATCAACAATATTTATAAAACGGGCATGGTTCAGATGAAGGTAACACTTTTTGCACTAATTAGCCGCTAAGCGGCTAATTAGCGCAAAAAAAGTTACCTTCATCTGAACCAGTGAAAAAAAAATGACATAGCAATCAATTTTACTGTA
>JACCRY010000142.1 GCA_013813265.1 Parachlamydiaceae bacterium
TACAGTAAAATTGATTGCTATGTCATTTTTTTTTCACTGGTTCAGATGAAGGTAACTTTTTTTGCGCTAATTAGCCGCTTAGCGGCTAATTAGTGCAAAAAGTGTTACCTTCATCTGAACCATGCCACATCTGCTCCTTTCTTTCCTAACAACTCACCTAAAAATTTTATTCTTGTACCTATAGATTCCTCAATTTTTTCCTTAAGGTCACTATAGTTAACGGTAAAATAAGTTTTGAACTTCTCATGATTAGTTTCTATTTCTAAACTTTTTGTCGAAAGTTCTTTCTCGGCATTGGAAACAAAATTAAAAGCAAAATAAACCCATAAAGAAGAGCACAAAGCAAAAATAATAGGATCTATTGGGCCTGCTAGACCTAACGCCAAAGAAGCCCCCAATGCCCCCGGGCCTGCAAAAGGAAAGAAAATAGCTAAAAGTATGATTACTGCGATTAATGTGATTGAAACTGCTAGTACTGTAAGACTCACCACTTTATTCAAAGTTTCATTCTTTTTTAATTCAGCTATCTTATCAAGTGAGACTTGAATTTCAGTAACACTAACGTCAAGCGGTGTTATACTGGTTAAATTTTCTTTAGAATAAGGAATGCATTGATGAATATTCGAATAAGTTTCTGCTGATTTTTTAGACATCTTCGGAATTTTTGATTCTTCCAGACGCTCTTTGAGAGTCATATTGCATGTCAGAGAACCTATGGTATCTGAGGTGCATGATTGAGCGGTTATTGTTGTCATTTTTGCTTCTTCCTTCTTTTATTGATTTGAGTATTAACATAACATTCAAACAATTTAAAAACACGTTGGATTAATAACTGGTTTTAAAGATGCATTATACATAAACATTTAATATTTATCTACAGCTAATTTATTAAACTATCGATTAGTTTCAATACACCTAATTTTATGCAGCCTGCTGCCTCTAGCAAGCAGGCAGCAAAAATAGACGCTCGCTTTGCCCCTGCTGCGAGCGCAGCAGGCTACATAAAGGACCATTACCAAATAGGTTGCCATCCATTATCAAAAATGTTATTTTTCTTAGAGTACATACTCAGGAAGTAAGCTCATGGAAAACAGCGGCCCCGAAAAATCACCTTCCCATTTCGCCGGAAAAGATGCCATCAACCACGTTGCTGAAGCTAAAGCCCGAGGGATGTTGTCTTCCTTAGAACCGCATGGAGTTGAACCTAGTGGTAAAATTTCATCTGCAGCTGATTCTTTACGTGAATGCAGTCTCATTTTACTCATCGTCTGGCAACTCCTAACCCCCTTCGTGATAGACATTAAGCTTCACCTATACTACCTTGCTCTTTTTGGGTTTAGTCTTCTTGTTTGGAAGGCAGGACGCAGTGCATGGCTTGGCTGGTCCAGGCTTGAAAGACTACATCGTGTACTGGCAGAGGAAAAATGGGAAATCGAGCATCATCGTCAACAAGAAAGGGATGAATTACGCGTACTTTATGCTGCAAAAGGTTTCGAAGGAAAACTCCTCGAAGACGTTCTCGATGTTCTTATGGCTGATGGAGACCGCCTTCTTAAGGTCATGGTTGAAGAAGAGCTTGGACTATCTTTAGAGACTTCTGAACATCCACTTATGCAAAGCCTTGGAGCTATAGCCGGATCACTTTTTGCAACTTTAGCAGTTCTTTTTGGCCTTTTTGTTTATCCTGAAAAAGGTCCCATAATTGCCGCTGTACTCTGTATTGGAGTTGGCTCACTTTTAACAGCTTGGCATGCCAAGAATCGGTTAATACCCGCTCTTGTGTGGAATTTAGGTTTACTGACCTTGTCTTACGGATCCTTTTACTTTCTTAGCGAATACTTTTTATAAATATATGCAAAATACTTCCACAAAACCAAAAGCCCATACACCCCTCTTTTTTGAAGAATTCTTTGAATTGGGATTACAGGAAACCGTTAGTCCCTTTTTAATCCCATCAAGTCGCTATTTAAGTGCCAATTTAACCTTGAAAGCTTCTGCTACTGCTGCTGTCCTCTTAGGATTTGCATTTGGACTCCATTTTTATCCCTCGCTCCTTCCACTTTCTAATTTTTTGCTGCTCTTTGTGTATTTTTTAGCCGGTATTCCTGCACTCATCGAATCAATCGAAGATCTTGCCAACCTGGATGTCAACATAGACATACTTATGACCCTTGCAGCCTTTTCCTCGATGCTCATCGGAAGCGGGATGGAAGGAGCTCTTTTGCTCGTTCTATTTTCCCTATCTGGAGCAATGGAAGATGCTGTTACGACTAAAGCCAAAAGCGCAATTAGTAGCCTTCACAAGCTTTCTCCCACAAAAGCTTGTATTGTCGAAAGTGATGGAACACTTAGAGAACTTTCAGTTAAAGATATTCTTCCTGGGACACATATCCTCGTAAAGGCTGGAGAGATTGTTCCTCTAGATGGTAAAGTTATTGCGGGCAGTTCTTCCGTTAATCTAGTGCATTTGACTGGTGAAAATATGCCTATCACAAAAAAAATGGGTGACAGTGTACCTGCCGGGGGGCGCAATCTCGAAGGAGCCTTAACACTATCGGTCGAAACAACAAGTACAGAATCGAGCCTTGCACGCATCATTTCATTAGTCACTCAAGCACAGGAAGCAAAACCCGCATTACAGCGTTGGTTTGATCATCTGAGCCAAAAATATGCAATGACAATTATTTTCCTTTCCTTCTTTTTTGCTCTAACTCTCCCCTATCTAGTCTCCATTCCCTATTTAGGCACTGAAGGATCTATTTACCGCGCTCTTGCTTTTCTAATTGCCGCTTCCCCATGTGCACTTATCATCGCCATTCCAATTGCCTACCTTAGTGCTGTCAGTACGTGTGCGAGGCATGGAATTTTATTAAAGGGAGGCATTGCTTTAGATGCTTTAGCCAGCTGTAAAGCAGTGGCTTTCGATAAAACTGGAACTTTGACACTTGGAGAGATGTCCTTTGTCGGCATGAAAACAATTGGGCGACACAATTCAGAAATAGATTCTTCAAAAGCTCTTTCAATTGCTTATGCTTTGGAAAAAAATGCTGTGCATCCAATTGCCAAAGCAATTATTAACCACGCATCTGAGCAAAAGGATGTACAATTAATTGCACTCGTTGATTTTAAACTTATTCCAGGATATGGTCTTGAGGCAGTTGCAAAATTCGATGAGGGTGATTTCCCGGTTTCAATAGGAAATATAGAGTTTATTTCTAAAAAACTCTCCCCGGAGGATTCTAAAATCCTTACAGATGCATCACTGGCCCTCCAAGAAGAAGGGCACATTGTGGCAGCATTGCTTGCTGGCACTGACACCTATCTTTTTTACTTTCATGATCGCTTACGCCCTAGAATAAAGGAAACAATTGAAGCCTTAAAACGAAGAAACTGGGAAGCAATCATGCTTACAGGTGATCATTTTAGCAATGCTAGGAAGATCGCGTCTGAAGCGGGTATCACAGAATTTTATGCTGATTTAAAACCTGAAGATAAGCTTCACTTTATCTCACAGCTTTCCAATACTAAAAAACTCACCATGATTGGCGATGGAGTGAATGATGCTCCTGCACTGGCGCGTGCCACTGTTGGCATCAGCATGGGAAAAGTTGGAAGCGACTCGGCCATTGATGCTGCAGACATTGTTTTACTTCACGACAACATCGAGAAACTTGACTGGCTGATTGGAAAAGCTTGTCAAACTCAGAGAATTGTGAAGCAAAACGTTATATTAGCCTCTGCCGCTATTTTGTTTGCGAGTTTGCCGGCCCTTGGAGGTATAGTCCCTCTGTGGCTGGCGGTCATTCTTCATGAAGGTGGCACGATCCTCGTGGGCCTAAACGCATTGCGTCTCTTGCGCCGTTAACTTAGCTCATCAGAGGTCAATGAGCAGAGCAAGAGGGAAAATTTACCGCAGAGGCTGTGAAAAAATTCCAAATAATGCAGCAGTTTTAGGCGAAAGTTGCAGCTGATGCAATTCTTGACGACGTCGTAGCCATAGCTACGACCGAGGAGAGAAGTGCGTCAG
>JACCRY010000151.1 GCA_013813265.1 Parachlamydiaceae bacterium
GTAGAGCAGAAAAAGCCAAAATTCCATGATCGCTAACGCGTGTTCCTGCTAAATTCAAGTACACTAAATCTTTCATAGTAATAATATAAGGGACTCCATCATCTGTAACACGCACTGAAGCGGCTAAATTAAGTGAACGGAGGTGTGCTAAATTGGCCAACTGCTCTAAATGATGATCGAACACATAATCGCATCCATCTAAATCTAAATCGGCAAGTCTGTTAAGTCGGCACAGATTTTCAATGAAAACGTCATCAATACCTCGATAAGTGTGAAGACCTAAATGGGTAAGTTGCAAGAGGCGCCAAATGTTCTCTACTCCTATATCTGTGATACAACAGGCGCTATCGACGTAAAAACTTAATAGTTTTGGAAACAAATCCAAATAAATGAGAACTTTATCATCTGGCATTCCCAAGCTAATTGATTCTAAACCAGGGCAATAAGCAGCCAAGAGCCGAAAATCCTCTATTGTTTTTTCTACCATCCCGTTATATTCTTCCGGAACGACTGCTTCAAATCCCTGATATTCTTTCACGAATCCCAAAAGATCTGTCCAATGAGGTAAGTTTTTGTCATGAGTGATTGTCAGTTCTTTGACTTGTTGAATGATATAGGTGACTTCCTCTGAGGATAATTCCCTAGATTTCACTTCTTCAGCTAATTCATCAAAACTTTTTATCATTTTCTTCTCGTAAAATTGTTCAAATAACACGTCTGAAAGGATCTTTCTCACTATGCCGGATAATCGCGTTGACTCATTGTACAAGTCTCCTTGAATGATTCACAACCACAAAAAATGTTGGTTATTCTCACGAGGTAGTCTATAGAATTTGAGCCGTACAAATTGTTAAATGTCTAATGATTGAGAGATGGGCCACTGTTTTTTATTGATAATACACGGATCTTATCTGCTGAGATAACAGTGACTTTGCCTTGCTTATTCTGAACTGTCCCAATAAGTTGGGCAGGACAAATTTCCAGAGCTGTAAAGAATTTCCTTCAGAATCACAATAAGGTAGCGTTAAACGCTCCAAACGACTCATTATTCTCATTATTTTACTTATGCTGAGACAACGGCCATCAGAATGTTCCAGAAAATCCTGAAGATCTGAATTCTCTTGTAAGTGACCTCTCAGGTCGGTAGTAAATGAAGGGCTATCAGGAAAATTAATTAAGGACATATAGACCTCTATTTTTTTCGATTACGTCGAATGACTTGTACCTGAGGAAGTAATCCTTCAATTCCTTGTTCAGTGATATTTTCACAGTAAGACAGATCAACTATTTTAAGCGTGTCAATATTCTTCAAATGTAATAACCCTTTATCTGTAATATTTTCGCATTCAGACAAGTCCACAAATTCGAGATTTTTCAAAGAAGCAAAATCCTTAAGGCCTTCATCTGTAAAGTTACATCTACTTAATAAAAGCTGTTTAAGTTTCGGTAGAGCAGAAAGAGCCCTAATTCCGTGGTCGCTTACGCTTGTTGCCCCTAAATCCAAGCACACTAAATTTTTCATTGTAATAATATAAGGGATTCCATCATCTGTAACATGCACAGAAGCACTCAAGTTAAGTGAACTTAAGTGTATTAAATTGGCCATCTGCTTTAAATCATGATTGAATACGTAATCGCATCCATTTAAATCTAATTCAGTAAGCTTGTCAAGTTGACACAAATTCTCAGTGAATACATCGTAGACCTCACGATAACTATTAAGTGTTAAATGAGTGAGTTGCGAGAGATACCAAATGTGCTCGACCCCCTTCTCTGTGATACAAGTGCCATCAGCTATGTATAATCTTAAAAGTTTTGGGAATAATTTTAGGCAGATAAGATCTTTATCATCTGGCATTTCAAATTTAATTGATTCTAGCTCAGGGCAGTAATTAGCTAAAAGCTTTAAATCTTCTACAGTTTTTTCATTCATCCTTTTACTTTCTTCTATAGATGAAACATATTCACATCCCTGATACTCCTTTACGAATCCTAAAAGAAACATCCAATGAGATAAATCCTTATCATTAGTGAGGCTAAGTTCTTTGACTTTTTGAAGAATAAACTTAACTTCTTCGGGAGATAATTCCCTCAATTTCACCGCTTCAGCTAATTCATCAGAAGTTTTCATCATTTTTTTCTCGTAAAATTTTTCAAATAAGCCTTGCCCTAAAGGATCTTTTTTTAACTTTGTAAATTAAGGCGTTGACTTATTGTACAGGACCCCTTGAATGAATTACAATCCAATTTTCAAATGAGGGTAGTACTATGCAGAAGACATAGACATGGCCACGTAGTTTAATTCTGCTCTTTTGAAGAACTTTCTTTCTTTCATATCCATGAGATTTTTCTGAACTTCAACAAACTAAACTTTCCAGCTGCTCTTAAGAGGGTCGAGTTCATTGGTTTGATGATTAAAAATTAGATGCCATACTTTCGGTGGAAATTGTTCTAATTGTCTAATGATGAGGGATGGGTCACTGCTTGTTGATGATAAAACACGGATCTTATCTGCTGAAATAACGGCATGGTTCAGAAATGACCAAAATTAGGTAACAGAAGACGATCACGAGCCTGCCCACTTTTAGGCCGGTTTCTTAAAAAAATGATTATCTGGATTTAAAGGATTCTCTAAGCGGCTTGTTTAA
>JACCRY010000156.1 GCA_013813265.1 Parachlamydiaceae bacterium
AATCTTATCAGAAAAGAACTGGTACATTTATATACTTGGAAGCAAGAGCGCGATGTATTGCGCAGAGAAATCGAAGAATTGGAAGCGAAAAAGCCGAAGGAAACAGAGGAACAAAAACTATCCCAAAAGTCTACTCTTGAGCAGAAAGAATGGACATTTGATAGGAGGCAACAACAAAAAAAATTAGAAGACCTTGAAAAAAAAATCACCAATATAGTGAATGCGAATAACCACTATGTCAATATTGAAGAATCTCTTCCTATTGATCGAGATCGTGTCAAAATAAGGCTAGAACCGGCCTCTTTTGCTTCAGAAAATTTTACACACATTCTGTTAGAGGACAACTGCGACAAGCAGGAGATAAAAAAGTTTGTATCCAGCCTTTTAGGTCAAGCCGATATTTCAGCAACTTTCTCAAAGAATAAAATAGATTCTCTGGCATTAGACGTGGCGAGAATTTTAGAGAAAAACACTCGGGAGCAAATGAATATACAGTTATCTTTGGTGGGATCATGCATTACGCTTAATCGCGTGAGAAGTATCGAACCCATTATTTTTACAAAGAATTCTGATATCAGCGAACAGCTCAAAGAAAAATGCGATGATTACTATGTCTTGTCAGAGGCAGTATTGGGGGGGGTATTTATAGCGGTAGGCAAAAGTATTGTCAGCAGACAGGTGCAAAGTGGGGATAAAGATCTTGCAACTATTTCAAAAATCCAAATGTGCTCTTTTTTTAGCCAAGGAGCTATTTTACAAATAAAAGACTCCAGGGATAAAATTGATATGTGGTCAATTTATTCTGATTGGAAAGAATCACTAAAAGATGATTATGCCGGTTTCCCTATTCGTTATAAGTTCAGGGAATTGCGGAGTATTTTACATTACAATAAAATACAAATACCTAAGCAAATAATTCCCAAACTTAGCCTGCCAAGTACATACACAAATTCGTCAGCACATCTTGCACTTACCAACCAGCCTCAAGAGGAATCAAAGGATAATCAGGCAAATAAGAGGGCGGTGCCTAATGATGCTCAATTGCAATAAAAATCTACCAATAAAGGAAATCTATGATTCAGAATTTTTTAGCATATATAAAATCGGATTTGTATCAACCGAATGATTATCCTGTATTTCACGAGAATGTAATCAATCAAATGAATATTTTTTTAACGCAACTGATAAAAGTGAATGACTTTGAAATTATTTCTGAGATTGCTACGAAGATGGATTCTATACATTTACCCACTATGTGTACTGATTTTGTACCCTGTATCACTTCCGTATTTGACGATATACTCTTTCTAGGCGAATTTTCGCATGCAATTAACCTCTTAGCGTCGCAAATGGATCAATATGTTGCCAATGGCACTACTAATGAGGAGGTAGATCAAAGGAGAGATGAAATACAACAAGATTTAAAAAAGCTGGCCCAAGTTCTTAATAATTGGCTAGCAGAACAAAAGAAACAAAAGCAAGCCAAAATTACGGAAAAGGTAGACAATTTAATGAAGTCAATCAATGACAACCTAAAAACGAATTATCTACTGAGAGGTTGGATTAGAGAGGACATAGAGCAGCTTACCGAGGAAGAATTTAGCAATTGGGTCACTACACACGATTGGGAAAAACTTAAGAAGTATAGCATGCCTCCAAGTGTCTCAGAAGCATTTAAAGTACTTAGTGATACGATCATCAAAAGTTCCATTGCTATCTTTAAAGAAAGTTATCATAGAATTTCAGAAAAAAAAGATATTATCTCAACACTTGACCATCCCTCAGATGAGTTTTTGGAAGCTTTAGAATGGATTTTTGAAGACCCTCAAGTCACAATGCTTGAGGAAAAAACTTTGCAAGATAAGCTGGAGACTATTTGTGAATTACTTGGAGCAAACTCTCTAGGTCTTTCTGACTCAATGATCAAAAATAAATTAGTCCTTCTTTTTGGCGAATCTTTTGCTAATGAAAAGATTCATGACATTGCACGTTACCTTAGAGAGCATAATCCATATAAGAAACCATTGATCGATCGACTTTTGTCTGATGACGCGAGCTTAATAGGTAAAATTTTCTGTTTTGTTCAGGAAAATATCATTCAATCTACAAAGATTGTTAATATTACAAGAAATCCTTATCGCATCACAATAGATGGTCAAGATAACTGTTGTGTCACTCTTTCTATTGATAAGATAGAAAAACATATCAAAAAAATTGTTTGGAAACAAAAGAGTAGCGAAAGTTTAGATCAGTTTCTACTCTCTGATGGCTTGGGATCAGAAGGGATAAAATGTAGAGTCTATTCTAATCCTAAAATGGATATTCCGATACAGTTCATGGAACTGAAGAACTTACTAAACGGTACGTATATAATTACTCTCGAATATTGCGAAGAAGAACGAATGCTCTCTTTAGTGAGGGGTAAAGTCAACTCCAAAAAATTCATATTTACACCAAAAGAAAAAAAGCGGAAGCCTAAAACTACACCAGATTCAAAAAATGTTTATCCAGATAATTTACCTTTAAAAACCGATAAAATCGTGATTAGAATAGATGACGATCACCCAGATCGCTGGTTTTTGACAGAGGGTGAGAAAACAAAATCAGTTTCTGGCCAATGGTCTGATTTTTCTAAACTTTTCCTAACAGAGATTTGTGAGACAAGCGACAGGTTATTTAATAAAAACTTTAGAGATAATCGAGTATATCTTACGCAAACTGAACCTATAAACAGCAAAAAGATACAAGAGCAATTAAAAAAAGAGGCGAAAATAAAACAGGAATTAATCAAGTCTTTAAAAGAAAGTAACTTTGATGATCTTTTTCAATGTTTGGTGAATAGAAATGATGTTTCTATTCATTTAAAAAAAATTATAGGCGAAAATGAAACCATAAAAAAGCAACTCCTAATATTATGCAATTTGAAAGATATTAATTCACAAAAGGATAAAGAACAGCTTCTTTTAAGTTTTATTCATAAGGTAAATTTTTTACAGCTTAGACAAAATAATGAAGGTGCAGAAGCTTTTGTAATGAATGACTATCTTCACCTTATTGACATGCTTGGCCACGCCTTAAAAACCTCAGAAACATTAAAAGGAAAAAGAGGAATTCTTTTTATTGGCTCAACTGGGTCTGGGAAAAGTACCTCTGTCTCTTATTTTATTGGTGTACCTTTGAAGACTATGGACAATCGTTTTGGGGAGACATACGTGCTAGAAGCTGAATCTGCTGCTCAGGGACCGGGGCCAAAGATAGGGCATGCACTAGGTGTTTCGGAAACTCATCTGACGACCCCCTGTGAGTTGCTAAATACTTTAGCCTCAACTAAACCAAGCCGACGTCAACAAAAGCCAAATGAGATCAGATTTCCTCCAGGGACTGAAGTTAAGAATTTTCGTTTAATCGACACTCCTGGCTTTCGTGATACCCGGGGAACTAACTATGAGATTGCAACTAATTTTAGTATTGACCATTCTGTACACTCCATAGATGAGATTGATGCAATCGTACAGGTCATTGATTATTCTGTTTTTTTACCTCATAGGAGTAATTTATTTTTAAAAGAGTTAGAGGAGTTATGTAAAAGATTTCCAGAGGTTTTAAAAAATAGCGACCTCAGAAAAAAAATCTTCTTTATCATTACTAAACAAGGAGATAGAGCACTAGATCATCTACAAGAGAGAGTTTCTGAATTATTAAAAGAGGAAAAAGAAAAGTTAGAAGAGCAAAAGTATTTAAATTATTCAAACGAAACTGATAAATGTGAGTTACTTCAATTTTTCCTTCAACAGCTAATCGATGGGAATGTGGAGTTGCTTTCCCCTTGTACTGCTAATCAAAGAATTGATTTTTTAAATAAAGTTTTAAGAGCCTCTGAGAAATCTGAGGATAGCCTTAAATCGAAATACCAAATGTCTCTCTCTCAACCTTCTCTGATATTGAAGTTTAGCCAAACTGTCCATGGAGCCATCTGTCAATGGGATGTTGCTTTTAAGGCATTTCTTAAACTTGCTAAAGATATCAAATCTAAAGAAAAAGATATACTTTCTATAGATCATGAGCTTACACGCAAAACTGAACTCATCACAGACAGAAATCAGAAAATAACAGAGCTAGAAAAACTCATCCCCACTTGTAAAAATATCTTAAATCAGTCTCTTCAGAATGTTGACTCTTTAGATGGTTCTCAACAAGAAAAGATACAACAGGCGCAAAAAAAACGTACTTTACAAATAAGGCTAACTATCGACCAGTTAAACCAAGAGATTGATGTTCTCAATTCTCTGATCGAGAAAAAACAAATAGAGATTCAAGAAGCATCTGAACTAGAAAGTAATTACGAAGCAGCTATTAGTAATATTAACATTGAATTATACGAATATAGTAGCGGTGTCGCACATCAAATATTAGAAAATCTCATTTATGATGACTCCTCTATTGTTACTGGAGACCTCTGGCCTCTATCTTCGGAGCAACTCTCGGAAAAAAGCAGGAGGGCAGTAGAGCGAGGTGATGGCTATGTCAGTGGACATGAGGATGCCAGTAATTATATAAGGACGACACGTCACATTGAAGAAAGGTTTAGCTTAATTGCTAATATCGCTGTAAGCAAAGACTATCAGTTAGTTCCAAGTGTTGCAAATGATAGAGAACAGCTGCGTAAGTTGAATTTAATACGTGATGGAAGCGGGAGTGTGACCTTTGCTTATGATAGTTATAGCATTTCAATTGAGAAAAATAAGGTCGAATTTATCGATGTTATGCCCCATAATGATGGCAAGAAAATTGCTTATGGCTACAAGATGAATTTTGATGGCAGGAAGCCTTACCCTAAACTTGTGATCACCAACACAATCCCAAAACAAGAACTTCACAAAACACAAATAGCTGCCTGCCGAGATCAGATTAGTACACTAGAGGGAACAAGAGAAGCAGAAACAGCGAAGAAACTTCGTGCAGAGGCTGCCTTGCAACAACATATAATTGAAAAAAAAATGAAGGGAAACCAGCTAGAAGACAACAAGGGTATACTAAAAATAGAAGAATTAGAAGTTGGAGTGGACATCGTATCAGGTCTTATTCAAGGATATGAAGTAGATAAAGATAATTTGGAAAAGGAATTGAAGCAACTTCAGCAAGAAATGACAAGTTTAACTATCCAAAATAATGAGCGAAAAGCCGAAAAAAAGATGCTCTCATTTCACAGGCAGCGCTGGGCACTCTTTATTGAAACCCATGGTTCCCAGTTAGACCAAGCAGTGAAAATTGCCGAATTTTTTACTCAGAATCAAGCGAACTACAAAACAGACCTTCGATCAC
>JACCRY010000165.1 GCA_013813265.1 Parachlamydiaceae bacterium
CTCCTGACTCTTTCGCAGCATACAGAATACCCGGTTTCACCTTATAGCAAGGACCTTTTGGGCCATCAGGAGTAAACACCAGAAGTCCATTTTCCGCATTCAAATAGTCAATGGCTGCATGCAAAGCTTGATGCTTCATCGAATGAGAAACTCGAATAGCGCTTGCACCTGGATAAAGGGCTAAAGCCCGAGCAATAGGCTCACCATCTCGACTCTTACTTAAGAAAGCCGCATACTTTCGTTTGGGTAAATGATTCTGAAAGAACTCACAAATAATCGTGATGCGATTGTGCCATAGAACGAGGATCGCTTTCTTATCACCTATCTGCTTCAAGTGGTGCAGCCCGGAAACCTCCATCTTGCAGGTACTGAGAAGTAGCTTCATCCCATATTTGCCGATATAACCTAAAGGGTAAGGAAGAATAAAACGCTTGAATTTAAGCCACCAGTTTCGAATCACATTAAACCCCTGGCAACCGCTTTAGCCGCTTTTTCACTAGCATCTGCCCCGTGCAAAACTGTTGAGAGTACTTGGCAACCCCTCAAACACACTGATCGGTCAACACCACTGCGATCAAGCTTTTCCAAATGCTCAAAAATCGTCTGCGGGCTAACATGTCTTCCAATACATTCAGGAAAAAGCTCTTTTCCTAAGAGAATATTGGCCATACAATAATAAGGTAAATTTAAGCGCATGCAATACTGTGCGATAAAATAATTTAGCGCGGAAAGTTGATAGATCACCACTGTAGGTCGATGGTGCAAAGCAAGTTCCAAGGTAACCGTTCCCGACTTAGCGATTGCCACATGGCAATCACGCATCAGTTCATAGGTAAATGTATGAGGAACAGTCAAGATTTTAGCCTCTTCAGGCAAATTAAGAGCTGCTACCTGCTGTGAAATGTAAACAGCTTCCTTAACGCCCTTACACGAAATCGCAATAGTCCTTGGAATTCCATCATGTTCTAACAAAAGTCTCACAGCTTGTAACATCAAAGGTAAGTTTCGCAGAATTTCATGTTCTCGGCTTCCGGGAAATAACGCCACAACGGGTAAATCAGCAGGTATATTGCATTTTTCTTTCCACCTTTCATCGTATTCATAGTGTGAGAGATATTCAACAAGTGGATTACCGACATAGGTCACGGGCAAAGAACTTTCTTTATAACAATCAGCTTCAAAAGGGTAGATCGTTAAAAGGAGATCAAGATTTCTTGCCATTGTATGGATCCGACCTTTTCTCCATGCCCAGACTGTAGGAGAAATGTAGTGAATAATTTTTCCTTTGTATCCACGCTTACGAAGTCTCGCCGCAAGGCGCAAATTAAAGTCGGGATAATCTATTAGAATAACACCTGTAGGGTTATTTTCCACAAGGTTACGGCTTATCTGATTAAATTGGCGAATAAGTCTAGAGAGATTATAAAACACATCGCTAAACCCCATGACGGCAAAATCTTCCATCTTGAACTCCCCTTCAAAACCTAGAGAGCGCATTTTTGGTCCGCCAATCCCAAAAAATTCAGCTGAAGGCATCTGCTTTTGAAGCTTTTCTAGAAGATGGCTGCCATGTAAATCGCCGCTGGGTTCTCCGGCAAAAAGAAATAAACGCACGTTTATGCCTCTGCTCTTCGGATGATCATTAAATTGCGCACTGAAGGAATAAATCCGAAAATGGGGCCAACCATGTTTACATAATCTCCGAGGAAAGCGAAATAAAGAAGACAGAGCACACTACCAATAACACTCATCCACCAGAATTCGACACCCAGATAACTCACTTGATTCCGTTCTGCCCCCCACCATTGCACCCAAAAGCGACCATTGAAAAACACCAACCCTAAAAAACCAAGTAAGTGCCAAAAACGGTTTATATCTCCCCCGTTTGAAAGAGGTGAGCGGAACCAGACTGGAGAAGTCGAGGAAAATAAGTTGATGAGGAAAAACATCAAGAAAACAGTTAGAAGTGAACCAAAAAGTAAAAAAAGGACAGAGCGAAAAGTCAATTTTGGCGAAGCGTACATGAGATCTAGATTCCGCCAAGCAATGACTGCATTGCAAGCTTGCACCGCACAAACATGAAACTGCATCTGGATTAAAGAATGAAAAAATAAAAGAAGATTACCTGTGATTGAAAGATGCCAAAAAAGGGGCATGACGACACTTTTTTTAGCTTTTTCACTTGCTAACCACTGAATCATATAGCGAGCAGTAAAAGCAATGGCAGGAAGCGCCCCTAAGGGATAAAGCCACTGTCGCCATTCTTCGATCATGGCAAATCGATTTGTCGAGGATCTTTCTTAATGTGGTATCGCAGTTGTCTTTTGTACATCCAGCGGACTGCAAGCATATCTGCAATGGTATTAAAAGAACGATTTAGAAAGCTATATTTCGTTTTTCCTTTGCATCGTTCGCGATGGTTGACATCAACTTCTTTAATTCGGAATCCTTCGATCACAAAAAGAGCAGGTAAAAAGCGATGCATTCCATTAAACATTTTTATTTTTTGTAGGCAGCTGCTTCGGTAAACCTTTAGAGAACATCCTGTGTCTTGAACGCCATCTTTGCAGAGACGGCTACGAATCACATTCGCAAAAAAAGAAGTGACTTTTTTTACCCAGGGATCCTTCCGTCCCAATCTTCGACCGCAAACCAAATCAGCGTCTTTAATCGCTTCAATAAGTTTTGGAATATCACGTGGATCATTTTGACGGTCGCCATCAAGTGTGATGACAAACTCACCCAGTGCAGCTCTAAAACCGGCATCGAAAGCGCTGGATTGGCCGTAATTTCTATCAAAAGCTAAAATGCGTAACTCGGGATGCGCAAGGCTTAAAGTTTTTAAACGAACAAGTGTTTGATCTGTAGAGCCGTCATCCACACAGATAAGTTCCCAATTACCAGGTAGTTTTTGCATGACAGGCACAATTTCTGCCACAAGCTCCTCGATATTTTCCTCTTCATTCTTAAGAGGAACAATAATACTATAATAGACAGACATTGAAACCATTTCGTTAAAACTTTTAAATAAAAGGGCCTGGGCAAAAACCCAGGCCCTGATAAGTATCATTGGAGGTGGAGAGAATTGAACTCTCGTCCTTAGCAAACTCCCTATTAACCACTACATGCTTAGTGTTCTGAAATAGGCTCACCTCGATGCAGAACACGCCACTAAGGTAAGCTAGCTTCATTTAATCTCGACCTATCCCACCTAGAAGCTGACGGAAGAATAAA
>JACCRY010000166.1 GCA_013813265.1 Parachlamydiaceae bacterium
GCAAGCCATGGGTAAACATTAGGGTGCCGCCCATTGATAGAAATTTTTCATGATGGGAAATAAAGGGAATTGACCCTTTTGCGACAACGGGGGGAGCAGGCTCGGCCTGTTTCCTACCCTCTCGATAATGCTTCATGCTTCCTCGATCTAAGGCAGTCATATTTTTTAAGAACCTTTTTTCGATCGCGGAAGCGTAAGCGTCAATTCCAATCCTCTTTTTGCATTTTCTTTGTGCCTTTGCGTCTTTTGGCGCTTCTCTGTGTTAAAAAAATAAACTAGTCTACTGTCCGATTTATGAGTTCAAATAAAGCATATTAAGCGCAATGTAATATTCTATCTATTGAGTGTATTCGATTGTTTTTTTTAACACTAAGAAACAGCAAAAGGCGCAAAGGCACAAAGATCATTTAAAATTCGGATGGCATTGGGTATAACTGCGCTAGCGCGGTATCCAATTACGGGTCCAAGAAGTTTACTTTCATGGATTAACCACGATAAATGGTACAGTCAGCCTAGATAAATGCTCGGCAACGATTGGGATAAGCTTAATATCTGTAGGATTTCCGTGATTTTTTCCGCACAAAACAATTACCTTTCTACCTTTTTGCAAGTTTTTTTCAATTTTTTGAAATAAAGAATCTTGTCTAATCTGAAATGAATCATATATACATGATATTTTTGATTGCTCGATATCAGTCTGACATTGCAAGAAGAACAGTAATTTTTTTCTTTCAAAACCTCTTAAATCATCTGAAGATAATTTTTTTTCGACAAAAGAATTGATATCATTCTCTGATAAGTAGGAATTCTGAGTTGTTGTAAATTCTTTTAAGATATTCCAAGATTCAATCTGTGATGTAAGAGCTTGGTTATTCAGAGTAATTTTCTCGATAGCTGAATATAAGACATCTTTTCGCGCATAAATATTTGCATAATTTTGGCAAGCTATATGATTATCCCACCCTTTAACTCGATAATCAAAAGGATTAAGTTTGACAAACCAATTGCATCGCAAGTTAAATTTTTTAATTTCAGAGTCCTCCTCTACAAGGATTACTGAATTCTCTTGGTAATTGTCTTTAATGATATTTTCACGAACAATCAAGTTTAACTTATAATTTACAGAATTAGAATCATGATTATATAAAATATAAATGAGTTTAGCTTGTGAGATCGCTAAAATTTTACGTTCTGCTTCGTCGATCAACGGAGCCCCTGTGTCAGCATTTAATTTGTAGTTCACGATATGAGCAGGGTTGATCGACAACATAGACCAGTCCTTTGTCTAATTTTGTTTGTTTTTAATATATATATATACATATTTGCAAAGCTTGGGAAGAAATTTGGTCTATCGTCGTCGATAATTCATTCAAAGTCAAGCAAGTAAGTTTTAAAACTTGAAGTTGCTTTTTAGTGTTGCTGAATTTTCTAACTTGTAGTATGATTCCTTATTTTACTCGAGGTTGAAATGTCCCAAAATCGACAACTTTCATTTTTTGTAATTGGTTTAGCCTTATTTTCCATGTTTTTTGGGTCAGGAAATCTTATTTTCCCCTTATTTTTAGGCCAAATTGCAGGTGGAGAATGGGTTTATGCCTCTTTAGGTTTTTTCTTGACAGCTGTGCTGCTTCCTTTAACAGGAATTGTCGCTATGCTGGTTTACAAGGGCGACTATTGTGCCTTTTTCGGTTCACTTGGAAAAACTGGCGGTCTTTTAGCAATTTTAGCTTTGCTTACTGTTTGGATTCCCTTAGGCTCGGGGCCTCGATGTGTAGCATTAGCTTATGCAAGTATGCTGCCTTATCTTGACTCCCCCCCATCCCTTTGGTTGATTAGTGCTTTATATTGCCTAACAGTCTTTATCGTCGTTTATAAGAAATCTCGCATTCTAGATGTTTTAGGATATGTGCTCACACCTCTTTTACTTCTTTGCCTTGCTCTTATCATCGGTAAAGGAATCGACTTTCAAACATTAGCTATTGCACCCATTACAGGGAATTCTTTCTCGCTATTTTTTCGTGGCCTCACAGAGGGCTATAACACAATGGACCTGATTGCCTCTTTCTTCTTTTCGGCTTCAGTTATTGAAATTCTGCGTAATTCTTCACATGACGAAGCAGGATCTCTATCAAAAACTTTTAAAGCCTCGATTGTCGGCGCTTCCCTTTTAGCTATTGTCTATGTTGGTCTCATTTGCCTGGCCACAAGCCATGAAGGACAACTTCACGATATTCCAAAGGAACAACTTCTAGTTCATATCGCTAAGGATCTACTTGGAACACAGATAGGCCTCATTGCTTCTGGCGCGGTTTTTCTTGCATGCTTTACAACTTCTGTTGCTTTGGCAACAGTTTTTGCGAACTTCTTGGCCGAAAAACTTATGGGCAGCTCTAAATACTATCCTTTAGCTTTAGCTGTGACCCAATTGGCAACATTTGGAATGTCCATCATAGGACTTAAGGGAATTACTGCGATAACAGAACCCGTTCTGCAAATATTTTATCCGACCCTCATGATCTTAATTGTCATTAATGTCGGACGTAAATGGCTTCCTCAACCTGAGGTGTCTCCACAAGAACCCTCTTTTGATTAAAGATAAGGGTATGGCGCTGGGTGAAATCGCTGATAAGCTCTTCAACCTGGCCTAAAAAGTCCTTCATTTGCTGTCTACGCTCTGTTAACGTACTGTTTAATTGGTCAATATTTAACAGCAATATGCGTGGATCCTCTGAAACACGAGGATCCACATTACGCGGAACACTTAGATCAATTAAAAGTTTGGAACCGCTAAAAGGCATTTCTAACGCTTTTTGCGTAAAGATGTAGTCATTCGATTTTGTTCCAAAAATTATCCAATCAAACTGATGCCAACTAGCAATCTCTTTCCAATCCAATAGTTCCACATGATAAAGATCAGCGATGTCTTGAGCGATCTGCTGAGTACGATTACATAAGGTTATAGAACTTAGCTGCTTTCCTTTTAAATATGACAAGACCTTGCAATTGATTTTTGACGCGCCCACAAAGAGAATCTTTGGATTTTCATGCATCTTAAACCTCTTTTCTCCCGCTTGGAAAATAGCATGTTCCAGGCCCAATAGATTAGAATGCGCAGGCAATAGGGTTCTTGATTTCTTTCCGATCATCAACGATTTTTGGAAAAGATAATGTAATTCTTTGGGTAATGCAATGTACTCTGTCGTTTGTTCATAGGCAATTTTAACCTGCCCCTGGATCTCTGTCTCACCAAAAATAGCGCTGTCTAGACCGGTTGTTACACGGCATAAATGAAGAAAACAGTCGCATCCAAAATAGGAATATAGCTTTTGATCAAATTCCCCCAGAATATGCTGTCGCAGAAGATTTAAAATGTACGTGTGGGTTTCCGCTAGGTTATCAGAGGAGAAATAGAGTTCAGTACGATTGCAGGTCGAAAGCAAAACGATACTGTGAGAGCCATGTAAAGCATTATTTGCAGCAAAAAACCTTTGACAGACTTTTGCTAAATTTTCTCGCAGAAGCAGGTCTGCAAGCTTACTATTTATACCAAGAACTCCAATGCGCATGTCATATTCCCAGTTGAGATCATGATTGCCCTTTATAATGAAAATTAAACTTATGATCAACGCAAAATTTAAAAGAGAACGCTGTAAAACTCCTCTTAATGGAAAAAAACTGAAGATTTTTCAGATTGTGTACTAGACTCTTATGATGGTAGAAACCTCATATATTCAAGTATATGAAAAATAGCTGTCATGTAATGTTTGGAGTTTTAGCTATGAGACGACTAATTAAATTCTTAATTATTTGGACAGTCCATGTGAAAATTGGAAAAGGCGTATAGGCTTCAATGATGAGTGAGATAACAATTATGGCGATCAGAGAACTAATAAGTTGCCTGATTAACCTATGTAGAAGGTTAGGGTAAGGGGGACTGTTGTCTGCAGGCCACCCATATCGCTCTTCCCATACAGATTGGGGAATTTGAGAAGGTCTGATTTTTTCAAGAGGAAGCCATGCTCGATAAGCAGCAATCCCTCTTTCTTTGGCAATAACATTCCGTAGCCAAAAAAGATTCCAACGTCCTACGATGTCAAGAATGATCCTAATTACAAATAAAAAAAGAGAAATTAAGGCTAGGCAGGCAATATAGACATAGGTAATCATGAGCCCAGAAATTAGCCATGCCCGAGTAAAAGGTTTAATTACCCAAATCGACGAGAAAAAATTCGTGGTGGCTTCCACCAGATTATTCAAGAAGATAAAAATTCGTTCTTGGAGGGTGCCCTCATCAGCGGCTTGTAACGTAGTGATTAAAATAACCACAAAGGCCAATTGTACAAGGGGAAATTTAACAATTCTTCGTATGGGTGCTAAGAAAAGTCTGACGATCTCCATATCAATACCATAGTTTTATTGATTTTATGCTGCAATCTGGTTCATAAACGCTCTCCCAACTACTGTATGCTGACAATGGTGATTCCGCAGCTTTCGTTGTAAGGATAAGTGCTTTAAGGCAACATAGAATATAGAATTTATTTTTACAATGATAATTACCAGAAGACAGGTGTGAGAAACATTTTAATGACCTTGCTTTCCCTCAGATAAAGTTGGAAAATGGCTTAAACTTCCTATCATTTCATTAAGAATGACCTTTGCCTATTTACCTATTGGCATTAATCTCCGACACGCTCTATAATCAAAACTCAAGTAAGTTAATTGCTTCTTACTTCTCAACACTCAAATTTTTTAATAGGATGCAGGTTATGCCTTTTAGATCATTTTTTATATTGTTTGCTATTTCTACAGTTCTTTCCTCTCCTGTCCATGGAAAAGCTAAAGAAGAACGGCAGCCTGTCGGTGATAGAGCCGCTCCTGTACAGATACTGCAACCAGATGCAACAGACGCTCGTCAAACAGTGGGTACACGGGAAATCACATCAAAATCAAAAAAAAACAAAAAGAATAAAGATCGACAAGAGGTTGGAGTAAGAGCTTCCTCTGAACCAATACAGCAGCCCATCGTAACAGATATTCGTCAACCCATTGGCAGCCGTGAAATGCCCACAGTACAATATAAGGCTCCCATACGCATCGAACGGCCAATCCAGCTTCCTACAGCAACTGTTCAAGTTCCTCAACGCCCTGTAATTCGAGCCAGATCCCTTCCACCCGTAATACTTATTGACCGACGTTCTGAATCTTATGGATCTGCGACATTGACTCCGAATCTCATTTCAAGAAAAGGCGATTATATTCAACTGGATGATGGTTCAAACTGGAGAGTGCGCCATAAGGATCAAAAACGGGTGAAAAATTGGAAACAGGAAGACCTCATTGTCATTGAGACTGGACAGCTCTTTACTTGGTCAATTTACAAACTAGTCAATTATTCACGTGCAGAATCTAGTGATGTTGAACTCATTCAGCCTACAAGAAATGGCCTTCTCTCACATTGGATTACAGAAATACACCCATTCGACGGCTATCTTCGTTTACAGGATGGCTCGGTCTGGAGAATGGACACCAGTGAACTTTTGAATTGGCATATTAATGACGACGTGATCATTGGGTTAAGCAAAGATTTGTTTTCCAGTCATTACTCCTATATTTTGATCAATCCGCGTGCAAAGACACGCCTGCTGGCAACTTTTAATCTTAGTTTTTAACAACAAACCCACCATGTACTCCTAGTGAAATTGGATAGGATGCTGACGCTTGCCGATACTATGCAGTAAATTGTATTCGGCAAGCTCGTCAGCGACCTGATTGGTGGGCTTCCCTTCTTCAGCGGCTTTGATAAAAAGATGCAGTAAGATATCTTTTATTTCGTTGACTTTATCTCGAGCTTTAACAGGTTTATACCCTTGTAAATCAAATTCCGCTGCTGCATTTATAATTCCACCTGCATTGATTATATAATCAGGAGCATATAATATATTCTTTTTCATGAGAAGTTCCCCGCAAGAATCATCTAAGAGTTGATTATTGGCAGCCCCCGCAATCGACTTACACTCCATTTTTTCAATGCTCTTTGGGTTAATAATACCACCCAATGCACATGGAGAAAGAATATCACATTTTTCTGAACAAAAATCTTCTGGGGAAATTGTCTTCGCTCCAAAGAGAAGAGCATGCTCATGCAATTTTGCTTCATCGATGTCAGATAAAATCAATGTTGCTCCTTCCCAAAAAAGAATGTTCGCAAGTTTACCCCCAACACTGCCGAGCCCCTGAATTGCAATTGTTCTCTTGTATAAAGAAGTTGTCCCCCAAAGAGTTTTTGCGACAGCTTGTATCCCACGAAAAACACCCCAGGCAGTAAAACGACTCGGATCTTTACTACTTTTTTCATGAGAATACGCTGCTACATAGGGAGTTGCATTATGTAGAATCCCCATATCTTCAATTGAAGAGCCCACATCTTCAGCGGCGATATACTCTCCCGCAAGGGAATCTACGACTTTTCCAAAAGCCCTAAGTAATTTTATATTTTTATCTTTTTGATCTGCAATGATCACACTTTTTCCTCCACCCAATCCGTTTGCAGCCACAGCAGACTTATATGTCATTCCCCTAGCTAATCTCAAGACATCTGTCAATGCATCATCGAAAGAGGGATAGGGTAGTATGCGAACACCCCCCAGAGCCGGACCTAACTTTGTGTTATGAATAGCAATTATGGAATGTAAATTTGAAGCTGGGTCAATTGCTTCGATGACCTTTTCAAATCCAGGTATATTGAGTTTTTGAATTTTGAGCATCATGTTGTTCCTCACTTAAGGGGGTCTTCAATAATAAAAAAGGTTCTTGCCAAAAACTCGGGGTATGGATTTTCAAATAAGGTAAATTATTGTTGTATCCTACCAAATAGTCCTTGATTGGTATTCTTTAAACTGATAACATAAGTGTTTAGTGTCCATTTTGGATACGTTATTTTCTTAAGTTGCACATTTGAGGCTATAATGACAAAACTTGTCATCACCGAAGACTTAAAATCCTCTCTAGAGAGTTATTTAAAAAAAAATAGCTCTGCAGAATTGCTTAATGCTTATCTCTTTTTTATCGAACAGAGATATAATATTCAACCAGTGCTCTTCTCTAAAGATAAAATGATCTATCAGAGTGCGGATGATGCTATCCGGCTTTTAGAACAGGAAGATAAGATTTGGCATGAAACAGAGATCAAAATAGGTTTTGGCAATTTAAACGTCAACGAACAAAGTAAAAAAATTTACATTTGCCCATTTTCCGGAAAAGTTTTTGCAGATAACACACATCCTAACCCACAAGATGCTATCTACGACTGGGTCTCTAGATGCCCAGAGAACACCGAGCGTGTTGGCGGTTTGCGTGTAAAGAGATTTTACATCTCTGAAGATCCTGAAGTCATGAAAAGTTATATTGCCAAGGTTAAGCATAAAGCGCCCATCACTAAAAAAGTTTTTTCTTCGGTCTTGAGCGGTAAGCTTTTTGGTTCAAAAGAGGGTGTATTAAAAGACTTCAAACAAAATTATCTACACCCCATGTCGCTTGCTGAAGTTCAAAATCAAAACAAATATCAGATAGAAGAACATTTTCTTGCTTTTATTCAAAAGCATTTAAACGAAGAGAAGGTTGGGGATTTTGTTGAAGCCTTGTTAAGGATAGAGGAATTCATCCCCTATGTAGAAAAGTGGATGGAATAACTTTTTTTGATCAAAGCGGCCCCTCTTCGACATCGTTTATTAGCATTTCTGATAGTGAAACCCGTAATCTAGGTCGGCAGTTAGGAAAAGTTCTACCAAAAAATAGCGTTGTCTGCCTATTTGGAGATTTGGGGGCCGGAAAAACAACTCTGATAAAGGGCATTGTATCAGCCGTGACTGAACTTCCAGAAGAACATGTCAATAGCCCCACCTTTACCTACCTTAATATCTATCCCGGCAGCATTCCCGTCTACCACTTTGATCTGTACCGACTTGATAATCCGGAAGATTTTTTACATATGGGTTTTGAGGATTTTTTTTCTTCTGAAGGGATCTGCTGCATCGAATGGTCGGAACGTATTCAAGAATTATTGCCAAAGGGAGCATTGCGCGTGACACTCTCACACCAGTCTGAAGACACAAGAAAGATAGAAATCTTCTTACCGGAGGAAAAATGAAGGGAAGCTCTTTTCAAAAAGCTAAATTTATAATAACTGCAGTTCATGCGAAAAATTATCCGGCTTTAAAAACCGAAGACGGAACCCTCATGCCAGAAATTGCCGTTGCAGGTCGTTCCAATGTAGGAAAATCAAGTTTATTGAATCATCTTTTCCATTCAAAAGATCTTGTTAAAACATCCTCTACACCAGGTAAGACGCAAGCATTGAATTTTTTTACTGTAAATGATGAAATCTCCTTTTGCGATCTTCCTGGTTACGGGTACGCTCAAGTTCCTCTTTCCGTACGTAAAGAATGGGGGCCCATGGTTCAGCAATATTTGCAAAAGCGAGAACAATTACAGTTAATTTTATTTCTGTTTGATATTCGACGAACTCCAACCGCCGAAGATCTAGCCTTTTTCGAATGGACCGCCCATCATCACAAAGCAGTTATTCTAATTTTGACAAAAGTCGATAAAGTCACGCGTAATGAAAAAGTTGCGAATACTAAAAGAATTCTAGAAGCTTTTGATAGCGAAAATTTGCATTACGTGCACTATTCTGTCGTTAAGAATTTGGGAAATCGTGAGCTCATGCAAATGCTGCGTGACGCTTTAGGCAGTCACGATAACGAAGATGTAATTAGCTCACCTTAGGAAGAAAAAATTATGCCCCTGCTTGACAAAGAGACTTTCATCTGCATGGATTGTGAAACCACGGGCTTAGATCCCAAAGTGGATAAAGTCATTGAAATCGCCGCTGTCAAATTCACCTTGGCAGGTCATTTAGATCAATTTGAAACACTTTTAGATCCGGAAATCGAGATTCCTGAAACTTCTATTGTATTCCATAAAATTACTCAAGACATGGTGGTTGGAAAACCTCGCATTTTAGAAATCCTTCCAGAACTTCTGAATTTTCTAGGAAATCATATTATCATCGGTCATGGCATCGAATTTGATATTGCTTTAGTTGTAAATGCTGCGGATCAATACGATATTCCGCACAGACTAAGAAATGTACGTTTCGTAGATACTCTGCGATTGGCACGCCTTTATGGAGAAAGTCCTACAAACTCATTAGAACAACTGCGTCAACACTTCAACATCCCTAATGAAGGCGCTCATCGAGCCATGAACGATGTCGTCGTAAATATCGCTGTATTCAAATACCTTGCCAGACGGTTTAAAACGACTGAACAACTGTTTGACGTTCTTTCAAGGCCTATTCAAATGAAGGCAATGCCTTTAGGCCCCCATAAAGGACGGCCCATGAAAGAAATCCCAATTGAATATCTTCGATGGGCCGTCACAAAAGATTTCGATCAAGATCTGATCTTTTCAATCAAAACAGAATTAAAGCGTCGTAAAGGCGGAAACCTTTTTACACAGTCTGCAAATCCGTTTGCAAACCTTTAAGCCTTTAAAACACTAAGTTTGAATAACTTTTTGGATTGCTGAGACTTGTCTCCGCTTCGTTCGCTTTCGACTTGTCGCACACGCGTTAAATTAAGGCTTATAAAGCATAGGATGCCGTCCTTACTAAACTCTCAATGGGGTTCTTTAGCCAGGCTTTCGAGTTTCGCTAGCTCTTGCGACAACCGACTTGGGCTACAAAAAGTTTGTAGCTATAGTGGCAAATTTCAAAGTTCTAACCCCTGGTTTGCCCTTTCAGGGCTACACCAGGGGAGACAAGTATATCGCTCTTCCAGAGCTCAGCTCATTTTTCTTATCATACCCACAGTTTGCCCTTCCAGGGCTACACTGTGGGCGGCACACATATCGCACTTTCAGCGCTGGAACGAAGCCATGCCCTAGCGCTGAAAGAGCGAAATATTTGCGGTCCACAGTGTAGACCTTCCTGTCTAAAAGGCAGTCGCGCTTAAAGCTGTTATTTGGTGGCTAACATCAACATTTAACATCCCATTTGTTCAGTAAGAGGGCACTATTGGCTTGGATATAGTCGATGGCCATATCTGCTACGTACTGAAAATTAGTAAAAGGAATTCCGGTCGTTTTTTGGTTTGGGCAGATATAAACTTCTTTAGTGGATGAGCGGTTGTGAATATAGATGATTTTAAAGAAGTGAGTAGGGACGTGTACATTTCCTTGACCTAATGTTCCATGAATCATTTGGTTATTTTGTGCAACGAATAGTGGTCCAGTAAAAACCTGCACCACATCATTTGTTTTAACAAGCTCACGGACTCTAGATTCTATGCTTCTCCAAACACCTCTATTTAGGCTATCGTTTTGTGGAGCTGCATTTGGGAATTGGAATGTATCATCTATTGCCTGAATCGAATTGCTTGAGTTTTCTGCGCAAGCCATATGGCCTTTGTCAAGATGAAGAAAACGAAGATTTACAAAATCCTTATCTGTAGAGCGGTTTAATAGAGGGATATCTTCATTTACCTTCCAGTAATCCTTCCGTTCCACTTGTCCAAAGGGGTGCCCTCTGCACAAACGTTCATGGGCATAATGAGCAATTTTTCTGCTTGGATCATAGCAAAGATCATATCCTTTATAATGAAAAAGTTGAGAAACTTCAGGTAGCCCGGGTATATACTTTGTAGTTGGATTAAGAGATTTAAGCATTTTAGAGCGATTTTTGACTATAATTCCCTCACTTATTGAGAGTGCTAAGTAATCTTGAGGTGTCTTCTGATAAGAATCTCGAGCCGCTTGATTTGCACCTCTATCTCTCAAAGTAGTAAAAACAGCCCTGCTACCAACCCTGGCTGCCAAATGGAGAAGAGTAACGTCGGTCGAACGAGCTATATGGGTTACATAGGGATAGGCTGGATATCCATTAAAAGGTATCAAATCACCAGATAGCCCTTCATCTTGAGCCAGTCTATCATAGGACACTCGTTGGTTATTTTTTATGAGAATAAATTTTTCTCTACCTAAGGAGCCTTTCCCTTTGGTCATACAACATTTCATTTCCAATAAACGCGGTTCTTTAGTCAAAAAACGAAATAACATGTCATAGTCTTTTAGAATTATTGCATAATGGGCAATTGTCATTTTCTCTAAGGAATGACCTTCTAACTGATTAATGATCCAATGGTCTGGTTTGTTTAAAAATTTAAGCGAATTATGAATAATAGGGGGTAAGGATGGGGTTGTAGGGCTATTCGATGTCCTATAAAAGACCGGTGCACTAGGTCTTATCTGGATTTTTGGGCTCTGAATATTTCTATTTACAAAATGATGGATACCTAGTTTGTGTTCTGAAAATTGTGCAGATAAATTGGTCCGAGGGTCCTTCAACATATTTTCAATTAGTTTTTGAAATCTTTCCTCTTGCAATTCATTCCATTCTGTTTCATGATCTTTCCAATAAAGATAAGCTACGTGAAAAACAGTCGGATTGCTAAAGGAATTTTTTCCTATTTTAATTTTTTGGAAAGAAAGATTTGGATTAGCTTGAATGGTGACAAAATATTCCAAAAATTTAAGTGTGTAAATCTTTCCGTCGATATTTTGGTTTCCCATTTCCTCGCATTCAATATTTATATTGTATTCGATTAAGCATTTTATTAAGGGAAGTAAACGTTCATCATCGGACAAAAACCTATTCGGGTTCTCGTTAATTACTTGATGGAATTGAGCAATTATTCCTTGAAAACTTTTCTGAAAGAATTCATTTTCCTCCCATTCACCCACATAAGGACGTTTCCACAACAGATAAACTAATTCAATAATTGCTAATTTTTCAAATCGTTTATCACCTAATAATACATCGTAAAGAAAGTCGGTTGGATTGCCTTGTTTAATAAGAAACTTATTCACAAGATTAAGAAATAGATTTCCTGTTGTCTTTTCAGATTCGAGATAAGGGTCGCATGAGATTACGCATTTTAACAAAGTTTTAATGTTTTCGAGATTTAAACTGGGATCTTCGATGAGCTCATTAATTTTTTGTATACACAGATTGATAGTAAGACCAAAATATTCATCCTCCTGAGATTCTAAATAACTTTCTCTACTCAGTAAATAGACAACTTCATAGAAAGTAATATTTGTGTATGTATGATTCATAACTGAAATTTCTGGAATGAGTAAAATAGGACTGCCTCCTTGTGAAAGAAACTGCTCGGCTTGCAAATAAAAATTCATGCAAGTGTCTGGATCCTCGGATAAGAAAGGGTCTAATTCGAACATGTCTTGAATCACATTGATGAATGCCTGATTTAAATCTCGTTTCGTCGCATTTCGGTTGAAATGGGGCGTAGGAAAGCTTGATGAAATAGAAGGAACGTTCACAGTATTACCGCCAATTTATGAGCAAATTGCTCGATTTTGTTTCAAATTTATGTAAATGAAAAATTAATTTTCATTCCCGTGTCAAAAAAGTGTTGGCCATTTAACCCTTGCACCTATTCTCACAAGCAGTTTTTTCGCCAATAAAAAAATCAACAATTTATAAATAAGAGTATTTTGTGAAGCTTTATTTTTCCATCTATTCTTTTCTTTTGCAAGTCATAAACATACCCCCTCACGCTAGTTAAAAATTGTCAGCAACATTAGCCATCAGGAAGATGTACATTTCTGAGATAATTTTTCATGTGACAACCTTGAACCATTGTTGCCATTGAATGAAACTATTATTAAAAAATTTTTGTTGAAGAAAGGAAATAAAAAATAATTTTTTTTCTTCAATGAGAATGGTTTTCTAAAAATTTCAATACATTTTATCTCTAATTTGTTCGCGCGCTTTTAACAGTTTATTTTCATAATCTGAATCAAAAATTACGTTCATAGATTTTTCTAAAACAGCTTCCATATCGAAATGAACCCGCTCTTCCGCTTGATCTTGAAAAAACTCAGAATGTGAACATTCATTAAATCGGCCTAACCAGTCGAGTAAAATAATAGCTTCATCTTTGTTTAATTTAAGACACACGATATTACTAATTTTTTCTAATTAATATTACTTTTTCAAAATCGCTTTGGACCTCGAGGCCTTTTTGCGTTACTTGACGTAGGAATCATGCAAAGCTATGTTTCCGGAGGAGACGGTTCATATCTCCGAAAAACACAAATACCAACACTAGGTAAACGATTAGGATATGCTAAAACAATTGATCGTTCTTCCCATTCAATTTCACTTGGAAAATCTGCACTCATTTCTGCAGTAATAGTACCCTCTACATCATAATCTAAATCATCTTGAGATGGAGATGTATCATAAAAGAAAAAGACAATGATTTTTTTTTCTTCTTTGTGATATTCGACAGAAATACGCCTCATATTTTGTCTAATTTCACATTGTAATGCTCTATTTGCAGACAATATGAGATCAGCTTGACTTATCTCATCTGCATCAGGAATTTCTTTCATAAATCACCATATTTTGGTTTCAGGATGCTCAGGAACAATATGTCCTCCTTTTTTTGAATAATGAATAATTCCTTTAGTTGTTGGTAAAGCATGTCCACTTGTTTTACTTTTCCATAGGCCAATATGCTCTTTGAAGTCTACAAGTTCTCTATAACCAGGTTGTCCCGGAGTTCCCCTTCTTGGGGCACCCGTTCCTGCATAATTGTTCAATAAAGATTGAGGGTTATTATGATCAAGTATGCTTTTACCTAATTCATAATTGTGCTTTCCAGGAATGTGCTTACCTTGTTTATCCCCTTCAATTTTTACATTTTTGAAATAATGGCATTGATTTCCAGTACTGACTGAAGATTGAGAGGATAAACTGGTCCCTATCTTCATGCCAGAGTTCATTATACGAGCTGAAGCTATAGCTGTGGTTGTACCTCCGATACTTAAGGCATCATTAACGTTTGATGCTGTTGCATTTGACATTCCAGTCTTTTCCAAAAGTTTAACTGTAAGTGGATAATGGACTTGACCAAAGATAAATTGGTTATACCCAGCTACAAAATTATCTAAACCATGACATGCAATACCAATTCCGAATGGAATGACAACTCCAGTACACGAGCCTGCGGTTGCCAAGCTTGCCCCTGCTGCACATTCGGTAAGTCCGCCCATTGCACGTGCTGCTAAAGCTACTTGACAGATAACGCCTTCTAAAAGAATACAAATCTTTCATTTCCATTTTTACCCTCTATGAGACTCACATAAGCTCAAAAATTCAAATGGGATTTGAGCCTTTCCTGGCGGTAAACTCGAATCTTTTTTGAATTTTCTTTTATTTCTCACTACGCTGTATCTTCTTTAATTTCTTTCATTTTTTCCAAAACTGATGTCAAAGAATCGAGAAGGATCTTAGCCTCTTCTAAATAATTACCTAATCGAGTTTCAAACTCCCACTCTTCAATTTCGATACAAACTATGCTTAACCCGTTTCGTAAAACAAAGATTTCTTCTTGTGAAAGACTGAGGTCTACTCGATTTTTAGTAACTTGAATTGCATCCATTAGGAATACCGTGTATAGAGTTTATTTTTATGCACAAAGTAGTAGTCATATAACATTGGATTGTTTTTTTCTTATTTATTAGTTCCCTCTTCTTTTAATATATCGTAGCCTATCAATCCCTATCATTGTCCATTTTCTGTTCTATCATCTTGTAAATTTTGGTAACATTTTTTAGAAGGAGTTGGGCATTTTTTTTTCAATTCCAATTTTAGATTCAAAATCTAAGATTTTAAGTCCGTTGCAAACTTCATTTAAACAATTACCTAACAATCCTAATTCATCTTCAGTTAAATTCACAATGGCTTGATTTTTTTCAATTTTTTTTAAATACATTTACTGTAAAACCTCTAAGAAATAATTTACTCCTAAATCAGGCATGAAAGCCGTTCCTCCATCCATGGCCTTTGGATTTCGAACTATAACAGTTTGACTTGTTTCACACCAGAATGCAGTTCGTCCATTCTTAAGATCACGAGTCATAGTTGGATTTGTTAATACTTTTTCAATGTGGGTAGCGTACTGTTTCACAGTTGTAAAGCCAAATTCATGCTTATGTTTTTCAAAGCCGTTCCTAAGACAACTTCACATGCTGATTTTATACTGCCCACAACGGGTGTACAATCTAAGGCAAGACTTCCTAAGGTATCCCCTTGTTCTGAGAGAAAAGAGGCGCATCCATCCCCAAAATTTACCACTTGGTTGTCCAATTGCTTGTCCATCCAACTATAATTCATAACTTGACTTTCAGCCCAGCTCCAGTTTTTTTTTAAGTTACTCCAAGAAGTGCTGAAGTCTACGCCGTCCATAAACAAGCCATGGCGGTCTATGTAACAAGTCGGGCTATTACGAACATAGGCGTAGAGATTAGGGCCATCAGTTTCCCCAATGGGATCTTGCGTTAACCATTGGGCTGATTTAGGGTGATAAAAACGAAAGCCAAAGTCAATTAGCCCAAGCTCGGAAGTTTCATGCCGTTTTCCGCAAAAACGCCAAGGAGAGAGGGGATTTGAAGCTAGATCCTCTCCAAACATAGTCAGATAACTTCTATCAGCGAGTTTACCTGTTTGCATTTCAACAAGCCCCACAATGTGGCCTTGACTTGAGAGGAGTGGAGAATAATTTTGGCTCCCAAGCTCAATTGCAATGGGGATGGATCCTTCTCCAGCAGAAAGGACTTTAAGATCTAAATTATTAAATTCATTGTCGTATGAGCCAATTTCTTCATGACCTTCATAAAGATAGTAGACTGTTTTTTCTCCAAATGTACGTGACATTTTTCGATGGAAGGCGTCGTAGGTATAACTCCATGTCAAATCACCTTGATGAATTTTTATAAGATGATCAAATTTGTTATAAGTAAATACTTTCGATGAATCAGAAATTCTTCGTCCTTTAGTGTCAAAAAAGTATTTGGAGTGGACACCGTGAGTCAACTGATGAACGGCATTGTGGATTTGAATGCGACCGTCTACAGAAATTTGCCTGTTAAGAGCATCATTTTCGTAAGTATGGGAATATTCTGAAGTTTTTTCTAAAGTAAGTTGCTGTAGATGATCGTGCTCAAATGTTTGCAAGTCATCATTGACAATCTTTGAAGTTAAAAGCCCTCTGGAATCATAAAGAATATCTTTTTCTTTATAGTGGTGAGAAGTTAGCCTTTTGGGCCGACTTAATTTATCATACTTTATTGAAAGAGCCCCGCTTTTTTTGGGAAAAACAACTTTTTCAGGCTTGCCTGAGAGGTCGAAATTTTCAAAAGATGCATTATATACGACAGCATCATTTTTTAGGCGTTCGGTCTTACTGATAAAAATAGGATTATAGATTTGTTTAATAGAGGAACCATCAGGATAAATACGTTCAGTGACTCTGTTTAACCTGTCATAGCAATAGCCTATTTTTAATCCATTTTCAAAATGTTCTGACAGTAAATTGCCTTCAGCGGAGTATTCCCGAACTGTTTTTTTTTGGGTTTTACAATTCTCGGCTTCAGTGATTAAATCTTGCTGATTATATTTGTAACTGTAATGAACAGATTTATTGTTAGACCATTCATTAGAAAGTCTTCCTATCGCATCATAGGAATGATGCTTAGATGTGCCATCCGTATATTCAGTTTTTGCCAGTTCACCGAAGGAATTATAAATGAAAGTTGTGGTTATTTGTTCAGGGGTGCCAACTCCGTTGACTTGTTGAATTAGGTTTGAAGAAGAATCATATTCATACCGAGTTGTGATGGTCTCTTTGGGAAGATATTGCTCTTTTCTAACAATGTTTCCACGAATGTCATAGAACATTTCTGTATCTGACAAAAGGGTTCCCACAGGTGAATATATTTGTACACTGATTATAGAACCTTGATGATCTGAAACA
>JACCRY010000167.1 GCA_013813265.1 Parachlamydiaceae bacterium
AAGCGGCAAGATATGCATGATCATAATCAACCTCTATATTTTCAGCTAACGGAAACAATATTAGGATGCTGCTTCGATGTAATGAATGAGCTTGGCTCGGGGTTTCTTGAATCAATTTATAAAAATGCTCTCTTTATAGCAATAAAAGAAAAAGGGCTCAGCATAGAAGAAAAGGCTTCATCATCCTGATCATCATGCCGCTTGCGATCATGCATATCCTGTGTTTCTCAACTGATAAGGCTTTTTACAAAAACTCTTTTAAAATTATCTCACGGAACTTTGCTGAACTACAATCTAGCCTTGAAATTTTCAATCAATTTTTATAATGCAATCGCCCTGAACAGCAAGGACCAGATTCAGGGTAGAGCATTCTGAATCTTAGCTCTACTCCTAGAATTTTTCTTGAATTATTTGAAGTATATCATATACATTCCGGGAGACTTTATCACTCAATGCAACCTAAAGGTGTTCTATGAAAATTGTTCCCAAAGTAGCTCTCTATCTCTATTTTTTTCTGATTTTTTGTGCTTCCGTTATGTTTCTTGGATGTTCTGAAAACCCACCATCGGTATCAGAGCATTTAGATGATAAACCATCTGCTTTTACCCCTAGCAATCCAGTATTTGTGGGTCTTATCATCAAAGATAACGATCAGCTTATTCCATACTTTTTAAAAACGATTGAAAACTTAGAATATAGGAAAGAGCTTATAAGTATCCAAATTGATATTTGTAATAGCACAGATCAAGTGAAAAACAATGTGTTTGACTGGGTCGCGAAGAATAAAAGTAGTTATAAATACATTGCATATAATGACAGTACAGACACACTCGCTAAAGCTAAAACGAAGATAGACAGAAATAGGATCTTTGGGAAGATCAAGGACGGTTTTCTAACTGAAAGTAAAAATCATTTATGTAGCCATTGTCTTATCTTAACTTCGCATGCTTTTATTAACCCCGAAACACTCAAGCATCTTATCCAAAAAAAGCAACCGATCATCGCCCCTCTATTGCGTCCAGTTCCTGAACCTGGAGATCTTTTTCGTAATTTTTTTGCCGATGTAACACCTTCTGGTTACTATCAAGATCATCCTGACTATTTTCCAATTGCATCTCGAAAGAAACGCGGAACATTTAAGGTTCCTTGCGTTCACGAAGTTTACCTTATACTAACGCAATGTTTAGATCAGGTGAATTTTTCTGATAATTTTGTCGATTGGGAATTTCTCTCTTTTTCAAAAAATGCAAGAAATCAGAATGTCGATCAATACATTTGCAATGAAAAAGAATTTGGTTTTATTTTACATTTCAAAAATGAAAAAACTTTAGAAAAAGAAAAAAAGTTCACATTAAAAGGAATTGAATTTGAAATTAATTCTACCGTATTAAATTCGTTGCTATCGAAATATTATCAAGAAGACCCTTATCTACGAAAACAAGCCGAAAACTTTAATTTCAAAGATTATGCTATCTATCATGTTCAAAAGAAGGACCTTTTTTATGTAGATGATGTAAATGATTATATAAAAAATAACACGATCAAACAGGGAGTAGAATGGGAAGGGCACATTCACCAGCAATTCAAAAAATATGTAAAACCTGGATCTGTAGTACTTGATATAGGGGGTCACATTGGTACACATGCATTAAATCTTTCGAAAATTGTAGGAGAAGAGGGACAAGTGCACGTCTTTGAACCTCAAGGCAAGATGTTTTGTGAGCTCGCAATTAATATGTATTTGAACCGCTGTAATAATGTCGTGTTACATCATAACGCCTTAGGGATTGAAGAGAAGTGGATTGAGATGTTTATCCCCAAAGAGGCTTGGGTCGAAAACTTAGCTTCAGATTTTATTAATCAGGGGCATGGAACTGTTACAGAATCTCCGGAAAATTTTGGGGGTGATCGAGCTAAAATGATAAGGTTGGATGACCTTAACTTAAACAACATTTCCTTCATTAAAATGGATGTTGAAGGTTATGAAATGAATGTCATCAAAGGTGGAATAGAGACGATCAAGAGTAACAAACCTATCATGATAGTGGAAATTTTCAATGATTCTTTAAAGCCATCGAAAATTAAATTCATTGAAAACCTAGGTTATATAGGAACGAGCTTAAATGGGGATGACTATCTTTTCTTTCCTAGTGAAAAGCTTGGAATCACTCCTACAAACTCTCCTAGCTCAACAATAGCCGAAAATACACAGAATATAGAACCAGGCGTCAAGCAAAATAAACTGTTGCAAAAAAAAAAATCTGATGAACTTTCCTCACCCATGAATATTGCATGGGAAGGGACATTCATGGACTTGAGCAGCCTTTCTCATGTTAATCGTTCAATAACTCGAGAACTTGCTAAGATTCCCGATTTTAAGCTTACCTGTGTTGGCCCAAGATCTCTTTCGTCGAAATTAAGTGGCCTAGATGAGCTGCAGGAAATGCGAGCTCGTCTCCAGACTAAAGCTCCAAACGAAGTTCAATTTACCATTCGTCATGCTTGGCCCCCAAACTGGCAAAAGCCTGTTAAGGGGAAGTGGATACTTATGCAACCTTGGGAATTTGGAGCGCTTCCGGAGGAGTGGGTACGTCAGGTAAAAAAAGTCGACGAGATTTGGGTTCCGACTCATTTCGTTAAGCGCCAATACATTGAATCTGGTGTGCCGGAAGAAAAAGTCGTTGTTGTTCCAAACGGTATAGATCCTTCGAAATTTCATTCTGAAGTCAAACCTTATGATTTGAAAACTAAGAAAAAATTCAAATTCCTTTTTCTTGGAGGTACTATTTATCGAAAAGGTCCAGATCTTCTTTTAAGCAGTTACCAAAAAGCTTTTTCTGCAGCAGATGATGTTTGTTTAGTCATTAAAGATTTCGGTACGAATGCCTATTATGCGAATCAAACTCATGATGCACAAATAAAAGAGGCTCAGAATGTATTTAATGCTCCAGAAATTATCTATTTAACTCATGAAATGTCGGTCGATGAAATTGCTAGTGTGTATAGAGCTTGTGATTGTCTTGTTTACCCTTATCGTGGTGAAGGGTTTGCACTTCCCGTGCTTGAGGCTATGGCATGTGGGATTCCCGTGCTAGTTACCGAGGGAGGAGCGACCGATGATTTTGTGAATAATGAGGTTGGCTGGTTTATACCTGCACAAGTGAAAACCATAGGGAATATGCTTGGAGATATAAAATTGATTAAAGATGGATGGTTGCTTGAACCAGATACAGAGGCTTTGTCAGCACAAATGCGCTGGTTAGCAAAGAATCCAAAAAGCGTTCATGCCAAAGGGATTGCAGCATGTAAACATGCTCATTTGAATTGGACTTGGGAAAAAGCAGCTCAAGTTGCTGCTAATAGGTTGCACATATTGGGGAGTGAAAAGGATTGAGAAGGATGTGAAAGATGTTTTCGCCTGCTGCGAGGCTGTGAAAAAATCCAAAAGTTACAAGTTGACTTATGAACAATTCTGAAATTTTTAAAAAAAAGCGAAATTGTTCATAAGTCAGATAAATATATTTTTGACTTTATTAGCTCATTTTAGCCTTCGTTTAATTCAATTTTCTTGTAATTCTACCACGCATTGTTGAGGTGTAGTGATCTTAATATATTATGAGTTAAAACATGAAGACTGAATACACTTTTGACTTTTTCTATTCCACGGACTAATAACTGCTTTAGTCCTCTATTTCTTAACCCAGCATTAGCCCACTCTGAATTTGAGGCACGATCTTTATAAATTTTTTTAGACTCA
>JACCRY010000179.1 GCA_013813265.1 Parachlamydiaceae bacterium
CTGGCCTGATATTCTGATATTTGCCCCCACCATAGCTTTAAGAGGAGTTCACGGCAAATGTCAGAATATCAGGCCAGACACCAATGGCTTTTCAGCTTTACACCAATTTAACTCGGACCAGCATAAATTTAATGCATGCCACTTTTTAAGGATTGAATTTCAATTTTTATTTCTTCTAAGGTATCCAAAAGTTTTTGATAATCACCTTGGTTTTTTTTATCCTTTTCAATAAGAAAGCTAGCTACTGTGGCTGTGATATATCCAAAAATAGCAAAAGCATAAATCGCAAGCCCTAAACAGAGTATTCGCCCTTCTGCTGTTTGTGGCCAATAATCAGTTCCCATTGTTGTAATCATCATGGTTGTCCACCATAATGCTTCTCCATAATTTACAAATGCGCCTTCCAGGGCTTGAATGCCTGCGGCTCCTAGCAAAATGATAATAAATGTAAGACCCATAATATAACCGAATCCATGCCTCCCAAGGACCGATCCTAAAATTTGCATTCCACGACGTACAGAGGCAACAACTTTCACTAAATAAATACTTCTTGTAGCTCTCAAAAACCTAAAGCCCCTAAATACTCTAAAAGCGGGCACTATGAGAGCAATGAGAGTTATCCATTGCGACTTTAAGTAATTTATTTTAAAAGGAGCGATAGAAAAACGAACGATAAAGTCTAAGATAAAAACAATCCAAATAGTAAAGCTTAAATTTTCTAATAAAGGGGTTAAACCAGCACTAAGTTCTATAACGATGAGAACTAACCAGCAAAAACCTAAAATAATGAGTGGAATTTCAAACCATTCATCCCAAAGAGATAGAATTTTTGATCTTTCCTCATCTAATTTTTCTTTATCCTGCTTATTTTTCATACATATACAGCCCGAAATTTTAGCAGTTAAAACGCCAGTGAATCAGCTTTAAGAACATGCTTATTAACAAAACCTCGCATAAACTCCATTTTTCAGGTATAGATCAAAGGGATGATAATCTTCACTGTATTTGAGAGACTGAATCCAAAGTCACACCTTACAACACAATCTTTTAGATCGAATTCATCCTGTTGACATATAACTCAAACTGCTCAATAAGAAGGGTTTCTTGAAATGGCACTTCTTCTAAAGGCTCTCCAACCCAACAGTTATTCATTATTGTTGCAGTGTTTAAATCTCAATAATTGACAAAAATATGCCGTGTATCAATTTTTTCTCCTTCGTGAAATGCGATGCTTTCACCCATCCCTCCATCAGGTGAACTAAATAATACTCTAACACAAAATTCATTAGTGAAGTTAATCCGAATTAAATTGTGAATTCTATGAATTAAATTTCCTTCAAAAAGATAATTCTTATCAAAAGTATTTTTCATCAAAGGCGTATTGAATGCCCCAAATGGAAGATTCCTAATTAGGGAGGAATTAAATTTCATAGCGAGAGGTTTGTAAAATGTATCGTAAGCAGGTGTAAATGCAAATGCCAATTTATCTTTATGTATATTGTTTTTAAAAAAATCAAGAGCGTGTTCGCCTTCCAGCATCTCCAAATTTTCGCAATCTTTAAAATACAATTTCCAAGAGGGACATTCTTTAACAACTCTCTCAAAGTACTTTGTTGTCTGTAAAAGCTTAAGCTTAGAACGAAAAGATAAAAAAGTCAAAATTTGGTTAACGCAGTCCTCAGGAAAAGTAGAAAATTGCTGTGCAGACTCTGCCGATTTTTTCCTTTTTGGCTCAGGCAAATACAATTCCGTTGAAACGTCATCCAAGAGTGAATAATATGTAATTTTATGTGAAGAGAATGGGACAGTAGAGCACATTTTTAATGCCATTCCAATTGCACATGGGATAGCTGTTAAACATGTCCAAATTACATATGGAACAAAAAATACGATTCGCATAACAACTTGTTCCCATCCGTCGGTAACTTCTCCCCATTCGTCAGTGCTAATCTGATTCCATGCAAAATGGCAAAAACGCATCGGCTCTATTAGACTATCCCCAAAACGGACGTCAGGCGCATACAATGCTTTAAGAGAGTCGAGGCAATTCATGGTATTTTTTCCTTTCGTGTTTATAGTGACAAGACAAGTTTTAGAGTAAGAGCTTAGTCCATAACGTACGAAGTAATGCGTTCCCCATTCAATACAACTCAACGCGTTCCTCACCCGCCCATGACATACATAAATGTTTTTTTGCTTCTTCTAAGTGCGCAAAAGCATTGAATTGTCTAATTAAATATTTTTCTTTAAAGTGAGCATCTTCAAAATTTTGCCCCCTTAAATATCGAGTTTGTATTTCCCCTTCAAGTCCGTCACAATAAATGATAAACACATGCCGATTTTCAACATCATCTTTTTCATGAAATGCAATTCCTTCCCCCATAGTGCCATCTGGAGCAGACAAGATGACTCGAAAACAAAAATTATTGCTGAATTGTTCATCCATAAGGAGATTAAAAGTACTCACTAAATGGTCTTTATTAAATCCACTACCTTCGAGGAGATCCATCCGTTCCATTTGAACGGTTGTTTGCGGAACATCTTTCATTAAAGAAAAGCTCTTATGCTTAGCAAGGCACAAATAAAAAGTTTCAAAGGCAGGAGTAAAGATCCACCTTAGGTTATCGGTATTGATGTCAAAGTTATTCATTCGAATTCTTCTTAAAGGCTCAAGAGTGGAATTTTCCAATCCAGCACAATATAAATTCCAAGTAGGACTTTCTTCAACAATCTTTTTGAAATGTTGTGTTGTTTGCAAAACCCTCCTTTTATCCCGAAAATTTAAAAAGGTCAAAATATGGTTAATGCAGTCTTTCTCAAATGTAGAAAATAATAGGGATGACTCTTCACTTGTATCTCTAATAAATTTACCATCGGCTTGAGTCAAATAAGTACTAGCATCATCTAAGATTGAGTAGCGCTTTAATTTCTCTATAGGTGGTGGAAAAGAAGAACACATTTTTACTGACAATCCTATTACGCAAAGGAAAGCAGATGATATGGTCATTATTATAAGCGGGATAAACATTACTATTCGAAATACTGTTGCTAGCCAAGGAACTCCTATTATTAAAGGTGGACTGTACATAACCGTCCATGCTCTATGGCAGAAGCGCATAGGCTCAACAAGTATATCTCCAAAACGGACATCCGTGGCATATAAAGTGGCTATAGAATTAAGGCAATGCATTATTTCTCTTTGTAATGTTGTTTTTTATCTTAAGTAAAATTAAATATACAAAACTTTCACTTTATACACAATCTTATTTACTACAATTATTTGTAAAACATCTTATTGAAAGAGCGCCATGATAAAGATTCCAATTCTGAGTAGACAATGTCATATTCATGTAAACCAAAAGATTGATGAATGTTTTGGAGTGCTAAGACTTGTTCTTACAGTTTTAGCCCTTGACAAGTCGAAACAAAGCGGGAACAAGCCTTACAGTTGGACACATTTTTTTCTTGACAACCCTGTTCAGGTTCTCAAGGCTTTGAGCCACTACAAGGTCTTTCCAACGGTACGCAGCTGATTGAGCAGTTCACAAAAGGAATTCTTCTGTGCTTTTGACAAAGAAACTTCAGAATTTGTGAGTAAATGAATAGCTGCTCGCATATTAGAAAGTGCTTTATCTCCAAAATTTTCACGCCTTTTGTCCTTCATTTCTAAAGGAAACAGATGACGGATAGTCTCAAGCAATACCGCTTTAGTCTCTCCATTATAAGTCGCAATCAGCTCTTGCTTTCTTTCTAATGAACCCGTGCGGCTTGCTAGTGTGTAAACAGCCTGCCTAGGCATTTGCTCTACGCGCAAGCGTAAAGGGCGCGTCAGAGTTTGATAAAACTCATAGTACTGTAAAAAATTATAGGGGGTTTGACGATTTCCGTAAATTGCCATTAGCCAGCTGGTAAAAGCACCATCTCGGTAACGTGTCAAAAGAAAATGTGCCTTTTTAATCCTCTCACCATGCAACAAAGCCGCTTGGTTATTAATCGCTTTAACTTCACTGCTTAAAGAAATAAGCTCTTGCAGATCTGATGATAGATTGCAATCCGGAGTAGAATAGGCCGTAAGCAAATCTTGAAGTTCCGCTTTTTCCTTTCCGGAAAGCTCTTCGACGCTAAAAACACCGGAAAAGCTCGTCAATTGGCCTGAAGCAGATTGTTTGGCCATCTCAGCCATTTTGGAGAGATTTTCACCTTTTTTCGTTCTCAAAGAGAGTAAATCGTTGACGTTGCTCATGAACTCCTTATACTGTGCGCGTGCACAAATTGAGGTTTTTTGCTGCGCGAAAGCTCCCGCGGTTGTACGATCGGAAGTGACCCCATATTTAATAATATTGGGTCACTTCCGATCGTGCAACCCCGGGGCTTTGGCGCGTAAAAAACTTCAATTTGTGTACGCGCACAGTATAAATCAGAAACGGGCTAAGAGCTGTTCTGTAATCAATAGATAATCTTCTGCCGCCCGGCTTTTAGGAGACACCTCAAAGATTGGCTTTCCATGGACAGCGGCTTCTGAGACGCTGATGTCTCGGCGCACTTTAGCATCTAAAAGCTTGTTTGGGAATGTGCGCTCAATCACGCTCATAAAAGCATCATTGCTTTTACCTCGAGCATTCCAGAAAGAAAGCACGACGGCAAGAACTGAAAGCGGATGGCGCTGCGCAATACTGTCCATAAACTCGCTAAGCCGCTCCAGACCTTTTACGCTATAAAATTCTGGTGTTGTACACACAAGAGTATAGCGTGAAGCAATAAGAGCAGACTCGGTAAGCCAACAAAGTGAGGGCGGTGTATCAATTAAGATCACATCATAATCCAAAGGCTGCAAAATATCGCGCAGACGTTCATGAGAATAACGGTCTGCCGCTAACGCTCCGGTCACTTCCACACGCTCAAGCCAAGTATCCGCAGGCACGAGGTCCAAATTGGGTAAAGCCGTATGTTTAACAACATCTGCAAACGATTTTTTTCCTTGGAGTACAGCCGCCATGCTGTCATTTTCATCCGGATCAAATCCAAGGCCTGTCGTTAAATTTGCCTGAGCATCGAAATCGACTAACAGAACTTTCTTATTGTGATATTTTGCCAAGGCAGCGCCAAAATGCAAAGCCGTGGATGTCTTTGCAGTGCCCCCTTTAAAGCTGCCAACTGCAATTGTGATTTGAGAAGATTGTGTCATACTGCTCCTGAAAATGGGGAGGTCAATTGCCGTTCAGATTTTTCCTTGCTAATCGTTTCAATAAAAGGCTCGACAGCCATTTCTCCACGAACAATGTTGTCACGTGTCCGAACATTGATCGTATTATTTGCGACTTCACTATCGCCAACAGTTAGCATGTAATTCACCTGTTCAAGCTGAGCTGTGCGAACTTTTTTGCTCACAGATTCATTACTTGTATCAATGTCACACTGAAAACCTGCTTTTTTAAAGCGTCGCTTCAATTCTTCGGCGTAGGGCAAATGGCGATCAGCCACAATTAAAAGTCTCACTTGCACAGGGCTAAGCCAAAGAGGAAATTTACCCGAAAAGTTCTCAATTAAAATTCCAAAAAATCGCTCAATAGATCCAAAAATAGCACGATGGATCATGACCGGTCGTTTTCGAGAACCATCTGGAGCTGTATATTCTAGCTCAAATCGTTCAGGAAGTGCCATATCTAGCTGAATTGTGCCGCATTGCCATGTACGGTTAATGGCATCACGAATATGAAAGTCAATTTTTGGCCCGTAAAACGCTCCATCGCCTTCATTGACTCGGTAATCTCTACCATATTTATCCAAAGCTCCTTTAAGTCCATCAATTGCAGATTTCCATTCTTCATCGCTACCAATTGTATTTTTTTCAGGCCGCGTCGAAAGTTCAAGATGATACTGCAGACCAAAGGTTGAGTAGATTTTATGGGAAAGTTCCAAAACACCTAAAATTTCCTGCTCTATTTGAGAAGATTCCATGAAGATGTGCGCATCATCTTGATGAAAGCTGCGAACACGAAAAAGTCCGGAAAGTGAGCCTGACGGTTCATAACGGTGAACATTTCCAATTTCCGCAACACGCAAAGGAAATTCACGGTAACTATGAACATAACTTTTATAATAAAGCATGCCCCCTGGGCAATTCATAGGCTTAATGGCAAAATCGCGTTCTTCAATATGAGAAATAAACATATTCTGTCTATAATTAGCCCAATGCCCTGAACGCTCCCACAAGTCTTTTGTCATGAGTGTTGGAGTTTTAATTTCAATGTAATCGTGTTCATCAAGACATTCACGGATATAATTGACCAATTGGTTCCAGACGTAAAGCCCTTTAGGATGAATAAAAGGCATGCCAGGCGCTTCTTCTTTAAGGGAAAATAAGCCTAAGCGAGGACCTACGATTTTATGATCGCGCTTTTTAGCCTCTTCAACCATTTCAAGATATTCTTTTAGCTGTTTCCGATCAGGAAAAGTAATACCATAGATCCGTGTAAGCACTTCATTTTTCGAGTCACCTTTCCAATAAGCTCCGGAAACTTTAAGCAGTTTTAATGCCTTAATCTTTCCTAAGTTATGAATGTGGGGACCACGACAAAGGTCAAAAAACTCTCCTTGTCGATAGCCAGTTAACGGGCTATCTTCAGGGAATCCCTTTATGAGCTCACACTTGTACTTATTACTTTCGAAGGCTTTTAAAGCTTCATCTTTAGTTGAAAACTGCTCCCTTTTAGCGACGTAATTCTCCCCAACAATTTTCTGCATTTCCTTTTCAATCTGGTCAAAGGCCTCATCTGAAATTTGCAAATTTCCGAAATCATAGTAAAAGCCCTGCTCAATTGGAGGCCCGATCGTTGGTTTTGCATGAGGGTAAAGTCTTAAGACAGCTTGGGCAAGCACATGTGCTGAAGTATGCCAAAACGTCTCTTTTCCTTCTGGATCGTTAAAGTCCCAAAGAATGACATGATCACCTTCTGTCAAAGGAGTTGATAGATCTTTCGGATTTCCATTTATCGAAGCTGCAATGGCTTGATGGGGTGCCGTCAGGTGTAGTTTTTCTGCCAGTTCCTTGGCTGTTGCTCCTTCCGGAATTTCAATTTTCGAGTTATCCTTTAGTGTAACAAACATATCCAAGAATCCTTTTTGCCAATAGGGTTAAATCTCTATCTTACCGCATGTTTCAATTCAAGAAAAGCAAGAAACTACTGTTATAGTTGGACAAAACTTGCTATTGTACTGAAAAAGAAATGGCATTGGAATCATCACCATTGGCTTATGGCAATGGTTATATGCTTTCACATCGACTTTGTACAAAGTCGAGATCACCGCATTCGCGGTAAGGGCTAAAAGTGCAAAAACGAACGAAAAGACAACAAATATTTATAATAACGGGGCTCTCAAATGTTTTATTGGATCATTATTTTTTTGCTATCTGCTACGATACCTGAAACCGCGTACTCTGATGCTCGAGACGAAACTCCCCTGCTTGTCAATCTCTCGACAGAACAAAAGTTACAACCCTTATTTCTTTCACAATTTATAGATCTAAATTCAGGATTAACTTCGGCGTACATCGATAAGCTTGAACAGGTCCTTCAATTTGACTTAGGTCACAGCGGCCATTTTCAACTGCTTTCGCCTACCCGCGAACGCACTTCATTAGCAATTAATAAAGCTTTAAATGACCCCGGAATTTCACGGGAATGGAAAGGTTTGAATGCTCTGTACGTTGTAAAAATACAAATTAGAGAGAAACAATTGGAAGCTTCTTTACTTTCAGTCAATGCTAATAGCCTCAAAACATTCGAAGGTTTTACTTTAAGTGGAGAAATCAGTCAGGACCGGCAGCAGCTTCATCAACTAGCCGATGCCCTTATTAAATCGCTCTTTGGCACTCCAGGAATTGCATCCACACATATTCTTTTTACACGTAAATACCGTATTGAAGCTCTAAATAAGTGGAATTCTGAACTGTGGGAATGCGATTATGACGGAGCAAATGCGCGCAAGGTTATGGATGATCAGAGTGGCTACTGTGTAACACCCATTTATATCCCGCCAAAACCCGGCTACCAGTCTTCAATGTTTTTCTACGTTTCTTACAAAAAAGGACAACCAAAAATATATTTAGGCTCCTTAGTTTCTGGCGAGGGCCAGCAGTTGACCCAGTTGCGTGGAAACCAACTTATGCCAGCGATTTCTCCTCAGCGCGACAAGATCGCTTTCATCAGTGACATCACCGGCAATCCTGATCTATTTCTACAAGATTTCAGTCCTGAAAAGGGACCTCTCGGAAAACCACGCCAAATTTTTACGACTCATCAAGCGACACAAGGTTCTCCTACTTTTAGTCCAGATGGAAAAAAGATAGCTTTTGTCTCCAATAAGGATGGAAGCCCAAGAATCTATGTACTTGATATTCCCCTTCCCGAAACCAAACTTAAAGACATTAAAGCTCGATTGATTTCCCGTATCAACCGGGAAAGCTCAGCTCCTTGTTGGTCTCCAGATGGGACGAAACTCGCCTTTTGCGCTCGCACAGGAGATGCTCGGCAAATATGGATCTATGACTTCCAAAACGACGAAGAATGGCAGTTAACGGAAAACGGAGGCAATAAGGAAAATCCCTCTTGGGCACCAGACAGCCTACATCTTGTATACAATAGCACTGGGCAGCAGAATGCTGAGCTTTTCCTAATTAATTTAAATGATCCACGGGCAATTAAAATTTTGGAGGAACTTCGTGGTGAAAAGCGATTTCCTTCCTGGGAACCTCGCTAGTAAATCATTGCCCACTTCCAAAAAGGGATACAGCAAATTTCGATGCCATCTTCAGAAAGGGACTTTTCATAATCTAAAGTGATGATGGTTCCATTATTAAGATTAAGCTCATTGGCTGCTTCTTTTAATGCTGAAATCTCACGCGCACGCGTTTGATCGTCTGACATGGAGTAACAGGCTTGAAACAACGAAATTTCCCCCTTTGAGGACATTACAACAAAGTCAACTTCCTTTTGGGACTTAGTTCGGTAGTAAAAAATCTCTTTTGAACCTCTTCTTAAAGCCATAAAGACAGAATTTTCAAGGCAAGCTGCTTTTTCAAAATTAGGTTTAACTGAATAAGCTGTCACAAGGCCAGGGTCAACAAAATAAATCTTTTTAGGATTGGCTTGTCTCACACGTTCAGAAAAATTAAAAATCGGCACTGCAAAAAGAGCATAAGCGTCTTCAAAATAGGAGAGATATTCAAATAAGCTATTTTTACCAACAGCTTCCCCTTGTGACTTGAAGGTATTAAATACTTTCGTAACACTTAATAGTGCTGAGGGCTGACTTAAACAAAACAAAAGAAACCTTTTTACCATATGGGAATTTTTAAGTTTATGACGATGTACGATATCTCGAAAGATCACACTATTCATATAATCTTGCAATAAAGGAGCATGCAATTCCTTTATGATGAACAAACTTTCCGGAAATCCACCAAATGTTAAATATTCTTGAGCGAAATGTCGTAGTTGAGACGCTTTTTTAGCACTGTGTTGCTTTGTTATTTCTACCCCTTTGAATGACAGATATTCGAGGAAGCTACAGGGAAAAACTTCTTGCCCCCAAGCACGTCCATGAAGAGTAGTGGAAATTTCCTTGCTCAACATATGAGCTGAAGATCCTGTGACAAAAATTTCCATTTTTTCTTGATCAAGTAACCGACGTATAAATTTTTCCCATCCAGGAATAAGGTGAATTTCATCAAAGAAAAAAAAGAGATCTTTGCTCTTTCCATGAAGAGGATAAAGATCAAAATAAGCATCAAGGATCAGCTGAAAGTGAGAAGCACGAAAATTCTCAAATCGATCATCTTCAAAATTGATATAGAGGAGATTTTCTTTCTTTATACCTTCTTCCAATAGAGATTGCATGTGCTGGAATAAAATCCATGTTTTCCCAGTACGTCGCATTCCCATCAGAACATGAGCTTTGCGAACTTCAGGAGGAAATTTAGGGAATAGAATTGCTCGAGAAATGACCTTAGGTAGATCTCTCTCGTGAAATTCAGTAATTAGTGTCCTTAGCATCTCTTTCATAAATCTAATTTTACCCGAATCCGTCTTTTCTGAAAAGACGGATTCCTAAATACGCATATGATTTTATTTTAGAAAAAGTAAGGTGGCTCCTTGCTGATCTCCCGAAGATTTTTGCTATCACACTCCTGAAGCTAAACAAATTTGAAATTATGATTGTTAGAACAACGAAGAATGGCAGTATTGAGGTTCATCGATTGTTGACCCAAAATTTCTACAGCCCTGATGAAAGTCATTTAAAAATAAATCTTATAGAAGACGTATTGAAGACCCTGGATTCCTTTAGTTGCCATGCTAAGTTTATAATCATCGCTCCAGAGAATGATGCTGTTCTGCCCTTTTAAAACATTCAAAACCTTTAAAAATCGATCGCGGGTATAACTTGAATATTTATAGAAATGATTGCCTCTCGGCTGAAGATCCAGACAACGTCGTTGGCTTACAGTTCCTCCCCTTCTGTCATTGTGTGCTTGTCTAATATCTAATAACAATTGCTGGGCTAGTGCTTTTTCGTCCGTATCCAAAGAAGCGAGATCGCAGCAGGATACAATCTCTTCATCTCCGGTCAGGTAATCCTTTTTATCGTAGATCTGAATGGCTTTTTGGAGTGTCTCTAAGCTTTCTTTTTTGTTTTCCAATTTAGCGTGGAATTCTTTAGAAATTCTAATGGGTCCAGGCTGATTTGGATCAAATGCGTTACCAAATTTAAGAGTATTCATGAAATTTACTAAAGGCATCTGCTTATTTCCTGTAATGATGGGGTCGACCAAAGGCGCAAAGGGAAATAAGTGTGCAAGTTTCTCTAATCCCCTAACTCTTTTTAAATCATCTTTATCATCTATTTGTTCAAAGTCGGTTGCGCACACACCTGCTCCATCTATACGCACCTCAGGAAGGTTCCTATAGCCAACGTCCCAAAAACCAATCCGCATGATCAGGTTTTGGATCTGTTCGATTAATTCTTGAAGATGTTCTTTAAAAAGCGCAGAACATTCAGATGACTGATAATGAATCAGTATGCGCGCCCATAACTCTTTATGCTGTGACTCATCTAAGCCAATCGGAAGGTGCTCTTCAATATAAGCTGTCATATCTCCTGCATCAACGAATGATACTCTAGGAATCTGAATCCAGCAATTTTTCATTGCTTGAGTGACCTCAAGAGATCTTTTTGCGATGTGAAGCTGGCTATGAGCACACTCTTTATTCATTAATTTGATAACAATATTGGGATAGGAGCTATGTCCCCAAACATAATGGTTGGAGCCCCGGCCAACAATATAAAAGGATGAGCTTTCAGGAATGTCTCCCTCCTTTAACGATTTTATAGCCTTGCCAGTCAAAATCGATTTGAGAGTATCTCGATTCTCTGAAGTAAGAAGCTCGATGTTGTGGGAAGTTGTCCAATTAGGGCGGGCCCCCACCATGCTAAATATTGAGATGAAACGCTCTGCTACACACTTAGCCTGTCCAGAAGCAGTCATTTCAGTGAAAAACGTGGAAGGTTCGTAAAAAATTTGTGGCATAGAACTAATCATTATATCTTCCTTATAAATCGATGCAGGAAGTGGCTGCGCGCTTCCCTATTTCTTTTAAAGTTACGGCTTGACGCGTGTCACATAAATATTGCTCTTCTCATCTTCTGAAGAGGTATAATATAAGATTGTCATGCTGCCATCTTCCTCCAAAACCATTCCTGGATAACTACCATCGCCATAGCTTTTTAGGCAAAGCAATGGCACCAACCGCTTCTTATCCATTGCAGCAACAATTGTCGTTTCATCAAGGGTGTTGTCGGGATTGACAAAGAAATGTCTCGTTGCTGCCCACATTTTCAAATTCCCGTCAGAGATAAGAAAGTTAGGACCACCCACTCTAAATGGAACAACTTCAAAGGACCATTCCTTGTAATCACTTTCTGAAGAAGCTGTTCCTATCAATCCATGTCTTTGCGACCGAATTAAAGCAACCGCCGTGCCATCTTCTTTAAAGCGTATTGTAGACTCACTTAATCCTTCTTTAGGCTTATCAACCGAAATGTCCACTACTTTTTCAAATCTGATTCCATCTGTCGTCTTTACGAGGGTTAACACTGCTGCTTTTTCGGGTGAATCGATTGAATAAGAAAAGCCATATCCACAATTATCTTGAGGATTCCATGTGATGCGCCAAATCCATTGGCCCTTATCGCATTTCATTTGAGGATCTATTAGAGCCTTTTCAACTTTCCATTCTCCGTCAACTTGAGAGGCAACATGAGGGATCATTTGATCTGTAGTGTCTTCAAATCCAATAATAGAACCATCAAAAATCAAGCGTAACCGATCATCAGAATCGACGAAAAATTTAGGGTCTCTAAAATCATATGTATGACTGGACAGCAGAGCTTCATTTTCCCATTTCCACTCATGAATCGTTTCATTGTAATTTCCACGTAAAATTCGAATCTTACCAAAATCGGTGTGACTTCCATGCGAATCTCCTTCACGAAAACTGGCGTAATAAGATCCATTGTACTTGATCAAGTCAGGAAAAGCATTGTGAGATCCACTCATTTCCGGAATTCTAACCTCTTGCTCCTGATACAACTTTTCTGGAGGAGTGAGCGTCAGTGTTTGTTTGATCGATGGGATAAGATTTTTAATAAATTTTGAACCTGCACTTTCAACTATAGGTTCATGATTTAAAACTTGCTGAACATAGGCAGCTATTGAAACAGCTAATTCATCGGCTTGCTGGTCATTTAAAATTTTAATGCAAATATTTAACAGGTTTTCTTTGTTCCTGTTTATAAAAAACGCACGATAACCTTCGTAAATAACTGCAATACGTTGCGCAGAAGGATAATTTTCCTTTGCAAGCTGATTAACATAAGCCATCCCGAGTAAAGAACTTTTCTTTGCTTCTTTGAGCATGCTTTTATATAATTGTTCAGGAGTTCCTGAAGAAGTCTCTACTTTTACTTTAAGAATGCCTTTTTCTTCATACATCGTATAGACAGGTTCCTTAAATTGAGGGACATCAGCAGAGCATAAGCTTAACATAAGAAGACTCCCTAAAAAAAAATTCATGATCATTTTATCCTCTTGTATTTAACAAACTATTATAACAATATATTAACCATTTTTCAAGAAAAAAGTAAGAAAAAAGTTAGTTATAATATGCTACTGCAAATTATGTGTCGAAATTTTGCATGCGAAGTTATGTCTGCGACCTGTTTCTTATCAGTTCCAGAGACAGCCGGTTAACAGCATTGCGCCCTTTATAGTCGGTGTCGACGATTCCACTGTTTTCCCAGGTAGATTATCATCATAGCTTATTACCTTTGCCAGCCCAACCATGTTAATTCGCTGATCCTACTTTCAATATAAAGTAATCTTTTATGTTGGAGAAAGGGATTGAAAAATAAATAAAAGGGAAGAATTTGACAAGCACGTTTTAAAGGATTATGTATTGTTAAAATTACGAAAGGGAGTAAATATGCTATCAATTTCTTCTCGAGAACCCATTAGCGAACCTATTCGGGTGAAAATTGTAGTCAATGAGACCCACATGCTTACAGCCCCGACTAAACTTTTTATAGAATTGCCATTAATTGAAATTTCACCGCTAAATTGTGAAAGTTCACTGCAAAATGTGGCTTGTCTAAGTCCTAAAAGAATATCGCCCCATAGAAAACAATCCGGAGAAAACCATCACGAAGAAAAAAATGGAAAGGAGTGTAAATTAAGTTCACCAAGAGATTTAACTAATAATGGGAAAGATCATTCCAAAATTTCGCCTCGTGCAAGTAGCAATGTAATGGAATTTACAAAAAGTTCCCCTAGAGAAATAACACGTAATGGAAAAGGATATTCAAAAACCTCTCCACGAAATATAAACAGCAATGCATTAAAACATACAAGCAGCTGCCCAGAAATTATGTGTAGCGAAGATGAAGAGAAAAAAAAAGCAAGAAGACTCTCAAGATCTTACCCCAAAGAACTCATTGCTGAGGGGAAAGAAGTGACGAAAAAAATTCAAGGTCAAGCTCATAATAGTGTGGGTAGAGAGACAACAGAAACAAATAATACAAATCCCTCCCTAAAACAAGAAAAAATCTCTCCTCGTTCTTTTCAAAGTTACAGCCCCCCTCAAGTTCAGAGAAAGGAACATTCTATCTTTAGAAAAATCAGTGATGACTCGATTACTCCGAAAGAAAAACTTGATCAAAACTTTACTCTGCACTGGGATAAATCTAGAGATGAAATTAAGGCTATTGCTTGCTCAGCTGACATCATATCAAATATTGCTGATATTATTATTAGAAAAGAAATTGATCAATGAAACAAAGGAATTCATTGCCGTACAATGGAACAACGAAAAGCTTGCGATTGAAATTGTTGGAATAGTGCAAAATGCTCTAATTCCTTTGTCTCCAATTCTTAAACGAATTGATTTCATCGCTAGTCGGCTTAAGTTATTTCTAGCAATATACAATGAAACACCTTTTACAGAATTATTTCAGTGCGCACTTAAAGATATCTCTCCAGTAAGACTAAAACTTGAAAACCAGAAAGGGTTACATTCAAAAGAAATAAACCTCACCCATTTCTTGAATAACATTGATAAAATTCTAAATTTCACTTACGCGCCTTCTGATTGCAGTGAAAAATACCCCATCAAGAAATTAACTAAACGAATTACGCCTTATCTTTTTCTGGCATTCGGTGATACCGAGGACACTCAAAAAGAAGTCTTGAAATTGCTTCGGAAATGGAATAATTCACAGAAAATGATCGCAAAATTAAAAGAGAATTTAGTTGTACTAACGAATGACAGTATTCTAAGACAAAATATTTCCTGTATTGAAAACTTATGGACTGAACATATTGATAACACTGCAGTTTTTCAGACTATTGATAACACTCCCTATAAAGATATGATAGAAACTTTTTGTCGCCAAGATATGCCTTGCCCCGGAAAAATTTTGATTAATGGCCAACCATTTATCGTCAATTCACCTACAACGGATTTAATTTTTTTCTATAAGCTTCTTTCGAAACTATATTTAGCCTTTGGATTTGAGATTCCCGAAAGTGAAAAGGCTGGGCAAATCTCGCTTAAAGATCAAATGATACTCTTGCTTCAATGCCTTGGAGAAAAAGGATGTAATTTTAATGGGTTTTCTGACCAAACTCTAATCTGCTTTCGATTATTAAAGATGGCAAGTATTATTTCTTGGGCAAGAGCAGATCTGCTTGTACGAGAAGGCCTTGGTCATTTATTGAAAGGCCAATTACTATTGGGCAATAGAGATTTAAAAGATGAAATTTTATTTAATTTTTATATAGACAAAGAAAATCATCAAAATTCTTTTGTAGTTCAAACCAAAACTTTTAACATTTGTCCCATTTGGGATTATAATGACATAAAAGCCAAATTTCCTGTGTCGTGGAAAGTTAATTTACCTATTGAAAATAAGTGAAACTGCACTCTGCGAATCCTTAAAATTTCCATCTATGAAAATGCGGGTCCTTTGCATATCAAAAATATTGAGTTTCATATGGTAAATTTCATGAAAGAAATTAAGCAGATCGATAATTTGGGGCACAAAAACATTAAAATAGAACAGCAAACCAAAAAATCTCTTCTTGCAGAAGCTCAAGGAATCGAACTTATCCCTGCACCATGGGTAAAACAAGAACAATTTAACTTATAAAAATTTCTAAACTTATTGAAGCAGATGAAGCATGAGGTCTTAATTTGTTAAAGTCGCTTACAGGCAATTTCCGCGTAGAGGCTGTGAAAAAATTCGAAATAATGCAGCAGTTAAGCGAAAGTTGCAGCTGATGTAATTCTTGACGACGTCGTAGCTATAGCTACGACAGAGAAGAGAAGTGCGTCAGATGCAACTTTTCAGCCAACTGAAGCATCTTTCCAATTTTTTCACAGCCTTGCAGAGACGCAAAGGAGCAATGACGAAAAGACGCAATTGCAGCGTGTATCCAGACTTTTTTAACGTGAAGAGCGCAAAGAAAATTGGCAATACGTTGCAACTTCGCCCTTTCGCCCTTTTCAATGTTTCATTGGCCTTTCCGTCCCTCGCGACATTTAATAAAAGCTTTATAAGTTTTCGGAGAATTTTAAGCCAACATGGTTTTCTGCAACTCGGGTGGCATTGTCAAAAATCCTATCACAGTATCAACTTCCTCAGGGCTAGTACCTTTAGATTCTAAATTTATTTTCATTTCTTTCAACTTTTCATCACTAATTTTAATTTGTCCAGGTCCTTCTCTAATATTAGTTATCGGAGCTGGCTTTCCTACCCATATCTCATACAGAGTAAGCCCAAAAGAAAATTCAACCATTTTATCTAAAAGAGGAACAATTTTTTCTTGGGCAGCGGCTTCAATCGTTTTAATTTCGTCTTCTCTTTTACCTTGTTTGTCTTTTTTAACTTTTTCCAGTATTTCTTCAACTGCATCGAAAATTATCTCTGACGAATATTTACTTGTACTTTGGGGGCATATATCAAGAAATACATTTTCGGGAAATTTTTTTTCAAATATTTCCTCTTCTTTGGGCACAGTTAAATCACCCAAGAAAAATTTATATCCATCATCTACTTTTTTTATGAAGATATTTTCAGGTTTACCATCAAAGTGAAAAATTCCTTTTCCTTTGAACTCTTCTAAAGCAGAACGTAAATCAGAGGTCACTCTTTGTTTATCCTTTATACTAAATTTGTCAAGGACATGACTCGCATCTCCATCATATAATTCAGCAACCATCACCTGTGAGTCACTCGCGAATAGCTTTTCTTGAATTCCTGATTTGCCACCAACCTCCTTAAGTCTGGCGGTCTCCATTTTAAAACTGGCAGCATCTTTTTTAGATTTGGGAACCAAGATTGCTATCTTTTCCTCTTTATCAATTCCTTGTTGGTGTATAAATTCACCTGCGAAAACGTGTTTTGACCCCCCTGAAGCGAGATGATCAATTTTCATCGCTATTTTTATGGAATCGGAGTCACTGCTATCACCTTTAAAAATGGCAAAAAAATGTTTTTCTTTTCCTATTTCAAAGCTATGGGCTTCACCGTGTTTTTCCAGCTTATCCAACTTACCAACTTCCTTTTTAATCTTTTTAAGCAATGTAATAGCATCAAGCGTTGACACGCCCTCCGGTATTGTTTTATTGAAAATAGTGGCAATCGCAGCGGCTTTTGCGGGTGCCATCTTTCCAACTTCATCTTTAATCGCTTTAAGCAAAGTATTAGCCTCACTGGTTGTCATGCCTATCTGTATTGATTTATTAAAAATAGTGATGATCGCAGAGGCTTTCTCTGGGTCCATTTTTTTTACTTCTCTCATTTCACTTTTGAACTTTTTGTGAATCGCTTTTTCTTCTCTTAAATTTGCTTCAGCTTTCAGAGTCTTTTTCCCAGCAGTTGCCATTGCGATAAACCCTAGTGAGCCAATGATGGCCCCCTGAGTCGTCATTTTCTTTAGTTGAGAAAAATCCGCATGATTACCTGTTTCTAAAGGTAAAAGAGGTACTAATAGGAAGCTCCCTGCAGTGCCAATTGCGATTCGGCTAGCGCCCTTAATAGTTCCTAATACACTTCCGAGAGCAGGTTGAGAAAGGTTTTTTATATCAATATTGAATTTCTCTGGCTTGTGGGATTGCTGTAATTTTACATCAGCATGAGAGAGCAACTTTTTATAGGGTTCTTCAACCTTGGGTTGTTGATTAATCTCACTAGATTTTGCAAAACTGCCACTATTGGAAATACCAGTAAAATGATAATTATCCATAAAAAAATTCCTTATTTATGAAGAGGTCGTCCAGTAAATTTTTTAATATTTTTCTTCCATTGCTTTTTTTCTTCATGAGTCAAATTATTAACAATTTCTTGAAGAGATTTTACTTCTTCCTGATGGGCACTTGTAAAATCTCTCAGATGAGTATAGCTTTCGATCGAATAAGCAGCTGGAAAGGGATCATTTGGATTCAAATATTTTGCAACCTTAAAGACCATCAATGCTTCTATATGTTTGTCTAAAGCTTGCAGACAGACCCCCTGGCCAATCCAATATCCTGAAACGTGTGGAGCTAAAATTGTCAAAAACACAAAAATATCATTCGCATCATCATAATTTTTTTTTTCGACTAATTTGCTTGCAAGATCGTAAGAATGCAAAAGCGTTTCATCCGAATAACCAAACATTTCTTGAAATAAGATAGGTTTATGTGATTTTGCTTCAGCTATGGATTTGATAAAGATTGAAAAATGGTCCGCACACTGATCAAATTCCTGTTGAATAGTTGAAAAGATTTCTCGTGAAACGCATCCAGGCAATTGCGTTATAATAAGATTTTGAGCATTTTCAATTTGTAAGCGCAGTTGCTTCATTTCAAAAAACTCAGTCAGTTGCTTTCGATGCTCCTGCTTTAACACACTCGCTGGTTTTAATGAGAGAGCATGATAATGATAGTATGAATCTTCTTCTAACAAGGATTCGATATCTATATTTATTTCATTTAATTTTATATTATTTTTTATTGATGACATTTTACCTCGTTAATTAAAAGTCTTTAAGTTTATTATAACATATGTAATTTAAATTAAATTAATTATTATTAACAGATTTTATATTCTTGATTCAAATTTTTGAATGGTTTACTATTTGTGTGGATACGTGGCAATTCGACCTAAAAGAAAAAATTATAGCTGCAGGTGGCGAGTACTATCTTTTAGCCAGTGCACTAGAGGACATGCGAATGTACAAAAAACGAAAAAAGTAGAATTAAATCATGAACTAACTATTATTTAAGACTACTCATTTTTATTAGAGGTCAATGTGCAAATAAGTTCATATGTCATTCAAATCACGTTTAATAAATCGATGTGCCAAGTTATAGACGAATCACATACTGCCAGATGGATCGTGGGAGAGGTTTTATACAATAATTTCGTTCTTACAAACGATACTAATTTAGCCTATGAAGTGTCCCAAACAGTACTAAAGAAATTTTTAAGTGATATAGAAAGTGTTAATTTATCGTTTTGTAACATTACTAACACCATTAAGTCGATCGATTTAACAAGAGGCATTTTTAGTTATTTTATTAAATTTATTGAAAGAAATGTTAATCTTATTAAAATTAACTCTCCTGATAATCAAGAAATTTCAATAGTATGGAATAAATTTCGCTGCGATATGGCCTATTTACGCTATAACCGTGATCCTTCTTTAGTTGAAAGAGTTTCCGAATTTTTATCTTATATATCATTAGAGAGTAAAAAATTTGGTCAGCAGAATGAAGCATTAAATGACGGAATCATTTGGAACGAATGGAAGAAAATCCTTGAAAATCCGGATATCATGGATGTAGGTCTTGCTACATTATGTGATAAAGTCGATATAATTAACATTCAAGAGTTGGATCAATCATATATTAAACTTCCTATCAAAACAATGCAGAAAATTTTTACTATTAAATTGAATGAACTTAAGGAGAATTTAGTTTGGATCGCAGTTGAAATAAAAAAAATATAGCCCCCTATAAATTGAAACCACATCATAAGTTTTTTAACACTTCAAATTTAACTGACCACATAGTGAATGATTTGATGTTAAATCAACTTCCCAAACTACAGTTTTTTAAATTAGATAATTTAAATCACATAGGTAACATGCAGTTAAATTTAGTTCCGTTAATCATTAAAATTCAATCTTTAATCGATAATTATGTGAATTACAAGGGTTTGTTGGGGTCCAGATCTAGAATTATTAATGTTGTTGAGTATACAATCAATTGCATTAAAAATAATTCAAATCATTTTGAAAGCGATAAAGTTCACGACATGGATATTTATTATAACAATTTTTTTAACAAAATGTTTGTAGATACTGATATATCAAATGTTCCTACCAAACCGGGATTTGGCAAGATGACTTTGGAACAATTAGAGGACTTTCTTCCAGCATTGCATGCACATCAAAAATGTCATATTTTATTCGACACCTATGTTAAAAATTTGATTTTATGGCTATTGAATCTACATTCAAAATGTGTGAAATTTTTATCAAAAAGCTTGAAGCCCAACCAAACCACCCAGCTATTCTCAGACTTAAGCAGGTCAATCAAAATTTAATAGTTCTTAAACAGATACTCACTCTTCTAAATAAGAATAAGATTAGGTCTGATGAATTCAGTCAGCTTGTTAGAGGGGCGATCTATTGGCAAAACGGCATTTTAGAAAACTTGCTACAAGCTATCTACTTAGTAAAGAGCGGAATCGATTCACACGACCACAATCTAATGGCTCTTTATGAAAAAATCAATTGGAGCCAGTCTAGTCTCATCTTCTTTGAAGATTTGAAAACCCATATTTTTCAAAAAATCATTATTCAGATCATTATTAATTAGTTTGGAATAGACCTCAGGGGTAATTAAAGTGTCCAATGTAGACTTAACTTCCTCTGGGGGAATAAACTGTTTAAACTCATTACTAAGATCGATGATTTGCTCTGAATTTGCTTCAAGGATAGTTTGAAAATCAGGATCCCATGTTTTAAATGTCTGACAGAGGGCGGTATGGTTATAAATTTTTGCTGAAACTGCAAAAACTTCAGTGAATTGGAATTGCAATAGGATGGATAAGAGGGGTAAGAGGTATAAGAAAAATGCTAAATATTTTTTATTGTTTTGAGATTTCATGGTGTCCTGCTCTTTTTATTAAGAAAGTATACTCACATAGTCTATTGAATTAAAGCCTAAGATTGGACGCAACCTGTAACTGGATGAGCACTTACGTGAAAAACATTTCGATGAACTGATTAATAGCTTCAGGAGGATGGGTTTTTAAAATTGAACTTTTTATCACTTGCCTGATAGCGTCAGCTTCGAGCTTAATTATATGATCGCCTATAGCAATTGGATATGTAAATTCCAAGACTAGGTCATTAAATTTTTTAAGAGTAAAAGTTAAAGGCTGATCGATAAACTCTTCAAGATTCACAATATTCCCTAAATCTGATATTCGGTTCATCACAAATTGCGTAAGGTCTAAGCCAGCCTGGGACAACTCTTTTGCACACTGTTTAATAGGCATGGTTCAGAAATGACCAAAATTAGGTAACATAAGGCGATCACGAGCCTGCCCACTTTTAGGCCGGTTTTTTAAAAAATGATTTTCTGGATTTAAGAGATTATTTAAGCGGCTTGTTTAA
>JACCRY010000183.1 GCA_013813265.1 Parachlamydiaceae bacterium
AGTTTCTCAATACATTGCAACTTTCATTGTCTATATCATTTTCAGTCATACCATACTCCTAGGTTAGACTGAAATACTACATATAGAGAAATTAATTTATCAATAAATTTTCATGAAATTGCCCTGGCTTACGAATAGATGTTTCCAAATAAACGTCAAAGTTAATTTTTTATATGTGAGATCCATTGTATATAAAGAGAAGATCTTTCTTTATCTCAACATCCCCTTACATTGGGCCTTGGTGTCAGGCCTGACATTTTGACATTTGCGGCGAATGCCTCTAAAAGTATTCATATAGGTAAATAACAGAATATGAATATCAGGCCAGCCACCAATGGGCTTATCCGCCCTTACACTTGCTTTGGCAATTTCCTATAAAAGACTATATATGTTTAGATGAACTGAAATTAATGATAAGCATCTTAGAAATCAATAATTCAATTAAAACTTATTTTGTTTATCTTCTTTTAAACCTACAGGTGCTCATCCAATCATATATACATATAATACCTAAAATGCTAAAATGTTTTTCTAATTTGTAAATAGAGTGAATATGGTTATAGAAGAAGGACGTTTAGGTCAAAAAATATATGTAGATGAATCGGAAATGACTAAGTATACAGATTGGAAAGATCTTAATATTAAGGACCGAGATAAAAAAATTAATTTAAAAGGGCTAAAATATAAAGTTCTAGAAAAAAAGGAACATCATATTTCTTTTTGCTCTCTTAAAAGAATTGGCGGTATTGCCTTAGGGTTACTCTGTTCCCTCCCCACTCTGGGGTTAGCTCTTCTTTCAAAAACAATACGGCAATTCTTCTCTGGAAGAGAAGTGGTCATCATCCTTCAAGAAGAATATCACAAAGATTATGTTGAAAACATTTTGAAATACTTGCCAGACTCGTTAATGGGACAAAAAAACTCATCTGTAGATGAAGACTTCTACAAAATGTCGGCACGCAATTTCCTTGAAAAATATATCAATGATCCAGAGTTACAAGAATCTCTCAAGATTCCTCCTCAAGAAATTCTCGATTTGTATGACCGTCTTACGCAACTTTCTAGTGATGACCAAAATTGGACCAATGGTATTGCTCAAGAACTTTTACCACAAGTTGATGATGAGATCCAAGAAGAAGAGGATGAGCTCCTTGCTGACTTAAGGACGAAAATTTTAAAAAATGTCATCCTCCAGGATGTTATAATCGAAACCGATTCAGAAGAGGAATGGATTGGATCACAAGCTCGCCTTAAGCCCGACGAGGCAGCCAAGCATCATCGCTTTGTTCGTTTACAAAGCTCTTCTCCCCCGAATGCCAGATTACTTTTTCAAATTTGTGCCGATGAATTTGGGGCCGGATCTGAACTAGAGGGAAACAATTCTAGCCTTATGGTCAAAGACAAATTAGACTTCCTGAAGAAAGTCGAAAAAGGTACTTATCCCGAGGAACTCATCGATGAACTCAACAGGGCAATTGACTTAAGCAAGATCCAAATAGGGGAAGCCAGTGAGCAAATCCAAGCCGCTATCAAGAATCAACAGCGTACTTTGATCTTAGGCGGTTGGGCCGGAGTCCCTAGTGGCCATGCGATTTATTACGAGGTGATCCCAACTGAGGATGATGAGGTGGTGAATTTCAGGCTTTATAACACAGGCGCGGGGATCCAATATCATAAGTCGGTCCGTGAGGGAAATGCAGTTAAATATCAGCCTTATTGTGAATGGCGAGGAATTAAAACTGAAAATGTCCTATCCCACAATTTTTTAAAAGCTATACATGAGATGACCTCCATAAAAATTGTTAAAAAAGGGAAATCTACAAATTATAACGAAAATGATGTCTATCTAGGATTAAAGGGTTTATTGAATCCCGCATCTGACGAAAATGAGGGGAGGATAAATATCCCTAGCGACATGATGATGTCTCCGCAACACGCTGGAGTTTGTGCGTCAAGATCGCTTTCAGCATGGGAGCGCTCCTATCTGCCCCTTTTCCAATATAAACGCATCAAAATCGATTACAAACTGAACAAACTTCTTGATTTTGTTGAGAATCAGGAAAAATTCCAAATTAAAGTGGAAGACTGGCGGCTTATACAAAAAACATATCACTCAGTATGCCGGGGTATCATCAAACTGCATGAAAAAAAACTTGTTGGGGACTTCTATATAGAAAGTGTCTTGGAGGACTTAAGTAAAACAAGAGAATGGATCAAAGGCAATAAATTTTGTTGCTTTGCAAAGCGTGTTCAAAACATTAATCCACGTTATCGGAATAGCTCCAGAAATGAGAATCTTAAGCCTCATGCCTAAAGGAAACTTTGAATGAGATAGCAAAAGAGGGGAAAGAAGTTATTAACCTACAAAGCACCAGCTATTTTGTTGAAGCCTTCAGAGGCATCCAAATAGATAATCCGGTTACCATTCTAGATAATCTTGAAGAAGCTGAGAAGATTGCCGAACAAGCGTGGGAGAATCGGGAAGATCTCACCTTACACACAGGACTTATCGATTTTGTGACAGGATTGCCCCTAGACGTAGATTTTTGGCAGGAAGTTATTCAGGAAGATCCTGAAAAGGCAGAAAATTTGATCGAGAAATTAGGTGTTCTGTCAAGCTACTTCTTAAAGAGCTGTTATACAGTTAGGCATCCTGAGATTATCAATCCGGAAAAAGTCTATGTCATGAGAAAAATGGTTCATTTGCAGCATTTAATATGTATAGTCGGGCACTCTAATTCTGAATGGGGACAATTGGCCTTTCCAGACATTGAAATTAATAAATACTGCAAATTTACAAATAAAAAGATAGCCAATGAAATTGCACGAATGACAGAAATGAACAAAAATGTTGAAAGGGAAGCACCAATCTTTGATCTGTTTCCCCCAGATAACGTATCCGTTTCCTGGACTCAGACTCAAGTGCATCTATTTCTTTATAAAGAAAAAAATACATTTATTGAAATGATTAGGGAAATTTATCCAGATATTGTTAACCAAGTAATAATAGAAGATGAAGCCTCAGAATTGCCTGAAACTTGCCAAAATGCTCATATTTTAATCAGCAATCACCTCCCTGATTGGATAAAGGCAATGCGAGACACCTCCTTTAGTTATCAGCATCTCACGAAGGCAAATGCAGGAACTCTCACAGAGCTTGACCGTAAATCACATATTCAGCTGCAATATGCAGTCAAAGATGATATAAATAACCGCGAATCCAGCATATTCGTGACTTTAACAGCGGTTACAGAAGAAATCTTTCGGAATAAAGAAACCAGACGCGTAAGAGATGAAGACCTTTCTTTTATGGGCAATTATACAAAAAAACCCTCCTCATTCTTAGAAGCTTTTAATCTAATTAATCCTAAATTTAATGACCATAAGGAAGGTTTTTTATCTACTGCAGAATTATCTGAAAAGTTCAAATACGAATCAAAAAAAAATTTAAAAAAGTACAGCGAGGATCTTGAATTCAAGGAAATTCTCCGTTTTTTTGCCACAGGGGTATTAGGCCATGTAGAACTCCTCGAATACTTTACAAAACACCCTGAGAAATTAAATGAACGTGAATACCAGATCTTCTTCCATTTATGCCTTTTTGGAAATCAATTAGAAGATAATCTAAGTGTTAAAGGATTTAACGATTCTCTCTATACTTTTATCCAAAAGAATTACAGGTTTTTAGTCGATCAAAATGCTATGCAGCCAGCCGTCTTTCTCATGAAAGTTTCCTCGCAGCTGCAGAGTTTCTGTCCCGATAAGGAGTTTTACTCAAAAACACTCGTCGAGTTGCAAATTCTTTTGGAGAAAAAGGGCCTTGATGCAGAAACAAAAGGCTTGATCATTGCAGAGATCGTTGCCGAGCTAGGGGAAAAAGAGACATTGGATGATCAGGAAATTAGAAAGCTCATCAGCGGTTCAATTTACCTAAGAGAAAATAAAATCGAGTCGAAAGATCAAGAAGATCCTGATACAATGAGAAAGGCGGAATCAGCGATGATCAAACATGCTTTTTGGATAGGGCATCTTCTTAAGGAGGGGAATCCAAACCAGGATTTGCTCAATGGTATTGTAAAAGATTTAAGGCCAAATGCTGAGCAAAAAAACTGGGTTTTGCATGAGAAAGAAGGCACATTTCCCTGGTTTGTTTCTGAGGATGGTGAATTGATTCTTCATCCGTTGCTTTGTGAGCTACGGTCTGAAGGAGGGCATCATTTACTCCCATTAGTAATTCGCGATAACACCCACTTCAATAACCTCTTTCCCGATATTGAACGGTGTAAAATTCTCCCCAACGGAGTTTATTCGTTTAAGGATGCGCAACAAAATGAAACGCTTGTTTGCATGGTTGAGGATAAGATCGTCATTGATAAACAAATGAAGAATTTTGGGAAAGGTTTTTATCGCTTTATCCCTTCATTAATTTTCTTAGAAAAAGTGGAAGAAGACTTAAAGAGCAAGATTGGAAGCCGCACGATTGTCCAAGATTTTGACCTTTGGCAAACGCTTAATGTCATTGGACATACCACAATTTTGGCTTTGGATCGCGAGACAGGGGAAAAATGCTATGAAATTGAAACAAATGTAACGTACAATGGAAACTTCATTCTTGGGGAAGTGTATGAAGTGCCAGATTATTTAAAGCTTGGGATACCCTCATCACTCCTGACAGATTTTGAAGATCCTTCCTATATCCATGAGTGGTATGATGATTCGAATATGCGGACAAAATTAGAGTTGCCACGCTTTAATCTCACATTTACCTTGGAAAAGGCTTCTGGTAAATACATCTGTGGGAAGCCATTTGAAGGATTTTTTTTAAATCCTGAGAAAGAGATAAAAAAACTTGGCTCACACCATCATTATCTTGTTTTAGAGAACGTTGAAGGGCTATTCAAGGTGCTCTTACCTGTCCAAAAAACTGAAAAACCTGAAGAACTAGAAGTGCTTCTTCCTCGATATGACCTTAAAAGAGACCTTGAACCAGGAAATAGGTCTTTGCAGAAATATTATGTTTATGATGGGGAAGAGCTCTTCCACAAGTCACGGGAAGTTAATCTCCATCTTGCAGAAGTGATGGCAACCACTCAGCAATACAGCAAAGCTTTCCACCTTCTGAAAAAGGTTGGATTTAAAACTAAAGCTTATTCTCCCTTAGAAAGGGGGAGCCTTGAAAATATCACAAATATTTCAAAGGTGACAGGAGATAAAAGCGGAAATGGCATTGCAATAAGGCTCTTTACCCGTTATTTGTTGATGAAAAATGCTCATGAAAATCATCTTGAAGTTTCTAAAAAGGAAACAGTAGCTTTAAAGGAAGAGTATGACCTCTATTTAGACCACTTCAACACCTTGACCGCCTTCAAGCTTCCTAGGTATCAAGAGATTTTCCTCTTAAAGGCTCTTTTAGCACAGGCGTATAGCCCTGTTCATCACTTAAGGCTTCAAGAACTTGATCCTGCAGCAGCTAGAAATGTGATTAGAGCGGAAGGGGTATTAGTCACAAAACCAATTGATACAGACTGTGATATCGATCGATGTCAATTTAAATTCACTGGATATCTAGAAAAACTTGATGATCAGTTTTTAACACGTCTTCGCATGAACGTATGCCCAAATAATTTTAATCTGTATTATGAAACAGCTCGGTCAGGAAAAGAGGGAGAAAAAAAATGGATGAAAGATGCTTTGCATTTTTTAAAAGTCACTGAAGACGGAAAGTATTCAGGGTATGCTAAAATTCTAGAAGCTGTCCTCAATGAGCCTGAAAATTTTTCAGAGTTTCCCTTTAAAAAGGAAATAGATGAGATAGATGAGTGGGCAGAAGGTGTGTTTGCCTCAGCGAAAGATTATTCAAAAAGAATGCGGGAAAATGAGAAAACTACTCCTACATTTCTCAAAGACCTCACTCCTAAGAATTTCCGTTTAGAGGAAAAAAGAAAAATAGGAGAAATCGTCACTGTCAGTTATAGGGAAACCAATATTGACCTGCCGACTTGGAGTGAGATATTCCCTTGTTTAAAAAAAAACATAAAAAAAGCAGAAACTTCACAAATCGATGCTTGCAAGTCGACGATCGAGTCCATTCAGCTGAAAGATCCCGTTGCTAAAAAAGAACAATCACGTTTGGTGAAGGATCTCGATGCCGTCCCAGGGATCACTATTTATCAGTTCAATACTGATCAGGAGCATCTAGAAACAATAAAAGAATTTCTCAAAGATGAAGCGGGCAGCGGAGATGCAATTCAGGTAAACTTATTAACACTGCGAAAAATTATTAACACTGTTAGCATTGAGTGTAAACAACAACTTCCTTTGCTTTTAGAGAATATCCTCGAGCTGGCTAACAAAGAACCCTCAACTATCGAGGAAAGACGATTTTGTAAAATACAAAAGTTCGCTAACAGTAAAAAAGTTCTCACGCCGAACGAACTGATTAACTTTTATGCCAGAAATAATCCAACAGCCCTATGTGAGAGAAACCCGACATTGACGTCTGAAGAAGCAGAAAAGTTGTTCCAAATGATTCAAGAGTATCTCATTCTGTCCACAAGAGAGCAGAAGAACATCCGTTTAGAAGGAAAATTAGAACCACTCGAAAGTTTGGAAAATTATGATACACCCCATGCTGAAGCTTTAATCAATGATTTTGGTGGCGAGTACACATCTTCACGAGATTATAAACCACAGGAGCATCCAGCCTATCTTGCTTTTGAGTATTATTGCAATGTTTTGATGCGTCCTGCCCAAGTGGAAAAACTGGAGAGCTTTTTGAAGGGAGATGACGAAAACTTGGTTATGGAAATGATCATGGGTTCAGGGAAGTCCAAGTGCTTTTGCCACTCTTAGGATTGCTAAGGGCAAATGGAGATAACATCTCAATGATGATTGTTCCACAAGCTCTTTTTGAAAGCATTTCTCAAGATACCCAAAATATTTTGCAATCCTTTGGCCAAGGTCTCTTTGCACTGCATTTCGATAGGGACACAAATATTACTCAAGGGTCACTGCAAGGAATATTGGATTCCCTTGAGCATATTAAAGAAAACCGCGAATGCCTTGTGATGACAAGTAAGAGTGTTCTAAGTTTGGTTCTCAAGTACATAGAAAAATCTACCGAGCATATGAACAGTTCAGACAGGGGTGAGAAATTTCCCGAAGACCTTGTCATTTTGGGGAGGATTATCAACAGCCTATTCCTAAAAGGCTTTCCAATGATTGACGAAGCAGACACTATTTTGAATGTCTTGCATGAAGTCTGCTTTAGTTATGGCAAAAAAATAACACCCGACCTGAATGAATTTGATATTCTTTCGGAAATCTATAGTTTAGTCTATCAAGATCCTGAAATCATTCAAATTGCCCGTGTGGATTCGAACAGTGCAGCCAATCCCGAGGGTCCCCCTTTTACAGAGAAATTCTATTTCAGTCATGTACAAGGGCTCCTTGCGGAAAAGTTGATCGCGCGACTTTCAACGATGACATTTGAATCCAAGGAACTCACCCAAAAAATACAAGCTTTCTCTCAGAACCTTGACGAGGATGAAGAGAAGCTCTTGTTTGACTATGTCACTCGAAATAAAGACAATGTGGAAGCAAGCCAAGCCTATTTTGACGATTTGGATCCAGAAATTCAAAATATCGTTGCTCTATCCGGAGAAGAGATCGCCCATTTGTTACCCTTTACCTTATGCAAAGTGTGCGATGTGAAGTATGGCCTAGAATTTGATGAGAAGACCAAAAAAGTGAAGAGTCCCTTGGCAATTCCCTTTGCGGCAGCAAATGTGCCAAATTCAGGATCGCAGTTCGCCAATTCTCATGTCACAATGAATTACACCTTCCAAACTTACATGCAGAATGGAGTGACCTTTGAACTTGTTGAAGAGCAAGTTAAACGGCTTCAATCCCAAGCAACCAAGGAAATGATCGGCAATCCGCACCTTATGCTTAGAGAGACGAAGGCATGGAAGGCTCTAGCAGCTCTTAACGAAAACCTTAATATCCCATTTAAATATACCTCTGAGCATATTCATGAGCTTGTGAATCATATCAACACCAGCCCCGAAATGAAACTGCAGTTCGTCAAGAAACTCGTACTTCCACAGTTAGAGATTTTCCCTTCGAAGATCAGCTGCAATCCACAGAACTTGATTAGCATCTTCATGCGCGCTTCAGGCTTTACAGGAACAATCTGGAACCTCCTAAGCATGCACCGTTCTTTAAACCCTATAGCTGAGCTTGGTATTGATTCAAAAACGTTGATGATCCTCTTTAATAATAGCCGTTCAAATGTTGTAGAAATTAAAGAGGGGACATCTGACTCTATGCTTGAGAGTTTAGAGGAGATGAAGATCGACTATGACATGATCGCAGATGCGGGAGGTTATTTTAAAGACTGCAGCAACACAGAAATTGCTCATAAGATCTCTTATTTAAAAGGCAAAGAAGTCGTTTGTTATAAAGGTGAGCAAGTAATTACCCATAAAGATCAAGAGATTCCTCTTGGGCAGTCTAACCTAAAGCCGGAAGAACGTTTGACATTTCTTGACCAAAGCCATACAACCGGTGCTGATGTGCCGCAAAAATTTGATGCTGTCAGTCTTGTCACAATTGGCAAGAATATGTTGCTCCGTGATTTGCTACAAAGCGTATGGCGTCTTCGAGGACTTGAAAAATCGCAGAAAGTACGCTTTGTTGTGACTGCTGAAGTGAGTGAGATTATCCGCCAAAAACTTGGTTTGGATAAAAAAACGGACATTAATTTTGATCATATTTTGAGTTTTGTCATCATTAACCAGGCTACACAACAAGGGCAAGATAATTACAAGGCGTTAAAGCAGCAGCTTGATCTTATTCCTCAAATGATCTTGCTGAAGGTTTTATTGAATGAAAAAATCTCGCCAGAGGCCAAGCTTCAAGCCTTTATTCATCTTCAAGGGGAATGGATCAAACCTGCAAACCTTTCAGCCACAAATCGCTACGGAAAACAGCCTAGGATGATGGACTGTAGCAAAGTTGTTGCGGGAGATAAGCAAGCCTGTATTGATAAAATCGAAATGATTTTTAACAAGATGCCATGGCTAAAAGAAGTCGGCATTATCAAGGAAGACTCTCTTGCTGATGTGAGTAAAATTGTCAACTACCTTCAAAACAACGTTCCTAAGAAACTTCCTTCTCCTTCCGGGGATTTGGATAAAGATCAAACAATGGAAGTCCAAGCAGAGAAAAAGACAGAGACCGAGACGATGACGGAATTAGAATCTCAAGAAGCTCTTGCGAAACCTGCTCTTGAAGTGCAAGGCTTTTTTGATGCAGATAGAGGTTTTGAAAGCTGTGGAACGTTCCTAACATTCTTGGAAATGCCTAATTATACTAGCTACAAATATAATCTCTCTAGATATAACACTAAAAGTTTATATTTTAAAAAAGACAAGCATAAATGCCCCTCATTCACACTAAAATCCTATTTAGAAATCGACCCGGACTTACAGACCTTAGCGACTGCTTTTGATGGGATCGATTTTACTGCTAATATTTTCGAATGGACATATAGGGAAAAGCTAGAAGCTTCTCATTTTCAGTTATTTGGCGAGAACTCCAAACCGATCCACCACCTTCACATCAAGGATGGAACTGTTACAGTGATGAGTGCTGAAGAAGCGCAAGTGTATCGAAAGTCTGATGCTTAT
>JACCRY010000206.1 GCA_013813265.1 Parachlamydiaceae bacterium
TGTTTAAGAAAGTCGCTTAAAAAACTTACCTGCTTCTATATTAATATTTTTTAAACCGGTCTGAATGTAGACAGGATTCTGATTGTCATTTGTTACCCATTTTTTGCCTATTTTGAACCATGCCCAATTCTGTGTTATCGAGCTCCAGCTCCTCAATCCTTTTTTTATATTCAGCTTTTTTTTCTTGATAATCGACTTTTAATTCTTTAATTTTATCAGAGTTAATTTTTTTGACTTCAGATTTTTCTTTTTTAAGAGTAACAATACTTTCCTCCATTTCTTCTGTTAACAATCTTAATTCAGCATTTTCAAGATCCTGCTTTTCAATAAAGGATTGTTGTTCATTTATGAGATCTTGAGCATCCTGAATTAAAGTATCTTTTTTATCTGCAGCACATTGAATTAAATTCTTTTCAATAGACACAATTTCTATTTTTTTTAATAACTCAACATAATTTTTTTCAGATCTGAAAGAGTACTCTCATTACTATTTTTGTTTTTTTCATCTTCTTGCTCCCTTATTAAATTTGTTAAAAATTCAATTTCAGAATTAATATTAAGATTATCAAGATTGACTTGTGCTAATTTTGTAGCTGCCATCGTTACCCACGCTTCATAAACCCAATTTATATGGTAAGAGTCATCGGGGTGCGGTCTTCTATATAACGCTTTAGTACAATTTAATAATTCTACAGCCTTGAATCGTGTGGGATATTTTGGGGAATGGTGATAGTAACTGTCGTAGCGATAGTAACCATCGAGATTTACAATGATTTCACCAGCTTCTTTATACATATCACTTAATGGTTCCATATTTTTTCCGTCTCCAGCTCATCATTAGTTACATTCTGTTGTCTGTTAAGGTTATTAGCATATAAAAATATATGTCTGATATTGCCTCTTCAAGCCATTGTTATCCCAAATGCGGCTTTTTTTTTGCAAGTGAAAAATTACTCAAAGTTTATGTTTCAATTTAAAACGGGTAGTTTTAATTTCTGAAGTTGCCATTTCAAGGCTAAACTCGGTAAAACAAATATATCGCTCTTACAGAGCTCGAGAAATGGCCTTATACTTTCAAGTCTTGACAAAATGGGGTTAGCTCTGAAATAGCGGCGGTGTGTGTGCGCTGCGCAGAGGCTGTGAAAAAATTCGAAATAATGCAGCAGTTAGGTGAAAGTTGCAGCTGATGCAATTCTTGACGACGTCGCAGCCAGAGCTACGACCGAGAAGAGAAGTGTGTCAGATGCAACGTTTCAGCCAACTGAAGCATTTTTCCAATTTTTTTACAGCCTCGCACCATTTAGCGAGGTGAAAGCCCTAGATAAAGGCAGCCAAAACCTTTGTAACTGAAACTAATTGCGTTACCGTGATGTAGGGCGGGAAGCAATTGGAAGTGAAAGAATAGGCCGTAGTAAGGCAAATCCGTTGCGGTCGAATAATGTGGTGCTCCTATCTGTCGGATGATGAAACCTGAAAAGTCACCAGGTGCGGTAAGAGGTGGAAAAGCGTCCAATGGCCCTATTACAGCACTCAGGGTATTACCGTCTTGCTGAAGGTCTTTTGCTGTGCCCTTACTGAGGGCTAGCTCAGTGCGAAAAAGGGTACATAATTTCAGACATTTTGAGCTCGTAGGCTTTGAATGTGAGCCAGGGCACATGAAATCAGAACAATTTTTTGAAATTTAATTTTTTTTTCCTTAACCTTCGTCATTATAAAATGGAGGGGGGGGTATAATGGCAGGCAAAAAAGGTGAAATTCCAGAACATGTGATGGACCGGCAAAAAAAAATATGGGATAAATCATCCGGTCATTAAGATTTTAAGTGTAGTGGAAGATTCTCGTAAATCCTCCTTAACTTTCAAATACCCCTTAACTAGCATACTATTTATGACTTTAGTAGCTACTATTTGAAGAGTACAGCGAATAAGAACAGAAAATGGTATAACGAGCAGTGAGACGGCTTATTATATTGCAAGTCTAAAACCTATTGCAGAAAGGATCGCAGAAGTAATTAGAGGGCATTGGGGTGTAGAAATTCAACATTGGTATTTTGATGTAGTCTTTAAGCAAGATAAGTCGCGCTATCG
>JACCRY010000225.1 GCA_013813265.1 Parachlamydiaceae bacterium
ACATTTGGCCTCATTTGTTTCTTTGTTGTAAATCACACTTAGAATACATTGTGAGGCCTTTTTTTGTAAACATAAATAAAAAAATAATTTCTTGTCACTTATGCAATCGTCTCACACGGGGCTTTTACGTTAAATCGCTACCGCGATCCAAGGAGAGGACATATTGTTTTAAGGATCTGCTTCCGATCGCGGCAGCGATTTAACGTAAAAGCCCCGTGGGTAGCGATAGCGGAACGCGGGGTCAGGACAATTTAAATGAGAGAGCTGCGGCAGCAGTGAAAGAAGCACGTGATTCAAAAAACGTCTACATGAATAGCATGGCTGGACATCCGACAAGTCGTGAACGAACAATGCAGAGACAAGTATCTAACACACCAAATCTAGAATTAGCACCAAAAACCTAAAATAATGGAAAAACTATGACAATCAGACACGACTGGAATCTCAGCGAACTAGAAGCTCTTCATGCATTGCCTTTACTAGAACTTCTTTCAAAATCACACCTTTTACACACAAAATTTCATAAGATTGGGGAAATTCAAGTATGCACTCTTATTTCCATAAAAACCGGTGGCTGCCCTGAAGACTGCAAATACTGCGCTCAATCTTCCAGATATCAAACAGCAGTTTCAGCGCAGCCTGTGATGCGCTACGAAGAGGTTATTAGCGATGCAAAAAAAGCAATAGCCCGAGGGGCGACTCGAATCTGCTTAGGAGCTGCTTGGAGAGAAGTGCGCGACAGTAAGCAATTTGAAGATGTCCTTAAAATGATCACAGGCATTACTCATTTAGGCGTTGAGGTCTGTTGCACATTGGGAATGCTAAAAGAAGAACAGGCTCAGCGCCTTAAAGAGGCAGGCCTCTACGCATATAACCACAACCTCGATTCTTCAGAGAATTTCTATAAGTCATTCGTTACCACAAGAACTTTTCAAGACAGATTAGAAACTTTAGATCGAGTTGAAAAAGCCAACCTTAGTTTGTGTTGTGGAGGCATCTTGGGGATGGGGGAAGAAATTCAGGACCGCTTAGAGCTTCTTCTTACTCTATGCACTAGAAATCCTCATCCGGAATCAGTTCCGATCAATCGCTTAAGCCCAATTGAGGGCACACCTCTCCAAGATCAACCAAAAATCTCTATTTGGGAAATGTTGCGTATTATTGCAATTGGCAGAATTGTTTTACCTGCATCCATGATTCGACTTTCAGCAGGACGTATTGAGATGTCTTTTGAAGAACAAGCTCTTTGCTTCTTTGCCGGCGTAAATTCGATTCATGCAGGAGAAAAACTACTTACAGTAGCTAACACCTCAAATGATAGTGATGAAAAGATGTTTCATCTTCTTGGACTCAACAAAAGACCTGCTTTCGCTAAGGTAAATTAGCCAGTATGACTCAATATTTACAAGAACAGCTGATGAAGCGTAAGCATGCTGGAAATTTACGAGAGTTAAAGGTCACTCAAAATCTTGTCGACTTTTCCTCAAACGATTATCTAGGTCTTGCGCGTTCGACGAAGCTAAAAGAACTACTTTTGCAAGAGTGGCAATCTTGCAATAGCCCATTAAACGGCTTAGGATCGACAGGATCACGATTACTCACAGGAAACTCTCCATACATTCAAGAACTTGAGAATAGGATTGCAGCTTTTCATGGATATGAAGCTGGACTGCTGTTCAATTGTGGTTACATGGCCAATAGTGGACTCCTCTCAACAGTTGCAGGCAGTCAAGATAGCATCTTTTTTGACGCTGCAGTCCATGCATCAACGCGTGAGGGCCTCCGTTTAAGTCAGGCAAAAGCTTATCCTTTTAGGCATAACTGCCTTGAACATCTTGAAAACCGCCTTAAAAATAGCCGAAATAATGGAGACAGATTTGTGTGCATTGAATCCATCTATTCTACTGATGGCTCTAAAGCTCCGCTTAAAAAAATTTCTCAACTCGTGAAACGTTATAACGCTCACCTTATTGTAGATGAAGCTCATGCTGTAGGGATTTTTGGACAGGAAGGCCGCGGGCTTGTTGCCGAAGAACATTTAACTTCTGATGTCTTTGCTCAAATTGTGACGTTTGGGAAAGCCCTTGGAACTTATGGAGCCATTATTCTTGGAAGCAAAATACTAAAAAAAGGCATGATTAACTTTGCGCCATCGTATATCTACACGACAGCGCTCCCCTTTCATGCAGTTGCAGCTATCAAATGCAGCTATGATCTATTCCCTTCTTTTGAAACTGAAAGAAGTCACTTACAGGAACTAATTAGAATTTTCACGAAGTTGATTCTTAATAAATCTACAACGCCTATCCAAGCGATAAATGTCAAAGGAAATGAAGCGGTAAAGCTCGCGTCAAGGCAATTGATTCAATTAGGTTTTGATGTAAGGCCATTAACTAGCCCTACAGTCAAACAAGGTAATGAAGTTTTACGCATCTGCCTGCATGCTTTTAATACAGAAGAAGAAATAAACAATCTCTGCAAACACATCAAACAAAGGATATCATCACATGCTTAAAATCATTATTGCAGGGACTGGGCCTGATGTCGGTAAAACAGTTGTTTCTGCAATTCTTACTACACTTTTAAACGGAAGTTATTGGAAGCCTATCCAATGTGGCCGCAAAGAAGAATCTGATACAGCAACAATGCATGACCTCATCGATTCATACAAACACAAAATATACCCCCCAAAATATTCCCTAGATGCCCCTCTATCCCCTCACCACGCCGCGCGCCTAGAAGGAATTTCGATTGATGCAAGCTCAATTGTACCACCCGAAACTACATCTCCTTTAATTGTGGAGGGTGTGGGAGGCATCTTTGTACCTCTAACAACAAAAATTCTCACAATTGATTTATTTAGCTCATGGAAAGACTGTCTATGGATTCTTGTATCTAACCATTACATTGGAAGTATCAACCATACATTACTGACTGTGGAAGCTTTAAAACGGAGACAAGTTTCTATTGCTGGATTGATCTTTAACGGAAAACCTAATCCTGACAGCGAAGAAGCAATTTTAGACATGACTCAACTCCCGCTACTAGAACGCTTGCTCCCTGAAAAATACATAGCCCTAAAAACAATCAAAAGGTACGCAAACCAATGGCAACACATTCGCTCTCGACTAGCTCTCTAATAAAAAAAGATCAAGCTTCAATTTGGCATCCGTTTACACAGATGAAAACGGCTCGACAGCCAATTCCCATTGTCAGAGCTAAAGGGATCTATCTATACAGTGAAGACGGAAGGGCTTATTTAGATGGCATTTCCTCTTGGTGGGTTAATTTACATGGACATGCGCATCCCTACATCATCGAAAAATTGAAATCTCAAGTCGACCTATTAGAACATGTCATCTTTGCCGACTTCACGCATGCTCCGGCAGTAGAATTAGCGACAAGATTGCTCCCACTTATGCCAGGAGCAATGGCCAAAATTTTTTATTCGGACAATGGTTCGACTGCAGTCGAAGTAGCTTTAAAGATGGCCTTAAACTATTGGTATAAGCAGAATCTCAAAATCCCTAAAAGAAAAGTGATCTGCTTCAAAAACAGTTACCATGGGGACACATTCGGAGCTATGTCTGCTGCAGGGAAAAATGAATTCAATCGGCCATTTTGGAGTCATCTTTTTGATGTCGAATCGATCGACCCGCCTTTAAAAGGCAAGGAAAGAGAATCTTTATCGCAGCTTGAGATTCTTTTAAGTCAAAGCGATATTGCTTGCTTTATTTTTGAACCCCTCGTTCTTGGATCTGCAGGAATGATTATCTATCCAGCAGAAGGTCTAGACGGTCTTATACGCATGTGCAAAAAGCATGAAGTTTTAACTATTGCAGATGAGGTGATGACCGGCTTCGGACGGACCGGATCTCTCTTTGCTTGCGACCAGCTCTCCGAAAAACCTGATTTCATTTGTCTTTCAAAAGGGCTCACAGGAGGCTTTTTGCCTCTAGGAGTGACCGCATGTACAGAAAAGATTTTCAATGCTTTTTTGGGAGAAAGTTTGCAACAAGCTTTTTTACATGGCCACTCCTATACAGGAAATCCATTGGCATGCAGCTGTGCACTTGCAAGCCTTGATCTTTTATTGAATGAAGCATGTTTAGAACAAAGAGAAATGATTTCAGTCTCCCACCAAGATTTTTGTGAGAAATGGCATTTACATCCAAAGCTTAAACGCTGCGAAAGTCTGGGAACCATCCTTGCTATAGAATACAAAACCGATAGCAGCTCTTACTTTCAATCCCTGCGAGAACAGCTCTACGACTTTTTTTTAAGTAAAAATATTCTACTACGCCCCTTAGGCAATGTGCTTTATGTTCTTCCTCCTTACTGCATAGAAGCTAAAGAGCTAAAATTCATATACGATCAAATTACACTCACTCTTGAAGGAGATATTTCATGACATTCATTTCTTTTGCAGAACCGATTAAAGAGATTTTATCTTTAATCGTAAACTCGAACGATTTTCACGCAAAATGGCTCAACACACTTTCTTATCTTGAGAATTGTGGAGCTCGTAAAATTGCAGCTTGCGAACATCCGACGTTTGTAAAAGAGGAAATGCTCAAGCATGCTGCCGAAGAATTTCGACATGCTTTGCACCTAAAGCGTCAAATTGAAAAGGTTACTCCAACTAAGATGGAAAGTTATGTTGTTTCGTCAATGCTTGGAGGTGCAACAACTTTGTATTATTTAACCTTATTAGATCTTAAGGCATCACGCTATCTCAAGGAAATAGGTCTCAACAAAAATTGTATTAAGGAAGTCGCCTACTTACTCGTAACCTACGCAATTGAACTCCGAGCAGAAGAACTTTATCCTATCTATGATGCCGCACTCCGTCATGCAGGATCTAGAGTCACAGTTAAATCAATCTTACTGGAAGAGAAAGAACATTTAGAAGAAATGAAAAAAGGAATTCAGTCAATTAAGAACGGATTTAACCATGCAGACAAAATCTGCGCAATGGAAAGTGAACTATGTAAAAAATGGCTCAACAATGTCTTCATAAATCTCTCTAGGAAGAAAAAAAATATTGCATTTAAAAATTAGTTTTGATACTTATTGATTTAAATCGATTTCTATCAACCTAGTGCTCTGCAAGCTCTGGGTGTTTTTTGTGAAACTAAATGACTATAAGACAAAGTCATTTACGCCCTTCAAGGTCTCTTAACAAGTAAATGAGGAGAAAACAATGTTTTTGACAGTAAAAAAGCTTATCAATCGCTCGCTATTTTTTGGTGCCGTAGCACTAATATTGCCTATTGGGGCAATCTCTGCGGATCAAACTGATCTTGTTACAAAAAGCTGCACGATCTCAGATCCTTGCAACCCTTGCAACAACCCATGCCCCAGCCCTTGCCCATGCCCTACTCCTAGAGGCGCTAAGGGTAGTAAAGGTGAGCGAGGAAAGAATGGCCATAATGGCCAAAGAGGGGCGACAGGCGTAAGAGGAGCTACAGGAGCAACTGGTGCAACAGGAGCAACTGGTGCAACTGGCGCGACAGGAGCAACTGGCGCGACAGGAGCGACAGGAACTGGTTTTGTCTTCCCGACCGATCCAGATTGTACATTAACATTTAATATTCCATCGCTTACAGTACCTTTAGCTTCTCCTCTCATTGGATCTACTGTAACCCCATTTGTTGTTACACCTAGTGGGGAAATAATTACAGGAAACGCTGTAGTGATTCCTGCAGATGGTATATTCCCTATAGTTTTTCCTTTTGCTTCAATTTTTGTTGCAAATCCAGAATTTGGAACTTATCACGTAGGAATTCAAGTGGATGGTGTGACTAGCATCGTACCAGTAACACTTGCTATTGCCCCTCTTTTGGTTCCATCTGTCACAACTTTTTGTGGAACAGGTGATCCTAGAAACGGCACAACTTTCCTATCTGCGTTGACTTTGTCTTTAGGCATTGGCGTAGATGCTGAAGCCCAAGCAAGTACTCCTTTTGTATTTGGCCCTGAAGGTACAATGATACCTTAAAAGGTACAATGATACCTTAATATGTTTAATTCAACCTCTCTTTGTAAAGAGAGGTTGAATTTTTTTAGAAAAATCCCCCCCCCGCCCACATGTTAAAAGTTGATCTTACTCATCTAGATAGTTTTTTGAAAAAAATATTGAACATAAAAAAAATTCTTGCTATTCATTGCTATACAACTCAATTACATCTTGCAATTTGCATCGCTAATGGGTTCGATTTTGGAAATTTAAATAGCGACTTATGTAGCTATTTTAAAGAAATGTTGCCCTAAAAAACGCTCAATGAGGAGAAAAACAATGATCTTGACCCTAAACAATTTGTTTAACCGGACACTGGTCTTCGGCGCTCTAGCATTATGCTTGCCTCTCGGCTCTATCTCTGCCGCTGAACATGACTTGATCACAAAAGACTGCAACAAAAACGTGAGATTACCAAAAGTATGCTGCGAAGTAGGCCCTCGTGGCCATAAGGGTGAAAAAGGTGCTCAAGGTGAGAAAGGTGAAAGGGGCCATAAAGGTAAAAATGGTAAAAATGGTAAAAATGGCAAAAATGGTAAAAAGGGTGAAAAAGGTGAAAAGGGTGAAAGAGGTTCTCGCGGACGTGCAGGTAGAGATGGGGATGATTTTGAATTTCCAAGAGATTTAGGTGAGTCGCTAACGTTTAATGGCACAATTGATGCACTTAATGTTGATAGTATTCTGGCCAACATTGGAGTTGGTACTGTAGTCACTCCTTTTGTAATAAGGCCTGATGCAGTAGTAGTTTTGGGAAATCCGTTCATCATTGCAGAAACGGGGATTTTTGAACTAGACCCTATCGTCGTTAATGATCCTCTATTCGGGACCTACAACTTTGGGGTTCAAACTGTAGGTGGAGCAGAGAACTCTTATAGTGTTACTTTGGTAGAAACTGTTTTGGCATCCCGGAATAGTTCGACAACTTACATTTTAAATGGAACAAATCTTGGTTTGGGTCTATCATCCATTGGAGCTCAATCACAAACAAGCGCCAATTTTGGTTATTTTTTACCAATTCCAGTATTTCCTTAATTTATGAGTTCAACCTCTCTTTTTTGAGAGAGGTTGAACAAGTAAAAAACGTCGTCACGCCCGTAAAATCTTCTCAGAAACTTTTCCCAAATTCCTAATTAAAAAATCCACATTGCGATTAATCTATATTCAAGTTAGAATTCTCATTATCCTTGTTAAATAATTTCAGCCCATTGAGGAGGCTATTTTGAATTCCGAAGACATCCCTTCAAAAGGTCGCTTGATATCTGCCATGTTTTTAGTCGGAGGTACCTGTATAGGTGGAGGTATGCTAGCACTTCCTCTTGCGACAGGGATCGCCGGTTTTATGCCTTCAATTCTTGCAATGGCTATCTGCTGGCTTGCAATGACAACATCTGCCCTTCTCTTGCTTGAAGCTAACCTTTGGATGGAAGAAGGTGCACATGTCATTAGCATGGCCTCGCGATTTTTAGGACCTTACGGCAAAGCAGTCAGCTGGCTTATCTACCTTTTTATCTGCTATGCATCCATCATTGCCTATACAGCCGGTGGCGGAGTCCAGATCAGTCTTTTTTTTGACGCTGCTTTTAACTGGCAAATCTCTAAAGATGTCGGTTCCTTCCTCTTTATTTTGCTCTTTGGAGGAGTCGTTGACTTAGGGACCAGAACGATTGGAAGAGTCAACACAATATTATTTATTGCCCTGATCGCTGCATACGTAGGATTAGTCATCATTGGTATTCCGGAGATTAAAACAGGATTTCTTTTGAATCGACAATGGTCTAGCGCTTTAATGGCAGTCCCCCTTTTGCTAACAACTTTTAGTTTTCAGACAATGGTTCCCAGTTTAACGCCATACCTTAAACGCAATGGAAACGCATTACGATGGGCAATTATTGGGGGCACTCTTATTACATTTGTGGTCTATGCCATTTGGCAGGCTCTTATTCTCGGAATTGTTCCGGTAGAAGGTCCTAATGGATTAGCGGCAGTTTTAAATAGCGGCGAACCTACTTCCCAATTTTTAAAAGAGCATGTTCAAAGTGCTTATGTATCAGTTGTTGCTGAATATTTTGCTTTTTTTGCCATCATCACCTCTTTTATCGGTATCGCTTTTGGACTTTTTGATTTTCTTGCAGATGGCCTTAAGATCGAAAAGAAGGGCTTGGGAAAATTAGCACTAGGACTTCTTATTGTTATTCCGACCCTAATTGGTTCAACTCAATTTGAACGCGTATTTTTGCTTGCTTTGGATGCTTCAGGTGGATTTGGTGATTCTATTTTAAACGGGATGATTCCCGTGCTCATGGTATGGGTTGGCAGGTATAGGCTTGGACTTACAGGCTTCCGCATTCCAGGAGGTAAAATTGTTCTAGTCGCAGTTTTCATTTTCTTTTCAATGACCCTGTTTTTAGAAATACTTGCACATCTAGGGTACATAAGTTCCATCTACGATGGGCAGCATGATATCATTCAAGTGTATCATCCGGAACTCATAGAAGCTGAATAGGATTTTTAATCTCTAATTCTTATAATGATCCATTTTCTGGACCACAAAGTCTTGATAAATCAGCAAAGCTTCAATTCCTCCAGCTGTCACAAGTGGGAGCTCTAGCGCCTCACTAGGGGTCACCCATTGCTCTTCCAAATGTTCATCTAAATGCAATGTAAGAATCGGAAGTTTATCCAGTGGATAATAAAACATATGATAGGTCACTTCATGTGAACGTGGTTCAGATTCGATATAGAGAATACAAATAGGCTCGATAAGGCTTCTATCTACCACAAAGCCGATTTCTTCAAACACCTCGCGTATCATACCCTCTTCCGGAGATTCCCCTTCTTCTAGTTTACCTCCCGGTACACCCCAACAATCTCCAAAAAGCTTTTTTGGGTGCCTCTTAAGAAGTAAAAGCCTTCCCTCAAACGTGAAATATCCACCAGCGCACACAATCGCATGATCGAAATTTTCTGGCCTTTTTCTGCTAAGTTTATATTTTTTCATTCTTTTCCTTGCTCAATGATCTTTGCGCCCTTTGCGCCTTTTGCTGCTTCTTTGCGTTAAAACAAATCTAACGAAAAGTGTACTAGATTAATTTTTTTAACGCAAAGAAACATCAAAAGGCGCAAAAGGCGCAAAGAAAAATATTGAGTATAAAATTTACGTTTACTTCGAGGGGCTTAATGTGATTTAAGTAGTAATTGTTACCGATGCACAATGTCAAATTTTGTCCTACCAAAAAGCTAAAGACTTAAAACACATTTTAGCAGGCTGAAGGCATCGCTCTAGATGAATTTTAGAGGCATCTTCAGGCTGTAATAAAGCATGGCTTCAGCCAGCTAAGAAAAACCATTAGGTTCTTAATTCAAGGACAAAATTTCACTACATACCCGCAACAATTATGTCTCAAATCAACACCTTAGGTCAGGCCTTCAGCCTGGTAATTCAAGCTCAAAAGTTACCACGAACAAGAGATGCGTCCAGCTGTAAGGACAAAGGCGACAGACTAGTACGCCATGTCATTTAAATTGCCTGTTTGGAACAAAGCCACAGCCCGGGGGGATGAAGGCTCAAAAGTAAATCCCATGCACATATTGGGTCACTTTTTGAGCCTTAACCACGGGAACTTTCGCCCGCTTCCCAATCAGACAATCTAAATAGCCTAGCGTACTTAGCTTTGCTCTCGAGTTTTGTTAGGAGAATTTTCGATTTTTTGGGTATTTTGTGTTTGGTTTGTGACGTCAGACAACCCCAATTTAATTTCTAATACTTCTTTTTGTTTTTTTAGCTCAATGTTTTTCGTGTTTAAAAGTTCAACTTTTGTCTGTTTGCTCTTCAACATTGTCACTAAGGATTGGTTTTCTAAGCTAAGTTTTGTACGGAGCACTTCTGTGTTCTTCAATTTCACCTTCGTTTCTTCATGCTCGTTACTGAGTGTTAAGTATTGCGCCTTAATTTCATCCAATTTCTGAAGCACATCTTTATGATCACTTAAAAGTTTTGCGTTAAGCTGCATAACTTCCTGCAACTGTTTCATCATATCTTGATGCTCTTGACTAAGAAGTGCATTATTGCCTTCAGTTCTTTGCTTGACTCCGTTTAAAAGGCTTTGTTTTATCAATTCAACTCTTTGTTTTTTTTCTGCATCAGGAACTTTAAGCTCTTCATCACTTGTACTAATTTTTTTGTCGGATTGCTTTTCTTCTGGCTTTTGATTTTCTACTTGAAGTTCAGTAAGTTTAAGCTGAAGCTCTTCCAATTCTTTGATGCTTCTAATCCCTCCTAAATCCTTCTTGTCAAGCATTTCTTGAAGCTTTTGAAGTTTAGAAAGTGTTTCCTCATCGCTCAGTTTCTTAAGTCGATTGAGCTCCTCAATTTTCTCTTCTAATTGAATTTTTTCTGTCTCAAGATCTTCTTTCTGCTTTGCTAACTTATCAGAGTGATCAAGCATTCCTGCATTTTTTTCTGAAAGTAAGACAAGTTCATTTACTTTCGCTAAGAATTTAAACTCAAGTTCTGTATACGCCGTTTGATTTTTTTCTAGAAGTTTAGCTTGACCTTCATATTCATTTTGTAGCTTACTCAGATGGGCAGTCTCCTCTGATAACATTTTCTCAGTATGATTAAAATTTTGTTTAAGTGTCTTGAGTTCTTCTAAAATTCCTTCTTTTTCTAATTCAAGTCTTTCAAATTTGATTTTGCATTGATCGAGTGCACCATCTTTTTCTTCAATTAAAAACTTTAGAGCTTCAACTTCCTGAAATGCCTTGTTTTTTTCAAGCTGAAGACGTTCAAACCTGTTTTCAAGCTGTTTGAGTTCCTCATTCTTTTCTTCAACCGTTAACTGTAATTTATCAAATTTTTCAACATTTTTGTTAGAGAGTTCACGAAGATCAACTTCTGTTTGATTTAATTTTTCTATTAGCTCAGCATAAGCTAGGCTATTGTCCTGCATTAATTGCTGTTGTTGTGCATACTCTTTTTTTAAAGTTAAGAATTGCTCAGTTTCAGATTTAAAGTTTTTCTCAACGCTAAGATACTTTAGATTAAGGTTTTTAAGTTCCCCTTCTTTCTCCTGAAACTTTCTATTTAATTCTATGATCTTCGCTTCATCTTGTTTTTTCTCTAACTCTAAATTTTCAAGATTTTTTTCAAGCTTAGCAAATTGATCCAATCTTTCCGCAACTTCTAATTTCAACGTTAGAACCCCGTCTTTTTCACTTTTAAGCTCTTCGAACTGCTTCTGAAGTTTAGAAATCTCAGTTGTCTTAACCTCTAACTGTTCCCGTAAGCTTCTTGAGATTTTTTCCTGTTCTGCCATTTGTAACGTTGCTTCACGAAGCTCTCCTTTTAACTCAAGAGATTGATCTGTTAAGCAGACCTGCTCTAAAGAATTTGCTGTTTCTTTAAGTTCGCTCAGTTCAGGCCTGTTATTCTGTAAATCTTTGATTGTCTCAGTCATTAGAGCCATTTGTTGTCTTTCTTCTTGAAGCTTTGCCAACAATTCTTTAAGGGAAAGAGCATTATTCTCTATCCCAAGCCCTTCCTTAAACTCCTTTACAATTTCTCTATATTGTTTATTTAAACTTTCAAATTTATTTTTTTGTTTGGTTATTTTTACTTTTTCGAGCCTTTCTTCCTGAAGCTTTGGCAACAATTCTTTAAGGGAAAGAGTATTATTCTCAATACCAAGCCCTTCCTTAAACTCTTTAACAATTTCCCTATATTGTTCTTTTACCTGTTCAGTTTTATTTTTTTGTTTGGTAATTTTTACTTTTTCGAGCCTTTCTTCCTGCAGCTGTTTCAACAATTCAGGAAGCGTAAATTCATTATTATCGACGCCAAGCCCCTCTTTAAAATTTTTAACAGCTTCGACATATTTTTCATTTCTTCGATTCAATTTATCGATTTTCTTCTGCAGCTCCGATGCATTTGATGTATCTTCAGCAGAAGGCTCACTTTCCATGGAGTTAAGTTGTTGCAGAGCTCCATATACCCTGGTAGGAAAGAAGATGCCCCCTACAATAGTTCCAATCAAAATTGCCATTTGAAAAATAGATCGAACACCAACTTCCAGTCCTAATAAAAATTCCTGTTCTGCTTCTTCAGAAGAGCTCACTATGAGGCAGACAAATGCTTTCCCAATCCCTCTTAGTGGAGCAACAGGAACCTCTATCGCAGCAAAAACAAGGGCAGTTAAGCCTTGAATCGGGGCTCCTATATAGCAAGTAACATAATTTGTGGACATTCCTCTTTTGCATAGCCAATCGATTTCATCTTTTTGTGCATTTGTAGGCGCCCTTAAAAAATTGTGTACACTGTCCATTTATTCCTCTTGTGGTTTAAAGTTAAAGTAAGGATATAAATCATTTTGTAGAAAAAGAACAGCATTTTTTTCGTGGTCCGCTAATGAAGAAGCGCGAATCTGTGTGTGGTGTGGCTCACAATTCGATTTAGTTACTATTTTACATAACACATGTCAGGCCAGATTTTTGGAAGAGGTTAAGCTTTTTCAAATGTGTTTCTACTTTTGGACTTTTTTTTCTAGCATATTGTGGAATTTTCGGATATGATGGTAATCTATTTTGACAAATTTAAACTACAAAAGGATAACAAATGGAACCATCAGCACCGCTTTTAGGGAATGTATCACAAGCCAATCACCACCTAATGGACAAGTTTTTTTTCGGCTTAGGCACCCTGGGAGCCATAGGTGTTACAGTTTATCAAGGAGTTTCCATAGCTCAGCATTCATCCTCTGGAGAAAATAAGTGGATAGCACTTGGTACATCAGTTACGTTCCTCGGACTTTCTCTTTTTGGCCTAATTCGTTCTTTTCAACATGAACCAGAACAAGATCTAAATCAAAAAAATGTCTCCAGTATTATTGTTCAATCTAAGTCTAATTCTGAATTAACCCAAATTTTCAAAAAAATAAATTCAATCTTTGGGGTAAAGCAATTAAAAGGGGATATACAGCTAGATTTCTCTGAACAAGAAATCTTAGAAGTATCCGAAATCTTAAACCAACTTGATTCCCTTGATGATCATCTAAAATCACAAAATTTAATCATACAAAATTTTGAAAAAAATAAATCGATCGATGTCAATGCACATTCTAATGAAATTAAACGTTTAAATAACTTAATAGATGAAGTTAAAACCGAATCTAGAGAAAAGACAGACAAATTAGACTTAGCAAATGGGAAGGTTCAGATTTTGTCTCAAGAAATTACCCAATTAAATAATCTAATAGAAAAAGTGGAAAAAGAATTAAAAGAAAAATCAGATGAACTGGGAGATGCCAATGGTAAGGTTGAGGTTTACTCTAAAGAAATTTCACAATTGAATTACTTGCTAGAAAAAGTGAAAAAAGAATTAAAAGAAAAAATTGATGAAAAAGCACAGGAATTGGAACATGCAAATGGAAAAATTCAAATTCAGTCTAAAGAAATCACCGAATTAAATTTCCTATTAGAAAAAGCGGATAAAGAATCAAACGAGAAATTTAAAGAAAAAGCAAAGGAATTGGAAGATGCAAATGGTAAGATTCAGTATCAGTCTAAAGAAATCGCACAATTAAATATGTTATTAGAAAAAGTGGAAAAAGAATCAAAAGAAGAAATTGGAGGAAAGGCAGAGGAATTGGAAGAGGCAAATGGGAAAAGTCAAATTCAGTCTAAAGAAATTACAGAATTAGATTTCTTATTAGAAAAAGTGCAAAAAGAATTAAAAGAAAAAGTAGAAGAATTGGAAAATGCAAGTGGTAAAATTCAGAATCTGTCTAAAGAAATCGCACAATTAAATATGTTATTAGAAAAAGTGGAAAAAGAATCAAAAGAAAAAATTGAAGGAAAGGCAGAGGAATTGGGGAATGCTAAAGCTAAGGTTCAATCTCAGTCTAAAGAAATCACACAATTAAATCGCTTATTAGAAAAAATGAATAAAGAATTAAAAGAAAAAGTAGATGAAAAGGTAGAAGAATTGGAATTTGCAAATGATAAAATTGCTACTTATGCAATAACAACTCAGTTTTATAAAAATCAATTTGCTGAGATTCAACAAACTATTGGTGCCCCTGAAGAGCCGATTGTTCCAGATAATATAGAAAAAATTAGAAAGCACATTGACAATATATTGAAAAGTTCTGATGTTTCGGGAACAAGTACTGGTATTAACTCTACTATAAATTCTGGAAAAACGACTCCCCTCTCCACACCACTTACTACCCCCACAAAAGGTTCCTCAAATAATTTATAAATGACAATGAGGAGATTGACCTGTCTTCTCAAAATAATGCTGATGGTATTCTTCAGCCAAGTAAAAAGGCTTGGCTGGAGAAATCTCTGTAGCCACAGCCTTTCCTTTCGAATGAAAATTCTTGATCAGATTTTCAGCACTTGTTTTTTGTTCTTCACTTAAATAGAAAATTGCCGAGCGATACTGAGTTCCAATGTCGGGCCCTTGGCGATTGCGTTGGCTTGGGTCATGTATTTCAAAGAAGTGACGCGCTAAGGCTTCATAAGTGAGAATTTTTGGATCAAAAATCACTTCGACCGTTTCAGCATGACCGGTTTTTCCTCCACAAACTTCTTTGTAAGTTGGATCTACAGTATGCCCACCACAATAACCTACCGCAATTGACTTGACACCTATCATTTTTTTTAGCTGATCCTCAACTCCCCAAAAACATCCTGCTGCAAAAAGAGCTCTTTCTTCTCCTTTAGCTGTGTACGCAGGTAAAAATCTGAGTGAGAGCGAATTTACACAATGCCGAATACCTTTTGATGTATACCCTTCTCCAGTAAAAACATGGCCTAAATGGCCAGAACATTTTTTGCAGATGATTTCAACCCTTCTTCCATCCATGTCTGGTACACGAAGAACAGCCCCAGAAATTTCATCATCAAAGCTGGGCCACCCGCAATGAGAAAAGAATTTATGTGTCGAAAGATAAAGGGGAGCATCACAACAGCGGCAAACATAAATCCCCTTTTCTTTAAAATCGGTGTATTTTCCATTGCCTGGACGTTCAGTCGATTTTTTTTTAATCACCTCTGCTTCGTCTTTTAATAAATCATGCTCAGTCTTCATACTCAACTCCTTTTCGTAGATTCTGCATATTCTCAAATTTATAATTTTTACAATCATTTCCTATTATTGCTAGTGAGAGGTCAATGTCATCGAAACATACCTCCTGGCTAACTAAGCGTCAATTACTATTTTCGGCATTTTTCTTTATGCCTTTGCGGCGTTCACTTAGCACTGTCTGGTCAATCTGCTATTTTTAAAAACTTTTGTTTGTGTAATAATTCTCGATTCTATTTTTGGGGTGCACTTATTTTTTTTTAACGCAAAGGAGGCAAAAGGCACAAAGGCACAAAGATCAAGAAAATTTAAATAGGTAATAATTGATTTTTGTAAACTATTCTCTTTAAATTGTAATGTAGGAAAAGACTGACTCAATCAGCTAAGATTCAACTAATCTAATTATATGAAATATCACGAACAATTTCTACTAATTAATTACCATAAAAAAATTTACGGATTCCTATCAAATTATTAAAAGTATGTATATACATTTAAAGAAAAACAATAATACGTGCAGTTATTACTGAAAAATGAATTAATTTAAAAAAAGAAATCTACCTGCGCAGCGCTTCACTGCACAGGTAAGATACAATCAACCAAGAAAACGTTTTAAAGATTCTTTCCCAATTTCAGCATGTAATGCACCAATTTTGGCATTCAGCTCGAGTCTCGTATTGAAATCATTGATAGGTGTCTTATCAAGTTGTTTTTCTAAATCTTTCATTCTATCTTTTGGTGAAAAAAGTTCATTCCAATCGTCGCATGAAAGACATTCGGGCTCTGCAGCATCTGGGCCTTGATGTTGAGCTGCCAGCTGACCGAGACCATTGCGATATTGTGAAATTGCATTTGCTGTGGCAGTGACTCCTTTTTGCGCAAGATTTACCGTTCCGTAAAGAGCTAGCGCTGTTCCTCCGGAAGCCAAGAGACCAACTCCACCTGCCGCCCATCCAATTACACCTATGTCAGTTGCAAATTTAACTGCTGCCGGACCCGTTACCAAACCACCTACCCACTTGCCTTGAATTGCGATGGCTCCATCGATAATTAATTTAGGCGCCCACGCCCCTGCGATGGCGCTTGTTTGCCAACCTACTGTTGCAGATGCAAGCCAAACAAAACCTCGTCCAAGGGATTGACCCCAAGTCGCTTTTTCAGCGGTAGGACTAGATTTTTCTGTAATTATATCTGCACTTCCAATATTTTGTACGGTCATTTATATCTCCTTGTAGTATTAATTCAAATGTTAGTAACATTTAGTCTATATTATACCACAAAAAATATTCAATTGCAACAAAACTTCTATTGATTCATTAATTATTGTTCATCGAAATCAAAAACTTTTATTTTAAAAATGGTGAGGCTTATAGGAGAGATTACACGATTACCTGAAATGTATCTAACTTGAAATCCCTAACGTACAAGCCTTGATGCCAAACCTAGGGTATTGAATTGTGCAACAATTGTTTAAAATGTGAAGCGAGAGTTAATGTCCTCAGGATGAAGGACCTAATGGATGTCCTACTTGTCTGCAGGCATGCCTTATTAAAGCTTAGGGCTAGGTCTTCATTTGTAAAAATTGGTGTGTTTTTCCACAGGAAATCGAAGTGGATCGATCGTTCAATGTTATGTCAAATCCGTAAAAGCTAAAGTTGCCGCTAAGGCCCAGGATGGGTCTCATATGCAAGCCAGGAGTGAGCGCTTAGCAGTCCCTGGAAAGTCACACAAATATTAGGGACCCAGAGGGGCAACAGGGGTGGGTGGACAGCATTCCTACACGCTTAGGGCGCAATGCGGCCCGTCCGAAGCTCTGACGGTTGTGTTGGCTTTCCAGGGGTTCGCTAAGCGCTCACCCCTGGCTTACATATTGAGGCCCATCCGGGCCTTAGCAGCAATTTTAGCGCGAATTCACAATAAGCCCTCGAATCGATCCACTTTATTTCAGGTGAAATGCACCTCCATTTTTGCACAAAATGAACACCCTGCCCTAGGCTTAATAAGACATAACCTATTTTAGACCTACAAAATTGCTCTTCTTCGAATCTTCCCATTGGATAGCTCAATATGAGCCAACTCTTGTTTTGCCATGGCAATATATTGTAATTCAACCTGGGCATAAAATTCATTAGAAATAGAAATTTGACTTACCTGTGTAAATAATTCGTGTGCAACACGAATTGGATTAATTCTCTGAACGTTTTTTTGCACCAACATTAAACCCATGTTAATCATTGCAAGAGATTTATCTTCGCGCCTAATGTGCCTTTCATCATTTACAATAAATTTTTCAAATACTTCATAAATTTCATTATTCGTCATAGATGTTGATTGTTTTGCATAGTTCATTGACGCTTTGTACATCTTTGCAGTTGAAATATCGATTGAAGATGATAAATTATTCTTAATAATTTTATCTAACAAATGTTCAGCTTCTAGGTATGTAATAGAATCAATAAGATCACGATATCTCATAATTGCTAGATAAAGCATCGCAATCGTTTTGTCTTGTTGAAATGCAAATTTATTTTGAATGACTTTTTTAAAATCTGCAAAGAGTTTCTCATTTTCCTCTTTATTGCCATTGGGTAAATCTTTTTGATAGTCCATGATGGCCATGTGGAGAATACATTTAGCTTGATAAGTCATGGGTAAGGGTGAGCTTTTGTTGGGTTTATCCATGCATTCTTTAAATAGCTCATAAACCTCTGACTCACGAAACACCCCTAATTCTAACCCACAATAGCCTATTAATGCCTTATTAAGATTTGCTATAGCTTTACATGATATAGATGCACTTGGATCACCGATGATTTCTTGTAAATATATTAAAGGTCTTTCAAAAGTCTCCATAAATATTGATTTTTCCACCATGCTCCCATAGACTAAACCACAATGGGTGTAATAATACAGTTGAACTAGGAGACACATTGTCCAATTTATGTCTTCATTAGAGGTAGCCTCATTGGCTAATACTCCTTCAAGTAAATTTCTTATCGTAATTAGATCTTCGTCACCCCCGCCCTCTCCTCCACATTCAGCATTTATAATCATTAACAATTCAGCATGAAGCAAATCGATTTTTATTCTAAGCGCGGAATTAATACTCACATTTAATTCATTTCCGTTAATCAAAAGAATCTGATCATATGCGCGTAAATAATATCTTTTTGTATAATTTCTATTATTGTCAAAGAAAAACATGCATTTAGCGAGAAGCGCTTCAGGTCTAGATTCTTTCAATGCTACACATACAATATCTTTAATCCCAAATATTGGCTCCTTATTATCTATATTTAAAAAAGAAACAATGGGACATACCGAAGAATGAAGAAGAATAAAGCTATTCATCCGTTCGTATAAATTTACCCACATACCAGTATTTTTAGAGATAAAATATATTTTTTTGCAGCTAAGTCCAAGAGTGTGTTGATCTAGGTAATTTAATTTGTTAAAAATTTCAATGCATAGCTCCTCTAATAAAAGAGTAATATAGGGAGGTTGTGCAATGCTTTTGTCAGGGCCCATGAATATTGGTGACTTGGTTCTGAAGTAATGACAAACAGGTTCCATTAATTTCTTCCTATTTAGTAATTGTTTATGAGCGGAGAATGCCTATTTTCAGCAGACTCATTCCTCTTTGCTATTCTTAAAGTCAATGGCAGCATATGATGCACCATATCTAAAAAAAAAGGAAGAGGAGATTTACTATTTACATAGCCATATAGTTAAATTGATTTTTAAAATAAAATATTAATGATTTTACAAATGAATCTGTTGCAACAGACTCATATCCTGATCATCCGCACTACAAAACCATACGTATGGTTTACAAAAAAACAAGCCTTCTATACTCTTAGACTTGAAATTCGCAAATTTATTGCGGATAAAGAATATTTTATGTTTTTACCAAGGATTTTCTTATGAAAGCTGTTCGTTATATGCTAATGGGCCTACTTTTCTGCTGTGCAGTTGGGACTGAAATTTCTGCTGCCCCTGTTACAGACTATGATTTTCAGCAAGAACGTATGCTACTAAGTTCTAATGCTGTCTTCGTCATTTCTTCTCTAGACAGTCAAGACCATATCACTGCTTACACATACTACGGCGCACGTATTTGGAATGCACCTTACCATGCTAAAATTCTATCCTGGCAACTTGCGGGAAATTACATCTTTGTTTTCTCTAAAGATCGCAAAGGTAATAGCACATATTTGACATGCATGGATAAAGATTCTGGAGCTCAAATCTGGCAGCGCCCATAACATTGGCTTCAGAGACTCGCGTGCGATTTCACGCGAGTCTCAATATGTCTTTATTACCCTTTTTTTAATGATTTATTTTAAATTAAATTAATTTCTTGACAATCCCTTCAAAAACTAGCACCTTCGTTTTAAAAAGACCTATTTTTTAAAGGAAGGTTCGCTTTGAAAGCTATACAAATATCCCAATATGGTGGACCGGAAGTTCTAAAAGTCCAAGATGTTCAGCTTGGAGAACCTTGGTAAAGGCCAGGCATTAATCCGTCTAGAAGCTGCTGGAATAAACTTTATCGATGTGTATCAAAGACGCGGGACTTACCCTGTACCACTCCCCTACATTCCAGGCTTAGAGGGTTCGGGCGTTGTCGAAGCGGTCGGAGAGAGTGTTAAAAATGTTAAACAAGGTGATAGAGTGGCTTTTGTGCACGAGCCGGGTTCCTATGCAGAACAAGCTCTTGTCATGGCAGATCATTTGATTCTACTCCCCCCCGATCTTTCTTTTGAACAAGGTGCAGCCTTTCCCTTACAAGGAATGACAGCCCATTACTTACTTCATGAATTTAGAAAGGTTAAGCCTAATGATATTGTTCTAATTCATGCTGCAGCCGGAGGAATGGGACTTTTGCTAGTTCAGTGGGCAAAGCATTTAGGCGCAAGAGTTTTAGGTACAACATCGACTGAAGAGAAAGCTAAGATCGCTAAAGAAGCTGGAGCGGATGAAATCATTCTTTATACCAAACAAGACTTTTCTACAGAGGTCAAGCGTTTGACAAATGGGCATGGAGCAGACTTAATCATTGACGGGGTAGGTAAAACCACGTTTGCAGGTAATTTAGAAGCCGCTGCATTGCGTGGGAATATTGTTATTTTTGGGGCCGCAAGTGGACCTGCAGAACCTATTTCACCAAATGTACTGATGGGCCGTTCTTTGACCCTATCTGGCGGAACTTTATTTAATTATCTGCTAAGCACTGAAGAGCTCATGATGCGTTCAAAAGCTGTGATAGAGGGTATTCAGGCAGGCTGGCTGAAATTACGCATTGATGAAACTTTTCCTTTAGAAAAAGCGGCACAAGCCCATGAAAAACTTGAAGGCAGAAAATCTGCAGGTAAAGTTCTCCTCTCTGCAAGAAAGAGTTGATGCCAGGTTAAAAAAATGAACGGAGTGGAGAATGCGCGCTAAAATGACGAAAGTGGACAGAAATATCGACCTTGTCCACTTTTGTCGAGTTAGGCGCAACCAAACGAATGCTTTAACTTATGCCAACACCTTCTTACTTCCAGGAACGTCAACTCGACAAAAGTAGCTCAACATTCCAATCATGCCTTTATCTCAATCTTTTTTTGAATAAAAAGCCATCAAAATGAATACCCTAACCTTAGGTAAATCTCTCTTAGCCGCGAATGCGGCAACAGCATATAGCCACACGCGTGAGCGTGTGGTCTGAATATTAGTTTGTGGTTGAGCCGTAGCAACGGCGACAGGCACGTTAAGCTTTCTGTCGCCGTAGCCACGGCTCACACTATATCCCTGTTTTACCACACGCTTACGCGTGTGGCTATATGCTGTTGCCGCATTCGCGGCTTCTCATTAAGGATATCATGATTAGCAAGATTCAAAAAAAGAGATTCAGTTAATTGTATGATTCCAATGTCGATTTAGGCGTCAACCAAACGACCGTTTCAAACTCAGCCAACACCCTCATTTACAGAAGCGTTAGCTCGACAAAAAATATCTCGACATTGAATGTCGAGCTAGGTGGTATCGCGTAACACTACATTACGGTATTAAATTTGTGTTTCAAATATATTCTTTTTTTTCTTAAGAGAAAATTATATAACGGAATTGGCTTAGCGAATACTTTGTAATCAAGCCTATTATTGTGAAAAGCTTGTTCAATCTCTTTCGGATCCAAAGAACATTTAACGATACTGCCATCTATCAACTCAATACCTGATGCCAAAGCTTGAAGAAACTCTGCACTCTCTTTTTTATTTGTAACCCATCTTTCCATGTCGACTTGTGTGTCTAAAGCTAGTAGATCATCAAATACTTTATGCATTTCAAATAAATTGCGATAGATCTCATCACTACTCCAATCTCAGTTAGGATCCTCGACCAGCTCAATATTTCTATCCTTTAAAATTTTGCCGATTTCCTCTTTATATCGATCTCTACTACTTTGAGATATTAAAGTGTGCAATTGAATAGTTTGCAAAGGCTTAGTTAAGCCCAGGCAAAAGTCTATAAATGCATTTATTTGCCCTTTAGAGCACAAACTTCTCAAAAAAGATGAATTCCAAGTTTCATTACGATCTAAAAAACTCTGAAATATAACTTTTACTGTTAATGCCTCTAATCCAGATAACCATAAAGATCCAAATTTGGGGTTTACAGAAATACGAGAACCTAAAAACATTTCACAATACTCTTCATTATGCGAAAGTGCCTGCACAAAAGCGGTGAGTATTTTTTCTGTGGTTTCTTTACTAAATGATTCATAGCACTCACAAATTATTTGAAGAGTCTTGTTCAGGCAAAGACGAAAGATCTACATTTCCAGACCTATGCACTTTTTGGTATTCTTTATAAGAATTTTCAAAAACTTCTTTAATTGAAGGATATTGTGATATACAAAGTACTGTAAACTCTAAGGCATCTTCTTGAGTAGCTATACTTTTAAATCGAGACGACATTTCCTCAGTGACCATATTGTGTGACAGTAGGTCTTTAAAAGCATCCATTATTCTAACTGCACATACTATTACTCCAGCAGAATGATAATTATTACCTTCAATACCGCTCTGAATAACGTCATTAACTTCATCGTCTGACTTACTTACTTTTATTTCTTCATCATCTGACTCACTTTTTATTTCCAAATCATCAAGATCTTCTTTTTCAGACTTATGCGTATTTTCATACTCATTAAAAAATTCTTCCTCATCCGAATCCGGTGTCAAAGTTAATTCAATCACTCTGCTTTGACAATTTTCTGCTGTATACAATGCAAAAGGTTCACTGCAGCATAAAATACGCTTAAAAAAATTAGCTATATCAATGAAAATGTTGGCAACTATATATTGTATTTTTAGTTTTTCTTCTGAAAAAATCTGCTCTTTTGCCTTTTTTGGAAAAGTAATAATTTCATCTTTATTTGTTATGTTATTTATTGGGCAATCCATATAGTCGACCTCATTTTTTTTGAATATAATATGCATTATAAAACAAAAACAAAATAAAAACAAGATATATTATAGCCATCTTAGTCTTTGATAAATTTGCTAGTTGTGAATCATTGTCGAGTAAGCTCGAACCAAGTCACCCACCCACTCAATTCCAAGGACGTTAACTCGATAAAAGTAGCTCGACATTCAATGTCGAGTTAAGAACCAACCAAACGAATGTTTTTAAACTTACGTCAACACCTCTCATTTCCAGCAACGTCAACTCGATAAAAGTAGCTCGACATTCAATGTCGAGTTAGGCGCCAACCAAACGAATGTTTTTAAAATTATTTCAACACCCCTCATTTCTAGGGCTGTCAACTAGACAAAAATACCTCGACATATAATGTAGATTTCTCAATTAATTCAGTCACTCTTCGACAGTTTTCTACCGTATACAATTCAAAGGGATCCCCACATAAAATTAGCCTAAAAAAATTAGCAATCTCAATGAAAAAGTTAGCGACAATATGTTGTATTTTAATCCTTCTTCCGGGATAATCTTTTCTTTCACCTGTTTGAGAGAAGTCGTAATCTTCCATTATTTAAAATAGTATGTGTTGGAACGTCCATATAGTTTGCCTTTTTTAGTATCTAACTGAAAAAAAATATACAATAAAACAAAATAAAAAACAAGTTTTATATACCCTCCCTCATTTTGCCGGCCAATCCGTTGCGCTTCTCCCCTAGACTAAACCTTCTGTTGACAGGAATTAAGGAGGAGATGTATTCAATACCTACAGCAAAACCAACTCTCCCCACGGCCATTTTCACTACACTTTTGTTAATTATTTATTCCCATTCGCTAAACTTAATGTAAAATATTAAAGGTTATGCTACAATCTAGGCTTTACCTAATGTCGAAGATAGTCTCCTAAAAATATTACTGCCTAAAACATAAGTAACAAAATGATCGACATTCAATTTTATCAATCTTATAGAAATCTAAAATTCAGGCTCCCTCTATTTCAGAGCCCGGTAGTCGCAGGATTTCCTTCTCCTGCAGAAGATGAGATCGAAAAGAAGTTAGATTTAAATGAAATGCTCATTAAGCATCCTGCAGCCACATTTTTTCTGAAAGTTTCCGGATCTTCCATGATTAAAGCCGGCATACATGATCGTGACATCCTTATCGTAGACCGCAGCATAGAACCGACACATGGGAAAATCGTGGTGGCGGCGTTAAATGGTGAATTGACAGTCAAACGCTTGCAGTTAGATAAGGGAAGGGTCTTTTTAATTGCAGAGAATGACGCTTTTCGTCCTATTGAAATAACTGAAGGGGCTGAATTACATATCTGGGGGGTCGTCACAAATGTCATCCACTCCCTATAAACACGTTGTCCTGGTCGATTGCGATAACTTCTATGTTTCCTGTGAAAGGCTCTTTAATCCTAGCTTGAATAAACGCGCAGTCATTGTTCTCTCAAATAACGATGGCTGTGTCGTTGCGCGTTCTCAAGAGGCTAAAATGCTCGGGATCAAAATGGGTGACCCTTTTTTTCAAATTAAGCAGCTTTGTGAGCGACTCAAAGTTCTCGTCTACTCTTCCAACTATTCCCTTTATGGAGATATTTCACAGCGCATTATGCACATCCTGGGAACCATGGCAGAAGAAATTGAAATCTACTCGATCGATGAAGCATTTTTAACTTTTTCTTCTAAATCTCCCGAAGATCTTTTAAATCATTGTACCGAAATACGTCGCATCATAAAAAAATGGGTTGGTATATCGGTGTCAATCGGTATTGCTTCAACCAAAACCTTAGCTAAAGTTGCGACTTCTATCGCTAAAAAAAATGGACATGGAGTCGCTCTCTTGAACTCAGATATCGAAAACGTCTTAAAAAAAATCCCTGTTGAAGATGTTTGGGGAATAGGGTCAAGTACCAAAGTCAAACTACATGCGCGAAGTATTACCACAGCCTGGGAATTTCAAAAACAAGATCCCAGTTCAATCAGAAAGCTACTAGGTGTCGTTGGAGAACGCATGCTTTGGGAATTGAAAGGAAGAAGTTGCTTGCCTATGGAACAAGTTGCTGCGAAAAAAAGCATTGCCTCATCACGTTCATTTGGAAAAGTCGTAACAGAGCTAACAGAACTGGCAGAAGCCTTGTCGACCTACGTGAATACTGCCTGTGCAAAATTGCGTCAGCAAGGAAGTAGTGCGCAAGCAATTTGCGTTTATTTAGAACTGGCGATCGATTATCAGAGTAATGAACCGTACACAGGCCCACGACAACACAGTACAGTCATGTCATTTAATTCTCCGACAAATGACACTCCACAGATCATTACTGCTTCAAAAAGCTGTCTAACATATCTTTATCGAGAAGGATTACGTTATAAGAAATGTGGCGTTATCCTTCTGGATCTTATTCCGGAATCCCAAGTCTCTCCAGATTTATTTTTGAAAAATCCAGATAAAAATCGACAAACTGTAGCAAAAGTTTTCGATAACCTTAACAAACGTTTTGGAAAGAACACTTTATTCTATGGTGCGATGGGAGTTAACCCTAAGTGGAAGATGCGTAGCCAAAAGCGTTCTGACGGCAATTCTTCATCTTGGGACAACATGCCTATTGTGAAATCATAAATATCACCTTAAATTAATGTTAGGGTAGATAAACCATTAGCGTCTGGCCTGATATTCTGACATTTGCCAAGATGCTTCTAAAAGTGTTGTACGAGGCAAATATCAGAATATCATGCCAGACACCAATGGCTTATCATTTCAAACATATTCGTCCTCATCTTCCCGCCTCTGTATTCAGGAAATGCAGGATTAATCAGTGGATATTTAATTTTCTTCATTTTTTTTATTTCTTAACTTTTCAAAATAGCTCACCCGTTTCAGCATATCACGCTCAAAACCTCTCTCAACAGGAAATTAAAATTTCTGCCTCTCCATTTCGACAGGAAAATAATTCTGCCCTGAAAACCCTAAAGGTTCATCATGGTCATATTGGTAACCCTTTCCATAGTCAAATTCATTTAACAGTTTTGTTGCAGGATTAAGAATAATCGAAGGAGGATTTAAGTGGGTTGTTTTGGAGGCTAGTTCTCTTGCCTGACCATAGGCCACATAAGTTGCATTACTTTTTGGAGCCAAGGCCAAATAAATGACGAGTTGAGCAAGCGCAAGCTCTCCCTCATAATTATCTAGGCTATTCAATTTAAGCACTCTCACACGAGACAACAAGGCATTATTTAAATAGAACGAAGGATTTTCAATTGTAGCTCCCACTAGAATGAGAGTTCCTTTCTCTAGATAAGGCAAAAATGCATCTTGCTGAGCTTTATTAAAACGATGAATCTCATCGACAAAAAGCAACGTTCCTTGTCCGAAAAGCGGATTTTCTTCTGCTTCCTGTACAATTTTTCTTAAATCTGCAACTCCGCGCTTAAGGAACGGAATCGCATGGAGAAAGCTTTAGCATAAAGTTGAGCAATAGAAGTTTTTCCAACACCCGGAGGCCCCCATAAAACAATCGAGACCGGACGGCCACTTTCAACAATACGTGTTATAAACCCATCTTTTCCTAAAAGATGAGGTTGTCCAACAATTTCATTGAAGGTATTTGGACGCAAGCGCTCTGCAAGAGGGACGTACATAACGCCTCATAAATAAGGATTGAGTGTAAATTTCAAGTTAGTAGGCTTTTTTCTTCATAATGAATAAAAAAGCAAAATGAAAACAAGAAAAATATTTAATGACATAATCCAACTACCCTTTTTATATAAATCTTTATTACACATTTATAGTATTTGACAATTTCCTAATTCTTAGGTAGTTTTCGAATTAATGAGACTTTCCAAAATATTTGCCTAAGAATTACCTTAAAGGAGTTAATATGCAAAATGCTTCTTCCTATTGGAGCATAGGAACAACATTGTGGAGTGGGTATAAATATATGACCTCCCCCTCTACGATCGACCTACTTTCAGCTGAAGATGAAGAAATTCTTGAGTATAGTCATGAGCCACTAAGTTTGATTATTAGCCTAGCTGTTGCACTTCTTTTGCCAATCAAAAGTAAACCTTCACTTATGAATCATCGAATTACTTGGGACCGCCCCTCGCCCGTTGCTCTTTTCGGAGGAATCGTCACATTGGATTGTCAAGGCTGGGGAAGAGAGACAAAGCAAATATGTAGTACTGAGGTAGCAAACCACCTTCCAATTATCAAACGTTGGCCACAGACCATTGAGATAGCCCTAAGATTGCATCGTATAAGAGTTCCGACAGACAATTTAAGAAGAAAGTTTTTGATTGATTTCTTTTTCGACACAGCCAAAAAGGGGTTGGATACAAAAGTTGGACCTACATATGCACTTAAAACTGATGGGACGGTAGAGAACATTGAAAGAAGTTCAATATCAATAGATTTGGATAATCAGTATGAGGCTAAATTGGAGGCAAAGAATAAAAAAGACTCTACAAAAAGTATACCTGAAGGGAACTCACAAAATGGAGAAAAGGAAATAGAGAAGCCAAAAGAAGAACAGCCGGCAGAAATATCACAAAATGAAAAAAATCAATCTGAAAGTAGTGACGAGGAAGCTAGAACTCCTGCAATGAAAATTAAAAATATTTGGAAGAAAATGTGCTATCTTGAAACTGTCTATGAACTATATATTGAAGCAAGTTTAATTCCTGAATCTGAAAGGGAAACAAATAACCAATTTACTCATTGCATTAACGCGATCTACGGTATCATTAACCAACGAAGTGGAGAATATGACCTCGTTCTTCGCAAAATTAGAAAAATTGTCATATAATAGTGTAAAACTCTGCGCTCTCTCTACGTCATAGATGAGAACCTTGAAATGACAAAATGTTCTTCAACACAAGCAACAAATGGAATGTTGACAAGTTAGCGCCTTTCAATTTTGTCTCATCAATCTGAGAGATAAGTTCAGTTATGACTGAGAAAAGTTGATTATCAAGAGGATCCTTATAAATCGTACAAGGCTGCACAAGCGTGTTTTCCTCGACATAACACAAAGTGTTGTCAGTAATAACATCAGTTAAGTGGGTAGCTATCTTCTGACATAAAAGAGTAAGAGGCGAAATAGGAGAGCAATTTTTTAAATTTTTAGTAATTTGAGTCGTGGTATTGGGATTTACAAGAGATGGATCGGCCCCGTTATCAATAAGGTATTGCGCTAGAAGAATATCTACCCCCTCTACAGCAGAGAAAAGCAGGGATCTTCCAGTCTTATCAAAAGAATCAATCGAAAAACCTTCGCCTAAAAAGAGATTAATGATTTCCTCACATTGAGTAATGTGCATGATCGGCAATAATGGAGTCAGAAATTTTTTAACGGCATTAACAGATTTTTCTGTGTCGGACTCCCTTGCCTTAATTTTCTTTATATCTTGCTTAAGAAGGAAAAGCATCATTGCATTCGAAATAAATTGATTTTCAGCAATGGTTACCAGAGGAATTATGCCAAATTTATTCGGTGTAATAAAGTCACAGCCAAATTCCAAAAGATCTTCGATAAAGATCTGATATTTATTGAACAGAATACTTAGATTGTATTCATCTTTTCCTTCATCCTTTTTTACATCTTTTTCTTGATAGATAGGGATTGCTTCGCAAGCAAGCATTAAAGCATTATCCCCATTTCTATCAACTTGATTGATATTACCCCCATATTCCATCAGCAATTCAAAAAAATCGAGGTTATCATGTTTCATGACGATCTGATGGAAGGGAAGCCCAAGTTTTAAATCACCATTATTTTTGCAAAGATGCTCAATATAGTCATAACAAGCTCCCCCTGATTTCGCCTGCCTCGTACTATTCTTTATAGCTGCTATCAGCGGTGTATGCCCATTTGCATTCAGTGTATCAATTGAAATATGCTTCTCTAATAAATAGTCTGCAATTGTTGTGCTAAGGGTGTTGTGGAGCACTGTGTTGGCCACGGTAATATCTGGAAGTTTTTCCAAAATGGAAATAAACAGCTCATCTTCCATCTCTTCATTCCTAGATAAAATATCCAATGGTGAGTCACCAAACCCATTACGTTGGGCAGGATTACATCCAGAATCAATTAAATCAAAAACTAAATCCCACTTCTTTGATAGACAAGCCATATGTAAAGCATTATTGCCGTCTGCATCAATTTGATTAATATCCCCTCCATCTTTATTGTCACGAAATTCGCGCAGAACAAAATAGAGATCAGAATCTGGTTCCAAAATTGCGTAATGAAAAGGAAGGTAGTCTTCTTGTAAGGCATTAATGGATAAATAGCTTTTGCGATCTGGAGCCAATTCAAATTTTGGCCTGTAAGATAGATAAGGATCTTTTGCAGGGAGCCCTATAACTTCTTCTTCAAATGGTTTCCTGCAAGAACGATCCATTACTTTCACTGCATATCCTGCGCTTGGAAAACACACTTCAAAGTGATCGTCATGAACACAAAATTCAGAAACACATAGATGTTCTTTATTTGCAGTTTGAAAGACATTTTCCACCTTTTCAGTCAATGCGACTACACCCTTATCTATCGATTTAATATTAAACTGCCCTATAAACGTATTATTAAGAGATAGAGTGTCAATTTCTTTAAAGTGCCTAGTGCTAGCAATACTGGATACATTAGAACATTCCATTTTTTATCCTCATCTTCTTTCACTATATGCGGACCAGCTCGCACATCCCTTTAAGCTGCATGCTCTTAAAACCTTAGCTTAAAAAATATCAAAAAAGGATTGATCTCTTTATAGCGTATGTTATCATTGGCTGTGGAGTTTTGCAAAGGAGAATCAACTTATACTGGTGTTTTCCTAATTGTTGATCTCATCACCCTATGGAGATCATATGAGAACAATTATTCTGAGCCTGATAATTTTATTAAGTGCTGACAAGTACGTGTACAGCGACAATCAAAATCAATCGATTGATGATTATGCAAATTGGATCACAACTTTAAATCCTACATATGAAGTGACTCAGGGAAACGCCTACTTATTAAAAAAAAGTGAACGTCCTTTATTTGTCTCCATATTTGGAAGCTGTTTTGGCGAGAATCCTGCTACCACTTATATCATCCCTCAACCACCTGTAAATCACAGATATGTTGACCCCTTCTATGCAACAGCTTTAACAACACCTGGTCCAAATAACTCTACGGCAAATATTATTTATAGGTTGAGCGATAATGAAGCCTTGGTCACAATCGTCTCATATCCACCTAAAGCAGCTTATTTTGGCTACCAAAGTTATGTATTTACCAGAAACAGCAATCATTATGTTGGAATAACTCCTCCGTATCCTCGTACTAAATCACCCGACCCAAAACGCTATGAGATCTTTGGAAGCATTGGTAACGATGTCAATAATATGGTCGTACAGAATCAATATGGAGCGCAGCCATGGGATGGGACGGTTGTCGTGTACATTACGACTTCTAATAGAAACCTTGCTCGGGCCTTAACAAGAAAAGCTGAATCGTATGGGATAAATAAAAAATCTATCTATGTAGAACCTATTGGCTCAAATGTAATCACAGGGGTTACACGGTCAGCAGATGATTTGACAACACTCATTAGATATGCTGCCCCTAAATCCACCTCCGATGCAAATCAATGGACTGACAACCTTAGCAAAAATGTTCTTGTTTACAAAGTGACTCATAGTGATTCATCAGTAATTAGATTTGGAGAAAATGCATACACGGCCCATTCTATAAACTACAACGAGACACATTTTTCGCCAAATCTTAAAACTGCCTTACAACAACTTTCCAAGTTATTACAATCCTACCTAGAAAAAATGCAATCTTCAACCGCATTAGCTAGACAATCCATCATAGTAACTAAAGACAATCTTGAAGGAATTCCGTATAAAGGTTTAATCGGTGCTTATGGAATTCAATATGGTTTGCGTTGTGAAGGCGATAACCACAGCTCAAACGCAACGATAACATTAAAAACATTAGGTGCCCAAGAAACAGCTTTTATTGTTGGGGTGGACCACACTGTTTTAAACAATAGCAGTTATATATCTATAGATATCTACGATTCCATCAATTCTTCCGGAGTAGCAAATTCATCGCAAACTAATCTTAAGGCTGTAGGTTTTAATAAAGGTAATCTTACAGGGTCAGCAAAAGCTGTATTGGAAGCTCTTGGCATTAAGATCCCCCCTTCTTGTGTACAGTTACAGAAAGAGATAGAGCGTTTATATGTTTCTCCGTTAACTAGGAATATTTCTAATCCAACAATTGCTGCGGCGAGCAAATACTGCATTGATTTAATGGGAACTTCTCTCATACCGGCAGGTTATCCAATAAGTATCTCAGAGAGATCGTACATTGTTCCTAATACGACCACTGGGGGGAATGTCAATTACATGCTTTACCCGATCATTATTGCTGCTGGTCAAAATTTTATTATCCCATAAATTTGATTGGGCATTTTTCTTAAGAATTATCAGGAGGTAAACTAACAGGTAAATTCCATGTATTAGAGGGCCCCATTTGTGCACTTGCTTGGCGTCCACTTTCTTGATTCTTTGAGTTTAAAGAACTCCAAGCTGCCATAATTGTCCCTTTACTACTTATTTGCAGGCTGATCTGATTTTGCACATCTTCAAGTTCTAATGAAATTCTTATAGGACTTGACCATCCAGTTGTTTGATTCACCCGCATAGCACCGTAAAGGCTTGTAATTCCTGCATTAACTTCTTTCCAAGTTGCGACAACCGATATATCTTGATTGTTAGCTACTACAGCTACTAACGGCTCCGAGGCCTTTTCTGACATTGAGAGTACAGTATAAGGGCACCATTCTTCTTCTTTGGCCATACACGTACTACAAAGAACGCTCGATCCCCCTGGTGCAAAGGTTTGCCAAACGGCAGCCTTATTGTTATTTGCATCTAACCTTCTTCTGTAATTAATAACTCCTTCTCCTTCCACAGTACCACAAAACAAATGACACAAAAATAATGCATTAGGGGAAGGAGGTATTATAGAGGCCTATGGAATTGTACCTAAAAATTCAACAGGAACAACATGAATGGGCTGGCGACTAAAAAGAGCAATGCAAGTCACTGTAGCGCATGTGATGGCAACCCAAACAAGACTCAGCGGAGTCTCGCTATAGCGAATTAAAGCCGTTAACAAAAGAGGGAGTGTCGACATCAAAGAGTATGTGATATTATAGCATGCTGCAACACCTGTATAACGAATATTTGTTGGAAAAATTTCTACTAGAATAGGAAAGTAGCAGACACTCGCAAAAGAAATGAATGTCTGATACACACACATAAAAAACAGCAGGCTGCTAAATGTGTGCAGATCTAAAATAGAAAAAAGAGGAAATACCCCTAGTATGTACACTATAGCTGTCCTTTTAAACAATTCTCTTTTGCCAATGCTGTCTGAAAGAAGACCACAAAGAGGGAGCGTTAATGCCGACCAAATCATACTGCACAACATTGCCAGATAGATATCCGAAGAACTGTACCCAAAATGGGCTTTGAGTAAAGTAGGAAAATAAAGGACCTGGATCACTAAACTTGAAAGAAAAACCGTCATTCCGATCCCTTGAAGCAATTCTATTCTGTACTGCTTTAAAAGGCAAAAAAGAGGTTCCATAAAGTCTTTTTTAAGGGGCCTAAATTTCTGCGCTTCTATAAATTCGGGAGTCTCTTGCAGATGCTTCCGAATAAAGTAATTAGCTACCGCAAGAATACCTCCTAAAAGAAATGGAATGCGCCAACCCCAGTTCAAAATCTGTCCGTTTGTCATCACTCCCGTTAGCACAAAAAGGATGAGTGATGCGACCATTGCCCCAATGCTTGTACTTGCAATCACAATCCCAGAATTTCCACCTCTTCTATTCTTTGCAGAATATTCACAAGCGACTGTAATGGCACCAGGGAGCTCTGCACCAAATGAAAGGCCTTGAAGTATGCGTAAAAAGACCAATAATAAAGAAGCTATACCGCCCATTTTTTGATATGTAGGAAGGAGCCCAATGCTAAAAGTAGCAACGGCCATCAAAAGCATTACCGAAATAAAGACTCTTTTTCGACCAAAAGTATCTGCAACCATGCCAAAAAAAATGCCTCCAAAAGGCCGTGCTAGGTAGCCTACAGCAAAAAGAGCAAAAGCCTTGAGAGTTCCAATCCAAGGTTCATCGTTTGCAAAGAACAGAGTACTGAGAAACTCTGCCATCATCCCATATATGATAAAATCATAATACTCAAAACCCGCCCCTAAACTTGAAAGCAAGGTTGCTTTAAAAGAGCTATTACTCTTGTTCATTTAAGCTATTTCCTAAAATGGTAAGGAGGGCTTCTGCAGCTTCTAGATCTAAAATCCAGAGAGCGCGATGCTCTTGAGTCCCGATTTTCTGGATAGGAAGCTGTTCGGGATCGTAAGAATGGGTAAAAACTTCTTTCAGTTTTTGCTGTTTTCCTTTACCTATCACATAGATGGCAATTGCCTTAGCAGCATTGATACAGTCGAAGGTCAAGGAAAGGCGCCAAGTTTGCTGTGAGGGAATGTAATTAGCTGTAACGAGTTTTTTTTGAACATGCAAACCTTTGGTATGTGGAAATAAAGAAGCAGTATGCCCATCATCTCCCATTCCCAGCATTACTAGATCAAAACTGGCTCCAGGCAACTTTTCCAAGATGATTTGCTCATATCGTTGTGCATTTTCTTCGATTTCTGTTTCAGCTACCATACGAAAGACGTTTTCTTTAAGAATACCCAACTTATCAAAACCTGCATTCATAGCCATATGATAATTACTATCAGGGCTATCAGAGGACACTGACCGCTCATCGCTCCAGAAAAGCAAAACTTTACTCCACTCTATTTTCGAGCTATATTCAGGTGAAGCGAGTAAAGAAAAAATCCCTTTTGGCGTGCTACCACCAGAAAGAGCGACAGAGAAAAACCCATGTTCCTTAATCGCTTTATTTGCTATTTCCATAAAGTGCATAGCACAAAATTGAAAGGTTCCTTCCCGATTGCCGGCAATGATTAAGTCGCGGCGTTCATCACAAGGGAATATTTCTGGCTGATTATTCATATTGTATCCTGAAACCAATGGTGGCCGTTGCGCATTAAAAGTCCGTCTGCATCTTTAGGTCCCCAAGTTCCAGATATGTAGTTAGGGAAGATCAGGGGTGTTTCGTTTTCCCATTTTTCTAAAACAGGAGTCAATAGACGCCAAGAAGCGATCACTTCATCCACACGTGCAAAAAGGGTATTATCTCCATTCATGCAGTCGCAAATAAGCCGCTCATACGCTTCCGGAGGCGTCGCATTAAAGTAGCTTCCATATTGGAAATCCATTTTTACAGGCTGTAATGTAGCATTTCCTGGCGTTTTGCAATTCATTTTAAGTGAGATTCCCTCATTAGGTTGAATCCTGATCACCAAAACATTCGGTTCTACTTTTCTTTCTTGAGTTTCAAATAAAAATCCTGGCACCTCTTTGAAGACCACAACAATTTCTGTCGTTCGACGAGGAAGTCTTTTACCAGCCCGAAGATAAAAAGGGACTCCTGACCAGCGCCAGTTATCGATATAAAGCTCAAGAGCCAAGAATGTTTCTACATCGGACTGAGGATCTACATTTTCCTCTTGTCTATAAGCCTTTACATGCTCCCCATTGATTTTTCCTTCCCCGTATTGCCCACGCACAGCATAGTTATCGATCTGATCCAGCGGAAATGGACGAATTGATTCGACAACTTTGACTTTTTCATTGCGAATAGCATCAGCATTTAGACTTGTAGGAGGTTCCATTGCAACTAAAGAAAGCAACTGCATCATGTGATTTTGTACAATATCGCGCAGCATGCCTGCTTCTTCCCAGAACTTTCCTCTCGTGCCCACACCAATTTCCTCACTAACAGTGATCTGAATATGGTCTACATAGCGATTATTCCAATTAGCTTCAAAAAAAGGATTACTAAAACGGAAGAGCAAAAGGTTTTGTACAGTCTCTTTACCAAGATAGTGATCGATTCGAAAAATCTGATTTTCATCGAGTTCTACTGAAATATCTTGTTGGAGCTGTATTGCCGAATTTAGATCGTGTCCAAAAGGCTTTTCAATAATAACACGCGACCATTGGCTGTCATGCGCGCGTGAATAGGGATAAAGTAGGTGATGCTCCTTTAGTTTTTCTGTAACCAATGGAAAAAAACTAGGTTGAGTAGAAAGATAATAAAGTCGATTACCTTTCGTGCCAAATTGAGAATCGAGCTCCTTTAAGCGTTTTTGCAAACTCTCATAGCCTGCATCTTCGTGGAAATCAGATTTATGGTAAAATATTTTCGCACTAAAAGCATCCCATAACGCTTTATCAACAGGCTTTGTACGCGAAAATTCATTCACTGCTTTCAGCATTTCTGCACGGAATTCTTCATCGCTTTTTTCGCGACGCGCGAATGCAATACACGCAAAATGTTCAGGAAGCTGCCCATCAAGAGCTAAATTATAAAGAGCGGGAAACAATTTACGACTTGTCAGATCACCTGTCGCACCAAAGATAACCATGACACATGGTTCTGCTGCTCTACGTTGACGGTTCATGTAATCTAAACTAGCAGCATGTAATAAATTCATAGGTTACTCTTCTGGATTTTTTTTATTCGCACTTCGTAAATTGTCTTAGAATGGAAATATATTTGCAAGAGGTCAAATAAGCTTGCGATGAGAAGAACAGATATCTGAAAGTTAAGGTGATTTTTGTGGGGGCCCATGCGGATATCAACCAGGAATATCGTTTCAGACTTGCTTAATTCAGTGTAGAAAAACCCACATTGTCGAGACAAAAGCATAAATGAACAATAAAATTGAAAATACTTATTATCCTTTGAACTCTTTTACAGTCACTATTCTCTATGCTTTTGTAGTAGAAAAACGAAATGTTATGCTTTAAGAGAATTATTGGTGCATAGCATGTAATACTCCAAGCTGCTCTAGAAGACCCAAACGATCCCAAGATTGTGAAATTTCTGAAATTTTATCTCCTTTAAAGCGGTAAATAGAAATACCGTGGATCGTAAAATTTTTACCCGTTGCAGGAATGTCCATAAACGTTCCCTTTTGAATCCCTTTGCAGGTCCAATAAACAATAATACTATCCCCTGAACTGAACATTTGATCAATGTGCATCGATCTTGTAGGGAATGCATTTTTATACTGAGTTTCTACTGTTTTATATTGTTGAAGACCTCCATTAAAATTTGGCTGTGCAGGATCTCGTAACTTCATATCGGTAGTAAAAAATTGACCTAAGTGAGAAATATCTCCCTCAGAATAAATATCAGTAAAAAGCCTTATTACAAGGTCCATATTTTTTTTATTGGTTTCCAAAGCATCCTCCTAAAAAAGTTTTGAGTTATGCACTCAGAAATAACGAGCACCCCCTAATTCTGTCAATATTTAATTTTAATGGTGTCCAAGAAAGGAAAGCCTTGTGTGCTAAATGGATTTTCAAAAATTCAAACAGATCTCCCTATCATTTCTTCATGGTAGCCCTTGAATAGATTTCGCATTCCACTAACTAAAAGGTTTCACAACTCATAGGGCTAAAAAGAATATTTCCTAACTTATTTAATGATTTAAGATTTTTGATGGTTTCTTTGCCATTTGAAAAAGTTTTTAAAGGTAACTTCACAACTTCTGCTATTAAATGATAGTTTGTTGGGAGTAATTTTATACTTAATAAGTCTTTTAATCACTGTAGGCATAAAATTATCAAAATCCTTTAAGCTAAAAGAATTAGTGACCCCACGATATCCAGTACAAAAATGAAGAAAATAATTTCCATTATCTTTCTGAACAGCCACACCCGTATAAGGAAACTGTAAATCAAATGTCTCTTCATCAATTAAACAAATTCCACCGACTTTTTCAATCTGTTCTTCAGTTTTATTTAAAAAGTTAACTTTGGTTTCCCCCACCTTACCTTTCAAATTAGAAATAATTTGATACATCCATTCTTCATTATTTTTAACCTGTTCTCGGGGATGCATTTTAGAACAATCAAGTTGAATTTTTTGATTTAAAGCAATTGACTTCCATAGATCTTTATCCTTTAAGATGTTAGAAAAGAACTGGTCTATTTGAGTTAGAGCACCAATATTTTTAAGAGATAAAAGTGAAATAATATTTGTAAAAAAATCAATATTTAAATATTTTATTGGTGATTTGATAACAATTGTTATAGGTTTATCAATAGTAGATTTAAAAATATTTAGCTGCCAAACATCAAAAATACATTTTTCAAACAAGGATACAATCTGACTTATTATAGGTAAAAGTTCTAAAACGGCGATCATGCCGTGGGTGAAACGAACACCTAAAGATACATTTTTTTCAATAAATGCTTTTTTACAATGTTCACCAAAATATCCCCATGTTAGCGCATTTTCAATTGTATAATTTTTAGGATTAAGAGATATTACCATAAAACCCCATTAAAGGATGATTAAAAAATAATTATAACATTTATACTAATTTTTCTCAAGTAAATTCGTAATAAATAATTTAGATTTAATAATTAAATTTGGATTTTGAAATTCCTTGGCATTAAATACTAAGCAATAAGAGCAATAAGATGTTTATAAAGTTAAATATTAAAATAGTTTACTTTTGTTGCTATCATCGGAACGTAAGCGTCATTAACCTATTCTATTTCTCAAATTCCCTATAACTCCCTTATCCGAAAATAACGTATTATTTTTTGAAACACAGAGGAACGGAGGGACACAGAAAGAAAGAACTTAAGAGACATAATATTTTCCACCTCTGTGACCCTCTCTGGGTTCTCTGTGTTCCCCGTCCCTCAGTGTTTCAAAAAAAAGATACATTATTTTCTGATAAGGGTGTCATGGAGATTGCCTCGATTTAGCAAAAAAAAGCTAGTTCCTCACATAGAATTAGAGGTTAAAACCAGGATAAAGAAGTTTTATTCGAAGCAGATTTAACATAAAGCAGCAAAGGTGCAAAGAAATAGTTAAATGCGTGTTCTAAAATCTAAGTAGTTTTGCAAAATGATCATCGCGGCAACGCCATCGACCTTTTGCGAACGTTTCTTGCGCGAAAAATTTCCTTCGCGCAACGAACGATCCGCTTGAACTGAAGTCAATCTCTCATCCCAAGTAATAACGGGTAAGTCCATCGCTTCTTTAAGCAAAGCTGCAAAATGGGTGACTTCATCAGCCAAAAGCCCTTTTTTACCACTCATTAAAAGTGGGAAGCCCATGACAATCACTTCAATTTTATAACGATTCTGCTGCTCATGCTGACGTAATGTAGCCACAAGTTTCGCAACTGTTAGTTCAGCCTTTTTTTCTGCAGGGAATGTCACCATTGGAGTACTGATGATTTTCATTTCATCAGAGACGGCAAGCCCTATCCTGGCCATTCCATAATCGATCGCAATTATGCGTGTGGGAATTGGCTTGGCACAGGACACTTCTTTTTCGTTCATGCTGGATTCATCCGATTCGCAATACTTGCTTTGATGAAGTCACGAAAAAGCGGGTGGGCTTTAGTTGGCTTGGATTTAAACTCAGGATGGAATTGCACGCCTAGCATCCAAGGATGATCCTTTATTTCAGCAATTTCACAAAGAGACCCATTTTCTAACTGACCCGTAAAGATAAAGTTATTTTTCTCCATCTCTTCACGATATTTGCTGTTAAATTCATAACGATGACGGTGTCTTTCGCTAATAACTTTTGAGCCATAGGCTGCATAAGCCTTAGAACCCTTTAAGAGCTCACAAGCATAAGCTCCCAACCGCATCGTCCCACCTAGGTCTTGAACTGTTCTCTGTTCGCTCAACAAAGAAATCACAGGTTCTTTCGTATAACTATCGATCTCGGTGGAATTAGCTTCCGTTAGCCCTAAAACATGGCGAGCAAATTCTACTGCCATGACTTGCATTCCTAAACAAATTCCAAAAAAAGGACGTTTTTTCTCTCTACAATATTTTGCAGTTAATATTTTTCCCATCCAGCCACGTTCACCAAAACCCCCAGGAACTAAATATCCATCGCACCCTTCAATTGCCTTTTCTACAGAGCCATTATCGATAATTTTATCTGCCTCAAAACGCTTTATTTCAAGCTGGTATCCTTGCGAAAGAGCTGCATGGTCCAAAGCCTCTAAAACCGACTTATAAGAATCTTGATGGTCAACATACTTACCTATAATCCCGATGGTTACAGAGCCTTTAGGTTTTTTAATCGTATCTATCAACTTTGTCCATTCGCTTAAATCGATCGGTCGGTCGGCAAGACCAAACTTTTGGCAGATCATCCCATCGACATTTTGTGCATGAAGCTCTAAAGGAACTTCGTAGATGCTATATTCAACGTCGACTTCTTCCATAACAAACTGTCGAGGAACGTTACAGAAAAGGCTAATTTTGTCTTTGACTTCATCTGATAGCTTCGATTCACAGCGACATAAGATCATATCGGGAAAAATTCCGATTTCACGTAAGACTTGTGCAGAATGTTGTGAGGGCTTCGTCTTTACTTCACCTGCAGATTTAAGGTAGGGAACATAAGTCAAGTGAATGTTCATACAATCACCTGGATGATCGTAGCGGAATTGGCGTATTGCTTCTAAGAAAGGAAGCGATTCGATATCCCCAATAGTACCTCCAATCTCAACCAGAACGATATCTATCCCTTCAAATTGTTTGGAGACCAAGAAGATTTTCTGCTTGATTTCGTCCGTGATATGAGGGATAACTTGTACTGTTTTTCCAAGATAACCGCCTTCACGTTCACGTCTAATGACCGCATTGTAAATCTGTCCAGAAGTAATGTTAGATGCTGCGGAAAGCGGAGAATCAGTATAACGGTAATAGTGCCCTAGGTCGAGGTCTGTCTCTCCTCCATCATCGGTTACATACACTTCACCATGCTGATAAGGATTCATAGTTCCAGGATCTACATTTAAATAGGGATCGCATTTCAGCATCGCTATTTTAAAGCCCTTTTTTTCTAACAACATCCCTATAGATGCTGCAGTGAGTCCTTTTCCTAGGGAGGAACACACTCCGCCCGTTATAAATATGTATTTTGTTTGCATAATAATTTCTCTATCTCTTTTATATCTTCTGGGGTGTCCACACCGATGGAGGCCTCTTCAACGAAGGCAACTTTGATACGATGTCCATGTTCTAATGCTTTAAGTTGCTCAAGATCTTCGATGATCTGTAAGGGTGTTTTAGGCAACCGTACATATTCCAGCAAAAAATCTGAGCGATAACCGTAAATTCCTATATGTCTAAAGTAAGAGGTTTTGCTGCAATAGTCCCCTGTCTTATTGGCCGGAATCAATGAGCGGCTAAAGTAAAGAGCATTTTGACATGTATCGATGGTGCATTTTACGACTGCAGGATTAAATGCTTCTTCACGGCTCTTCAAAAGAACTGCGGCAGTAGACATGGAGGCTCTAGGATCTGCACTCAAAATCGAAATTACCGCATCAATTGTCTCTGGCTCTACACAAGGCTCATCTCCTTGGATATTGATGACAATGTCACTTCGAAGATAAGGATTGAGCTTATAGACTTCAGCTAGTCGTTCGGTACCATTTTCACAGTCAATAGAAGTCATAAGGACGTTGCCACCAAAACCCTTCACATGCGAAAATATCCGTTCATCATCTGTGGCCACAACGAGATGTTTTAAAGAAGTACAGCGCAAAGCGTTTTCATAGGTACGCTGTAAGAGAGTCTTCCCCAAAATCATTACCAAAGGTTTCCCCGGAAATCGGCTGCTGGCGTACCGCGCTGGAATAATTCCAATACTTCCTTGATGTGACATCTATTATCCACTTGTAAAAAGTTATGATAAACTAAATAGCCTATAAAATCAAGGCGAAGTTGAGGGAGAAAGACGCGAGTGAGGAAGAAGCAAAAGTTATGGATGTGCTGCTACCTTATAGCGCGAATCAAAATTTTACCGTTAGAGTAGAGGCGGAGATTAATCCGCCTCCCTCGTCGAACCGGTTACACTGATTTCCAGTTGACGGCTCACCGACAATCTTCGTACTTTAAGCATTCACTAGTTGATAAACTTCATCTCTTAAA
>JACCRY010000247.1 GCA_013813265.1 Parachlamydiaceae bacterium
TCCAAAGGCAATATTTAGCGTGTCAGTCCCGATGAGGAAACAATCGACTGGAGAGCCGTATGCGTTAATAGCGCCCGTGCGGTTCGGAGGGAGGGGTGGCAAGTGCCATTCCTACCCCTATAAGCACACTCCTCCTCTACATTCACCTCAGAGGCTATTTCCTGTCAGCGGGAATTACTGGCGGGAAAGGATTAAATTGAACTTATTCAGGGCTCTAACATTCTGTAAAGTGAGTCCTTGAGAATATTGTCACCGATTACTTTAGAGTGCAGAAGTTTTGTCCTCGCTTTGTTCGCACTTGACTTGTAGCATAAGCGTTAAGCTAAGGACTATAAACCATAGGATGCCGTCCTTACAGGACTCTGAACTCCATTTTTTGTTAGCCCAGGCCTGCGTGTCTCGCTACGCTCGCGACTGCGACATGGGCTATGTTATGTCGGCCTTTCAGGCCTTGGGTATACTAGAATGAATGAGAATAACTAAGCCCTTAGGTCTGTAAGACCGGTATAACATAGCCCAGGTCGCAAGTCGCGAGCGATATCCGACACGAAGGCCTGGGTTGAATGAGTCGTCTTTAAGAGTCCGGTAAGGACGGCATCCTCAGCCCTATAACACCTAGTTTAACGCATATGCGACAAGTACAAAGCGGAGACAAGTCTACGCTCTCCAAAAGCATCTACAGGCTATATACCAAGGATTATTCGTTAAGATTGATCAGGTAAATAGAGGTCATAATGATTTTTGCGTAAAATTACGTGAATGTCATGATCGTAAGATTGTTCTTCTGGGATCGAATATGTCGGAAGAATCTTACCCTCAGTTTTATGAGATTCAACCCAATTAATACGGTCTTCACGTGAGAAAACATAGTCTTTGCAATTTTCGTCAGCAAACTTAGGGCAGAAGACATATAACCTGCCATCCTCATCTCTTATGATAGGAACTTCATTAAGTTTTGGTACGTATACATGAATATTTGCTTGAAGAAGTTCTGGAAGTTCCGAAAGTTCAATCTGGCCAGCAAATGTGGTTTCTTTCTCAAGTGAGTCTAAATAAGCTCTCCAACCCTCACCATTTTTCTCAGATTCAATAAAACTTGCACCGCCCTTCTGGATTTTCTTTTTAAAGTCTTCTGGGTATCCGGCAAGATGATTTCGATCATCCATTTCAAGCTGGATTTTGGACTTTAAAATAAAACCAGGATCTTCCATAAAGCCTTCACCACCCAAAGGTAAAGCATTTTCAAGTTTTTCTCGGAGTGACTGAACAAGGCCTTTTCTCAGTATAGAAGCCTCATTATTCCACATTTCTTTATTTGCTTTTAGTTCCTTAGAGTGCACAAGAGATAAAAAGAGGCAACTACCATTTTTGGGAATTCGAACTAGTTTGCCGCCTTGCTTAATAAGCTCATTCCCAAAAAGGGTTTTAGCTAGGTCGATAGCAACGTTCTCTTCTTCTTTTAAGATTTGATCAATAATTTCTATAGTTTGATTAAGTAATTGTTCGTGTTCAGAACAAACCCTTTCAAGCTGCTTAGAAGCTTTAGGTTCTTCTCCTAAAATATTTAATTGTGCTTTAGGCTCTTCTTTAAGAATATCGAGTTGTGATTCTCCTTCTAAAAGTTGTGAAAATATAGTGCGTAACGCTAAAAGTTCAGCTTTATTCTCTTTTGACGTTTTTAGTATTTTTGATTGTTCAGCTTTAATTTCTGAATTTTTTAAATTTAAGGTCGAGTCATTAATTTTTATTAATTTCTCACCCATCTTATTTGCTATTGCATTTTTTAAAGATACAAATATACGCTCTTTAAGACCAGAAATTGTAAAATGAATTTCTTCTTCTCGCTCTCCAATCGTTGTTTCTAATTCTTCAATCTTTCTTATAAGTTCGTCAATCGTTACTTGCGGATCTATTTTCTTTTTTGTAGGAATTACAGGGGGTCTTCTGTTCTTGCCTATATTTTGAAGCGTGCCCTTTTTAACCGGTTCTTTTTTTACACTTATAGCAGCACGCGTTTCTTTTTCTTGAGTGGCAATTTCATTTTCGCAGCGTACGATTTCCTCGAGAGAAGTGGCAATTGTTTTTTTGCAATTTTCGATTTCCTTAAAAGAAGCTGCAACATTTATTCTACAATTTTCAATGTCATCAAATGATTTAGAGAATTTATTTTCGGGAATTTCAAAACGTTGAAGTATTACATCTTTCAAATAACATGCATAAACATCTAAATGGTATTTAATTGGGTCGGATAACGAATTATCCCTAGCTTCATTCGTTTTTATTGCTAAATTCTTTTCTTCATCACGGGCGAATGGATCTACCTTTTCACGATGATGATCTTTAATGCAAAAAAGCGCGATGGCAAGAGGAATACCTATAGGGAATAATATAACGAGAGCAACAATTGAAATAATTTGTAAGACTTTCCAACCTCGGGAATTATCTCCATCATAGTTATAAATGGATCTTGGTTTTCCTATCATCTGTGGAGTAATGCTGTATGCAGCACTTTTTTTGTTTTTGTCAAAATCGAAGAAAGATTCAACTGTAGCAAAATCAAAGATAAATTCAGCTGTATTTACGATACGGATACAGGTTGTGTCCCAACCTTCCTTCCATCTTGCTTTGTTAAACCGGAATTGAAAAAAACTATTATCAATAATAGGCGTCCAAATAATTGCTGGGGTGTTAGCCGCTGTCTTGGGTAAAGGGACAATATATACAGGTTCATAAAATCCAATAGTACTCATAATATTAACTCCTAGCCTTATTTAGGATTGATCAAATTATAAAAATTATCAATCGATTCGTATCGTTATAAAAGGATTATATATTATTACATGTATAAATGCAATAGCAAAGATGAGAAAAATTGGAAGCGTTTACTGGCATAAGCTTTGATAGTGGCAGGAGGGTAGCAAAACAAAATTTACCGCAGAGCCACAAAGAGCGCAGAGGAAGTGCAGTGAAACTAATTATAAAAAAGTAAAAACTGTTGTGCTTACTATTGTTTAAAAAACTTTGCGATACCTCTACGCTCTTTGCGGCTCTGCAGTTAACTTAATATTTTTTCTCCCCATGTTAAAGAAATTTCCCCATGACGAATGTTTTCTTCGAACATGGGTACAATTATATATGCATTTTTATCAAAATTTAGCAACCACAGTGAGGGAAGAAAGGGGCTTGTTGAGGTCGTCTCTCCAAACCACGGTATTCTACTTGCCAAACTCGCTGTTGCTCTTGTCGTTGTGCTTGCCGTTGCTGATATTGTTGTTGTGGTGGTTTGATTTGTCGTTGCTGTTGTTGTTGTGTATCTGAAGCTGCAAATGGCACAAAGCGGTCTTGAGGCCAAAATGGCTTATAGAAGAACGCTCCGTCTGCAGGATTAATATCGGCAACATGCATATTAGATATTGATAGGCCCTCCATAAATCCTAAAACAAGAATCGCATTTGTTACATGCACATTAGCGTATTCTCCCCCAATATGTTCGTCACTTTTATGTGCTAGATCAGCTACAGCAGCAACCATTTGCTCTTGTGTGACCGTTGGACCTCCTGCAATCTTAGCTACTTGGTATCCAAAAATATTTCCAACACCCACTATTTCTGTTGAAGGATTTTGGATTTTGTCTTTAAAAACCTGATCAACTTTTTGCGCTAACCTGATTGCATGAAATTGAGTTTTTAAAAGCTGTTCAATATTTAACGGATTTGGAGTAGATTTCGTCTCTAAATCTTCTTTTTTGATTTTGGTAATAACGTAGTTTCTAAGAGGAATTGAGGCATCGAGGCTCCTATAAATTTCGTACTGACCCTGATTATTAACAGTTGTAAGTTGCAAGCTTCCTCCACCAATGTCCCAAACAACCAATTTTTCCGGATCATATCCATATTGTGCGCGTACAGCCTGAAAAGCGAGTTCCCCTTCAAGATGTTGATCGATCACATAGACTTTAACTCCTGTTTTACTATAAATTTCCGCGATATAGTCGTCGGCATTCTGTGCTTTACGAAAGGCGGCAGTTGAAACGCCGATCACTTGTTCTGCGTTGTATTTTTTAGCGATTTCTACAGATTGCTTAAGTGCATCTATTCCTAGATCCATAACCTGTCGATCGAAATTTTCTTCATTAGTTTTAGAGAGCTGCTCTTGAAAAGGAATAGCAAAGGATTTACTTTCAAGAACATTGACTATTTTTTGTGTCTTGAGATCAATTTCTGCGACGCGTAGTTTAGTGGCTCCCGAACCTATATCGATTGCGGCCCGGACAACGGTTCCTTCAGCACCGTAAGCAAAAAATGATGTACTTACAGAGAGGGTAAATAAAAATGTAATAATATAATCTTTATGCGTCATGGCTTACCTCCTAAATAGATAGCTGTACGAAGCTTACTATTCAAGAAGTGTGCCAGCTCGCAAAGACGAGAAGCAAAGGTGCAAAGGACGCAAATATTTATGGAATTAAATTGAATTTTAACGAAGAGCAAGCAGGCAGACTGGACTTTGTAGAGATAGCAGTCTGCCTACCAGATTAATTTTTTTTTAACACAGAGAAGCAGCAAAAGACGCAAAGGCACAAAGAAAATGTTAGATACATGAGTCATTTTACAAAGGGCCAATCTCTTTCACTTCGACTCATTTAAAATTGATAGTGCCCAAAAGTAAAATATATTATTCACGAATCTAATGTGCGCCCTTTTTGTTCAGCCAGCTTGCTTTTGGGTCCTTGACAAGAAGATTTTAAATAAATACGATCTGAAATAGAGGATTCGCAAAAGTCTAAAAATACAACCTTAACCAAATCAGGAAAAATGAGATTTGAACTTGTACGCCCCATAAAAGAAGATATAGAACTCATTTTTAACTGGAGAAATGATCCGGAAACGCGCGCAAATTCTTATCATTCTGAAGAAAAGGTTTGGGAAAAATTCTACCCAGAATTTTTGTCTGAAAAATTTCGCTTCCCTGATTTACCTCCCATTTTTGCCTGTCAGGAATCTGAACGAGTTGCTTTCCTTTCATTTGATCCGTGTGAAGATTTTGCTTTTGAAGGCGATGGAAAAAGAAGGCGTTGCTGTACTGTTTCAATTAATGTAGCTCCGAAATTCCGTGGACATGGGATTGGATCAGCTCTCTTAACGGAAATCCAACCCTGGATTAAACAGCAAGGCTATGATGCTATTTATGGAGAAGTCAAAAAGGTTAATCACACTTCCCAGAAAGCCTTTTTGCGAGCAGGTTATAAGCCGCTTAAAGGCCATCTAAAATGGGTTGATAGTCGAGAGCAAGTTGAAAGTCTGTACTTTTTAGCGGATCTAGTGCCGCTTGGAGAAAAGGTTGATCCTGTGTATATCGTGGCCGAGGCTGGATCCAACTGGCGCATGGGAAACTATAAACGTGATCTTGCTATGGCTAAAAGGCTTATTGAAATTGCTGCTGATGCAAAAGCGGATGCGGTCAAATTCCAGGTTTTTCGTCCTGAAACTCTTTATGTTGAAAATGCTGGGAGCAGCAGTTATTTAAAAGAATCAGGCATTGAAGAACCTATGAGCGCTCTATTCTCTGATCTTGTTATGTCTTACGAAATGGTGGCTGAGCTATATGCAACATGTCAACAGATGAAAATTGCTTTTATGGCAACTCCGTTTTCCAAAGAGGATTTTGCTGCTGTTGACCCTTTTGTGAGTCATCATAAAATTGCTTCTTATGAGCTCAATCATCCGCACTTATTAGCTCTTGCAGCGCATTCCAAGAAGCCCTTATTTCTTTCTACAGGGGCTTCCACAGAGGAAGAAATAGCTTGGGCGGTCAAAACTTTTTATGCTGAAGGGGGAGAAGAGCTTACTCTTTTGCAATGTACCGCTTCCTATCCAGCAACACCTGCTAGTATGAACTTGCGTATATTGCCCTGGCTGAAACACCGATTTCAAGTCAAAGTCGGGTTGTCAGATCATAGTGAAGATCCTTATTGCGCTCCGGTTTCAGCGGTAGCCCTAGGAGCCACTGTCATTGAAAAACATTTCACCCTCGATAAACGCTTGCCGGGACCTGATCACGCTTTTGCGGTCACTCCTGTAGAGCTTAAGCAGCTTGTCACTTCTGTACGCATGGCTGAGCAAATGGCTGGAGGTTATATTAAAGAAGTCGATCCTTCAGAATTCGAGCTTCGGCAATTTGCACGTCGTGGCATTCAAGCCATTTCGTCTATTCCTCAAGAAGGCACTTTCCGAGAAGGAGAAAATATTGCCATCTTACGACCCGGTCGTCAGACTTTGGGCCTCCATCCTAAATTTTTGCCTGAAATTGAAGGAAAGCGTGCAACGCATGCGATTGCTCCGGGTCAAGGCATTCAGTTTGGCGATTACGCATGAATATAAAAGCGCTCCTCGTTGATTTCGACGGAACTTTAGTGAATTCGGTTCCTGCTTTATGGAAATGTTATCAAGCTTTTCTCCAACAGTATAATGTCCTTGCAATACAAGCTGAGTTTAATCAATTTATAGGTCCATCCCTTTTAGAAATTACCAAAACGCTGAAATGGCGCTATGGTTTGCCTGGTTCAGTAGAAGACTTGCATAGGGAATATCTTACAATCATATCTAGAAGATATGTAGAAGGAATTGAGCTTTTTCCTGAGGCTTTGGCAGTACTGAACGAGATGAAGGGGAGCGGAATGCATCTCGCGCTTGTAACTTCAGCTCCTTACGGACTCGTGCATGCTTTCTTCGAACAATACTCTCTGCAGAATGTTTTTGAAAAGATAATTGCTTACTCTTCGGGGGAGCCTTCCAAACCTGATCCTGCGCCTTACAAACGCGCGCTTAGAGAATTGAATGTTTTACCTGATGAGGCAATCGCCATTGAAGATTCGGAGAATGGAATAACAAGTGCCCGAGGTGCTGGTATTGTGGTAATTGAATTTAGTGAACAAGGTGGCTGGAATGAAGTTCGAGCTCAAATTAATTTAATGAAATCTACCGGTAGTGGACAGTAATGGATAGTTATGGACAATTTTGGGAAAAGACATAGTGGCCTGAAAGTTGGCTGAGGTGTTTGTCTTCATGGAAAGGGTGGCTTTACTTTGGCCAACCAGTGGTTAGAAATGTTAACTACAGAGGCCTTGGTCGCTAACGCTAGATGTTGAGGTAACATCCCTTCCTTTATGACACTAGCACCCGCAGCCAGCTCACAGAAAATCCTAATAATATTTATCTCCATTGTCCATCTAGTCCTTTATTGTCCATTATTGTCCAATTGTCCATTTCTCGCATAGGCTTGTTCCCATAACAGCTCCATGGATGTTTAAATTATGAAAAAAAGTGAAAATACAAATTATCAAATAACTAGTATAGAGCCAGATTTTGAAGTTTTAGTTGTGGAAAATGAACCTCTTCTTTCCCTTACAAAAATGGATCTCGCCACAATTGAGCAAATTTGGAACGAAGCTCAACGAAAAAGTGAGGGTTCTCTTTTCAATGGAAAATTACTAAGTGTTGTTTCCTTAGTAAATGGTAAGTTGATCGGTAAATTTGTCGATTATAAACTTTATATAGCTCAACTGGCTGCACCGGAACTAGAACCTCTTTTGCAGATTAAGCCTATTTCAATCAGCTGTATATGCTTATTAAAGGAAAAATTGTTGTTGGGTAAGCGATCTTACAGAGTAACAGAGTTTCCAGGCTTTTACGAACTTGTTCCTTCAGGGGGAATAGAGCCTTCTAATGTGATGAGGGGAAAAGTTAATCTCTTAGGACAAACACTTTTAGAGTTGGAAGAAGAAACACCCTTAGTGAGGAAGCAAGTTAAAACTGTGGTTCCATTTGCTCTTGTTCAAGAAATAGATTCTGGAAGGTGTGAGGTGTGTATGGAAATAGTTTTAGATTGCGATCAATTGAATGAAAAGTTAGAAATGGCAAGCAAAGGGGAATATTCAGAATTGTTATGGGTTTCACTAGAAAAATTTAAATTACTTACCTCGCAAAAAGATGTAGAGTGCGTTCCTTTTTCTAAGCAGTTACTTCAAGAATTTCTTTTTAAGAAAAAAAGAAAATAAAAAGTGCACCCAATTTTTGAAACAAAATCGAGTGCACTTTAACTTTAAGTGGCATTTCTGCCATTTTTTCAGTTAAGCCAAAACTAATATCAGACTAAATACCTTTATCTTCAGAATCTGTAGAAGAATTTTCAATATTCTTCTCAATTTTCTGCTCAACTACTTTTTTCTCAATAGTAATTTTCTTCGGTGAATTTAGCGCTGTTGATTTAACAGGTGTGTTTTTATTGGATACAACAGTTGAAGTTGTAGTTTCTTTTTTCACGGATTCTGTCAATTTATTTGGAGATGTTGCTCTTGAAATTGTGGTTTGTTTCTTCTGTTCAACAATCTCAGCTTTTTTACTTGGAGAAGATGCTCTTGAACTTATGATCTCTTGCTTTTGTTGTTTTACATTTTCACGCACTTCTTCTTTTTCAAGAATCTCAATTTGATTAATTTGAGCATTTGCATTTGGATCAATTACTACTTCTTCTAATACTACAACTTCTTTTTCTTTAATTTTTTTGTAGATAAGATATGAACCTACAATAAGCAAAGAAACAGCAGCAGCTACAGCTAGAGCGATAGCAACTTGCGGTAATGACATTCCAAGAATAAAAGCAGAACCTTCAACCCAGACTGTAGCAAAAAAAGATGCTACTGGTGCAGGCGCTGCAGGCAACATTGCCCATACTACAGGTGCAGCTTCTACGACATAATGTGCTATTACAAGAGCAGCAACACCGATAGCTGAATTTCTAACAGTATCTTTAATAACTTCAACAGTATAGGCTACGTATCCGCCATGACCTTCAATATCAACTTCTAATAGGCCTTTATTGGCTGCTGCAGCTTGGTAACCGGCGACGCCAGCGCCAAAAACTACTAAACTCGGTAGTGCGTTCATAAATATATCCTCTTGTTGTAATGAATTTTATTCGTCAACCAAACTTTTTAAGCAACGGATAAAAAATTGGGTAATTAATAATTCTCTTTATCTTCCAGTCAAGAAACTTCGACTATAACCAAAATATTGTATAGCTTAGCATTCTATCCTTTATTCCCACTATCGGCGTTACACATATTTGCATGCTGACATGACAACATTGTCTATAATGCATCAATTTAAGTCAAGCAGAGAAAATTCCATCATTGAAAAAAAACAAATCAACTGTTTAAAACTCTTGAATTGTTAATCCACATTAGGTTACAAAAAGAGATCTTAATTTATTTTCGGGAGTACTTTCAATGGCAATTAGCGCATTCAATCTTTTTTCAATAGGAATTGGACCTTCGAGTTCACATACCGTAGGTCCCATGCGCGCTGCTAGATTGGCAATGCTTCACTGTGAAGAGCAAGGTTTGCTACAACATGCGGCGCATGTTAAGGTAGATCTTTATGGGTCACTAGCTTTAACAGGTAAAGGGCACAAGACAGATATGGCGACCATCCTTGGTCTTCTCGGAGAAACCCCGGAAGGAATTGATCCCTCTCATATTAAGATACTGCTTGAGAAAATCGACCACAACCATAAAATTGTTCTTTTAGGGAAATACGAAATTGCGTTTGATGAAGAAAAATCCATTCTTTTTCATTATGACAAACAACTTCCGTACCATCCTAATGGAATGCGTTTTACGCTATATGATCTTGGAGGGAAGGAGCTGAGCGCACAAGTTTTTTATTCAGTTGGAGGAGGATTTGTTGTAGATCATCGGGCAGCTAGTAAAGATCAGCACCTTGGTGAATTAAAACATGAATTACCCTACCCATTTCAAAGTGCCGGTGAGCTTTTAGATCTTTGCAAAAAGAACAATTATACCATTGCCGAGCTCATGATGGAAAATGAAAAGACTTGGCGTCCATATGAACAGATTAAGTCAGACCTTCTGAATATTTGGCATGTAATGTCAGCTTGTATTGATATGGGTTGTCAGCAAGAAGGAATTTTGCCTGGCGGTCTAAAAGTTAAACGCCGGGCCGCTGGTATTTATAAAGTTTTAACAAGTCGAGAGAATGCGAAGCGGCCAGTTGCTGAAGTCATGGAATGGGTGAGCCTTTGGGCCCTGGCAGTAAATGAAGAAAATGCGGTGGGCAGCAAAGTTGTCACTGCGCCAACTAACGGCGCATCAGGGGTCATTCCAGCAGTATTACGTTACTATATGACTATGACTGAATCTCCTTCTGAAGCTGGAATCATCACGTTTTTGTTAACTGCCGCTGCAATCGGCATCCTTTATAAAATGAAAGCTTCCATTTCTGCAGCGGAAATGGGCTGTATGGGTGAAGTCGGAGTAGCATGCTCTATGGCAGCCGGGGGATTAACTGCTGCATTAGGTGGGTCCAACGAACAGATTGAAAATGCAGCAGAAATTGGAATGGAGCATAATCTGGGGTTGACATGCGATCCTGTCATGGGCTTGGTGCAAATTCCTTGTATTGAACGCAACACAATGGGTGCCATTAAAGCAATTAATGCATCGCTCTTGGCATTTCAAGGCGATGGCACTCATCGAGTTTCCTTGGACCAAGTGATTGCAACTATGCGTGAGACGGGGATTAATATGATGTCCATTTATAAGGAAACTTCACTTGGTGGTTTAGCCGTCAATGTTCCAGAATGCTAGTACGTTAGGAGATGCAATGAAGATCATTTTTTTTGGAACGCCACCCTTTGCAGCAACACTGCTTAAAACACTTTTAGAAAATGGAAAAACAATTGCTGCAATTGTTACTAAACCAGACAAACCTCAAGGGCGTTCGCAGAAGCTTCTTTGTCCTGCCGTCAAGGAATTCGCCTTGAAATTTGCTCCGGAAATCCCACTTTTTCAGCCGGATGTCGTTTCAACAGCTGAATTTTTGCCTACACTCGAAGCCTTCAAAGCGGATTTATTCATTGTGGTCGCGTATGGTGAAATCATCAAGCAGTCTCTACTGGATATGCCGCTTTTGGGGTGCATCAATGTGCACGCAAGCCTTCTCCCGACATATCGAGGTGCAGCCCCTATTCAGCGCGCAATCATGAATGGTGAAATAGAAAGCGGCGTGACGATCATGCAAATGGTCAGAAAAATGGATGCTGGCGACATCATACGCGTTGCAAAAGTTCAAATAAGTAGTGAGATGACTTATGGGGAGCTTGAAGAGCAATTATGCGAAGCTTCAATTGAACCGCTTCTAAAAGTTGTTGAAGAATATGAAAAAGGGATCATCCCTGATCATAATCCACAGGATCTATTGCAAGTGACGTTTGCTCCGAAAATTGAACTTGAAGAATGCCAGATAGATTGGCATAAACCGGCTAAAGAGCTTCATTGTCTAATTCGAGGGGTGAATCCGGAGCCGGGAGCCTGGTGCTATGTAACGGTTAAAGGGGAAAAAAAACGTCTTCGAGTTATGCGAACATCTCTTGTAGAAGATGCTTCAGGGCTGGCAGGAACCGTATTGAAGTGCGATAAAATGGGGATTGTGGTGGCGTGCGAGACACAAGGACTGAAGATTCTTGAGCTTCAGCTTGAGGGCAAGCGTCGAATGACTGTAGCTGAGTTCATTCCTGGAATTCCAGAAGGTTTGACCTTTTAAGCGTAAGTTGTCTGCATCCTGTAAATGGACGCATAGCTTCATGAAAAGCGTGGCATCACCTTTATTAACTAGCTGCAAAGGGCTTGTAAAGGGCACCGTATCATAAAAAGCTAGTTTTTCAAAGTGATGCCATTTTATGAAGCTATGCATTGTACCAGCTCGGCATCGGAATGTTCAGTTACAGATTCTATAGCCTATCTACTCTCTGTCTCTGACCTAACCTCACTTTTTTTGTCCTGAAAATAGGTGTACCATTTCCTAAATGGCTTGTGGGGGTCTTGATGATGGTAGGGTCGGACGCGAGCTGCTGTCATACATTCTTGCTGACAGCATCCGCCAAATTCTTTTAGGCAGTCAGGACAGCAAAGAAAGAGGCCATTGCAATCCATGTTGGCGCAGTTGTAATAAGTGTCATTCGGTTGTTTGCAAAAATGACAACTTCCAACAATAGGAGTGCTTTCCTCGCTGATCGGTGCCGACATGCGATCATCAAAAACAAAGAGTTTTCCTTTCCAGTGCTTAGAGCCTTCTTTATGCCCGTAGTTAATAACACCGCCATCAAGCTGATAAACTTTCTCAAAGCCATCGGCTTTAAGGAGTGAGGAAAACAACTCGCACCGAATCCCACCTGTACAATACATCATTACAGGAGTTTTTTTAGGGTCAATTTTATCTTTAAGCTCCTTAGCGTATTCTTTAAAACCCCGTGAGGTTTGGCATGGAGGACGCTCGGTTGTATCAAAGCGACCAACTTCCCATTCGTAGTCATTACGTATATCGAGAATGACATGCCCGTCGTCTTTTTCCATCATAGATTTCCATTCGGACGGTGCAACATGCTCGCCACGTAATGAAAAGTCAACTTCAGCATCGAAAGCAACGAGTTGCCTGCGATATTTAATGATCACTTTTGGAAAAGCATGCGTATGGTAAGGGTCAATTTTGAATTTGGCTCCGCCAAATTCGGGCCGTGCGGAAATCCACGCCATATATTCTTCACTCGCGGCTACTGACCCGCTCATTTGGCAATTGATGCCTGTTTCAGAAAGGTAAATCCTGCATCGTACATCCTTTTTGGCGAGGAAGGCTCGATGGCGCTTTACTTCACCTACAGGATCATCTAGTTTTACCAGATGATAATAAGCTACAATTAAATAGGGAGAATGTTGAGTCATCGTTAACTTTTTTTGTTTTTGATACCGATAATAACAGAAAAGCAACAAGAATCAACCAAAAAGTCCTTTTTGTAGTCTGCTGCGTCTCGCAGAGGCTGTGAAAAAATTCGAAATAATGCAGCAGTTAGGCGAAAGTTGCAGCTGATGTAATTCTTGACGACGTCGTAGCTATAGCTACGACCGAGAAGAGAAGTGCGTCAG
>JACCRY010000006.1 GCA_013813265.1 Parachlamydiaceae bacterium
TGTTTAAGAAAGTCGCTTAAAAAACTTACCTGCTTCTATATTAATATTTTTTAAACCGGTCTGAATGTAGACAGGATTCTGATTGTCATTTGTTACCCATTTTTTGCCTATTTTGAACCATGCCGAAAAAACTGATTATTTCTAATTATATTGGAGACGGGTATTTATCATTACAGATAGAGCCAGCTAAAACAATTTTTAAATTAAATTCATTAGAGAAAGCAAATGGTGATTTTGAAGAATATAGTCTAATGATCGACGAAGGGAAGCCTCTTCAACTAGATTCTTGGAGCAGTAACAATGGCAAAAATACAATTTTTTGTAGTCCTGCGCTAACCCTCTTTTTTTCCACGATAGAAAAAAGTTTAGAAACTGCTAAAATAACAGGCAACTACATCAAAATTACTGGCCTTGGTCAATATTTAACTAAGGCTCATTGCCGCATAAATTCTATTTACTGGTAACAGCTAAAAGTTATAGAGCCTTGTTCTAGCTTCATGATACGTTTGGTTAGTGCTAAACTCGACATTGAATGTCGAGCTACTTAGATGAACCTAATTTACTGTAAAATGCATAAAAAAAGCAGCCGCCCTAATCATTCCTACCAAAATGGTCCGCAGAAATTCCAGTTGCCCACGACACCTGTTAAAAAAACAGCTTCTTCTTGACAAGCTTCCAAGACTGTTTGAAAAATAGGTTCTAGCACTGTCGCTGCGATTTGTAAGCTACCTTTTCTGGTAAGACTGAAAACAGCTACAATCTCACCAAAAGAACGAATGAGTTTATAATTACCTGAAAAGGGGGCGTTTGTGAGTGTTGCTCCATAACTTTCAAGGTTACCTAAAAGGAATAGTGAAAATTTTTCATGCTCTTTCACAAAGTTAAGCATGTCTAGCTGCGAAGGATGTGAGACTTTTTCTATTGTATATTGCATGTATTTTCCTAATGTTATTGTACAAAAAATAACATGTAAAACTTTTATTTTCAATTTTTTTAACTTGAGTATTATTTAAAAGCTTGCTATAATACAGGAACGTTACATAACGAATAAATAGGATGCCCTGATACAGATGAGACCTTCCTCAAATACATCTCAGCATTTTTCTCTTTTCATGTTGATGCCCATGCGGGCTTTAACTTCTTTTGTCTAAACTCATTTTTTTACTACTGAAAATTTTAAACAATAAGTTCGAATGTAACTTTCGAATTATTTGATTTTTTTTATTTTCAACACATATTTCGTTGTTAATCGATATCGATTCGGTTAATACATTTAAAAATTAATTTTGTTTCTGACTATCTCTGTCTTAAGAGCTGTCGAGACGATACATAAGGAGATTGTCATGCCTATTATTGAAATTAAAGGAGTTTCTAAACATTTTCCTCCTTCAACATCTTCCCTTCAACAGCATCAAGTGTTAAGCGATATTAGCTTTGCAATAGAGCCGGGTGAAATCCATGGCATCACAGGAAAGAGTGGTGCAGGCAAATCAACATTGATGCGTTGTCTTGTAGGACTTGAAAAACCATCGCAGGGAAATATTATTTTTGAAGGAGAAGACATTGTCCCTTTTTCAAAGGAACAGATTATTTCATACCGCAAAAACATTGGAATGGTTTTTCAGCACTACAATCTCTTTCCTTCACGCACTGTTGGGCAGAATATAGCGTACCCTATGGAAATTCATGGGGTTAACTACAAGATTCAACAACAGCGAATTGAAGAGCTTCTATGTCTTGTTCATCTTGAAAACAAGTATGATGTCTATCCAAGTTGTTTGAGTGGAGGTGAGAAGCAAAGAGTTGCCATAGCTCGGGCTTTAGCTAATAATCCAAAGATTTTGTTTTGCGATGAAGCTACTTCGGCCCTTGATCACGAAACGATGAAAAGTCTGCTGAGTCTATTTAAAGAACTTAATAGAAAGTTAGGATTAACGATCATTGCGATTACTCATCAGATGGATTTTGTAAAAAAAATCTGTTCGAATGTCACCACACTTTCTCATGGAAAGCTTGTTATAAACAGTGAGGACATAGGACTCATACATGAATCAAAAGGAGCATAATGATGACGCCAGAAGATGTTCATTTAGCCCTTAAATTGATCCCTATAGAAATCTGGAATACGATTTACATGGTCTTTGCTGCTGCTTTCATTGCTATTGTTATTGGTTTACCTTTGGGGGCCATCTTAACGATGACAGATCGGGGACAGATAAAAGAAAGTAGCTTTCTTTATCATAGTTTGGGTTCCCTAGTAAACATTGGGCGCTCAATACCATTCGCTATTTTAATCATTGCTTTGATTCCCATTACACGATGGATTGTAGGGACAAGTTTAGG